>CAMBUJ010000087.1 GCA_945871005.1 Opitutus sp. GAS368 | reverse complement strand
AATTCCTCGGTTTTGAAGGTGCGCGGCAGGCCACGCGGATCCGCCATTTTCTGCATGACCGGATTATTCGGGTGGTCTTTGAGTCCCTGATTTAAAAGAGCGAACGCCTCGTCGGCCCGCCCGAGCAGAGCGAGTACGAAGGCCTGCTGGGCGAGCTCTTCAGGCTGGTGACCCTCTTTGTAGCGATCGGCATGCAGGCCAAGGGCGTTTTTGTAGGCTTTGCGGGCACCGTCCTTGTTATCCTGCTTACGCCGGGCCATGCCGAGAGTGACCCAATACTCGGGCATGTCCTCACGCAGTTTGAGAGCCCTCTGCAGCAGCTCTTCGGCCCGGGAAAACTCGCGGATCTGCATCGCGAACTGGGCTTCGCTCGCCAGCATCGCCGCCTCCGCCTTGGTGGCCGCGGGCACCTCCTTGTTTTTCTTCGAACAGCCCGAGCCAAGGGCAACGACCAAGCAAATCAGCAGAGCAAACAATCGGTTCATGGGTGGTAAAATCAAAGATCGAGCGGAACGTTGGCAATGGCCTCCTCCATGGTGGTCAGGCCTTCCTTAACCTTAAGCATCGAGTCTTGATGGAGGGTTTTCATCCCGGCCCGCATACAAATTTTCTTCAGCTCCGCAGTTTCAAACCCCTTGTTGATGCCCTCGATGAGTTCCTCGGTCGTGATCATCAACTCGTGGATACCGACGCGGCCCTTGTAGCCGGACCCGCCGCACTTTGGGCACCCCTTGGGTGCGGCTTTGCAAATCGGACCGCTCCAGCCAAGCGCCTTCTCTAAAATCTCCTTCTCACGCGGGGTCGGCTCGGTTTGGACCTTGCAGGTTTTGCAGGCCCGGCGGATCAGGCGCTGCGCGCAAACGCAAAGCAACGAGGACGAGATCATGAAGGGCTCAATGCCCATGTCCGTCATACGCGCCACCGTGCTCGGCGCATCGTTGGTGTGAAGCGTGGAAATGAGCAAATGGCCGGTGAGCGCGGCCTCAACGGCGATGTTGGCCGTCTCCTTGTCGCGGATTTCACCCACGAGGATGATGTCGGGGTCTTGGCGCAAAAAAGCTCGCAGGGCGCTGGCGAAGGTCAGCCCGATTTGCTTGTGCATCTGCATCTGATTGATGCCGGCCAAGGTGTATTCGATCGGGTCCTCGGCGGTGCGGATCACCAACTCGGGCGAGTTGATCTCGTTGAGCGCGGAGTAGAGCGTCATCGATTTGCCCGAGCCGGTGGGCCCGCAGTGCAAAATCATGCCGTAGGGTTGCTGGATGACCTCACGGTACTTGCGCAGGTTTTCCTCGGAGAAACCCAAGGCGGTCATCGGCAGGGTGGACTTCTGCTTGTCGAGAATACGCATGACCACGCCCTCACCGTGGTTGAGGGGCGCGGTGGAAACACGCAAATCGATGTCGACGCCCTTTTTGGTGAACTGCTTGAAGACGATACGGCCGTCCTGGGGCAGACGGCGCTCGGCGATATCGAGGTTGCACATGATCTTGAGGCGGGCCACGAGCGCTGGCCCGACCTTACCGGGCAAACGCAGCTTTTCCTTACAAATACCGTCGATGCGGTAACGAACGATCACCTCTTTTTCCTGAGGCTCAATATGGATGTCGGACGTGCCCAGATAATAGGCGTCCTCAATGATGCGGTTAGATAATTGGATGATCGGGCCGGAATCCTCGGTGACGTTATCCACCTCGACGGCTTCGGACGAAGTCCCAAACTCGGCGCCGATCTGCTGGACCACGTCCTCGAAGCCGACCGAGCCTTGGGTTTCCTTGGCGAACTTGTCCTTGATGTCCTTTTCACGTCCCAACAGACGTGCCACCTTCATCCCGGTCATCTCCTGGATTTTAACCGGGATGTTGACCTCGAAGGGATTGGCGAACGCCACCAAAAGAATGTCGCCAACCTGACCGACCGGCAGCACGAGGTGTTCTTGGCAAAACTCTTGGGAGATACGCTCGAAGGTTTGCGGGGTCACTTTCCAGCGCGACACGTTAAACGGCGCGATATTAACGGCCTTGGCACGAGCCACAAAAATCTGGAACGCGGTAATCCGATATTCTTCGGTGAGCAGTTTATCAAGGGCGTCCCCATTGAGGTCGGCCGGATGGTTGACCAGCGCCTGCACCTGCTCGTCGGTGAGACGCGACATCGCCGCGAGCTTGGCGACGATCTGGGTCTGGATTTTTCCGAGGGGCATAAGGAATTATTTGGCGGGCGCGACTGGAGTCGGGGCGCGGGAGGCCTCAAGCTTCTCTATATAATCGGCGATGATCTCTAGATTGCTGCAATACCACACCACCGGTCCGCCCAGTTGCTTTTCCCAGTAGGTCCGCACGGCCGGACTCAAGTAGTAGGCGGTGGCCACAAAATAAACCCCTTCTTCATGGTCGAATGGAATGGTCCAAGTCGCCCAACACGCGTTCAGGTCCGTGGTGGCACGCAGGTCTTCAGGCACATCGTAGGCACGTAAATCGACGATCCCGACCCCCAGTTCGTCCATCACATGTTGCAATACATCCGCCTCATGCACCACCTGCAGTTCATAGGCGAGAATGGCCAGTACGGAACTTTTGCGATAGTCACCCGTGGCTATCAACTCGAGCAGTCGCTCGTTGGCGGCCTCCAGACTCTCGATTTTGATCAAGTTGGCCTCGACCAGGCTGGCGCCCAAAAGGCGATTCGCCCGCATCAACAAGGGCCGACTCTCGGGGGTCATGATCATACCGCGTAAAGACCGCCTCAGGCGGTTTTTTTAATGAGGCGGGGTGTTCCGCCGTTTTTGATCACCCGCTTGCGCAGCGCTTCGGTCAACTCTTCGAGTCCATCCCCGGTGGCGCAGGAGATCTGCACGATGTCCACCTTGTGGCGGGTCTTGAATTTCTTGAGATTCGCCGCCGAGCCCTCGACGTCCATCTTATTGGCCACCACCACGCGGGGCTTTTTGAGCAGGGTTTTATCGTAGAGTTTCAACTCATTGACCAAGGTCTTATAATCCTCGCGGGGGTCGCGGTTATCGGTGCCGGCCATGTCGATAAGGAACATGAGCAGCGTGCACCGCTCGATGTGGCGTAAAAAACGGTGGCCGAGGCCGCGGTTTTCGCTCGCCCCCTCGATCAACCCGGGCACGTCGGCCAGCAGCAATCGGTCGTAGGACTTCGGATACTCGATGACGCCGATCTGCGGGTGCAGAGTGGTGAAGGGATAGGCCGCAGTCTTCGGGCGGGCTTTGGTGATGCGGGTGGTCAGCGACGACTTACCGGCATTGGGGAAGCCCACCAGACCGATGTCGGCGATGCTCTTAAGGACGAGGCGGAACTTACCGATTTCCCCTTCTTGGCCGGCGTTGGCCCGCTTGGGAGCCCGATTGGTCGCCGTCTTGAAATGAGTATTGCCCCAGCCGCCGTTGCCGCCCTTGCACAGTACGATGCGCTGGCCGTCCTCTATCAATTCGGCCACGGCCTTACCGGTTTCCTCGTCGATCACGACGGTTCCCAGCGGCAGGCGCAAAATGCAGGACTCACCCTCTTTACCGTTACAGTCGGCGCCCTGGCCATGCTCGCCGATCTTGGCGTTCCAGTGCGGCTTGTATTTGTAGTCGATGAGGTTGTTGGTGTCATCGTCGCCCAGCAGCACGACGTCACCGCCGCGCCCGCCGTCGCCACCGTTGGGACCACCCCACGGCTCATATTTTTCGCGGCGGAAGCTCACGGCTCCACGACCGCCGTCACCGGCTTGAACTTTAATTACACACTCGTCTACGAACATAAATGGCAATGGTGCACAAAGCGGGACGCTTGCCAAGGGATGCCTTTGCAAAGGCTGAAAAACCTCGAATCAGCTAAGAACGGACCTCCTCCGCGACCGCGGCAAAAGCGGCGGTCAACCCCCTCCAGTCGTCCGCCGTGGTGTCCCACCCCGAGCTGACCCGCACCGCCCGGCGCGCCGTTTCCACGTCGAAACCCAACGCCGACACAACCGCCGATGAACCGGCTTGGCCGCTGGAGCAGGCCGCGCCGGTCGCAACCTGAAATCCGCGCTTATCCAGACGGGGTACCCAGCGGGTATTCTCCGCAAAAGGCATGATCAGGGCCACGGTGTTCCACAGCCGGTCGGCATCGGCCGCCACCACGCGGACGCCGGGCACGGCAGCCGTGAGCTCACGCTCAAAGTCATCGCGCCAGCGCAGGCGCTCACTTTCCATAAAAACCTTCTTTTGTTCGGCCTCGGCCAGGGCCGCTCCCATCGCCGCGATCGAGGGGAAATCCTCCGTGCCCCCGCGCAGACCGCGCTCCTGCCCGCCCCCGAGTTGCCCGCGCAGCCCCTCGGACTGGGGCGCCAACTTGAGTAAACCCACCCCTTTCGGGCCGCCAAACTTATGCGCCGAGGCGATGACGAATCCCCCCCCGCCGATTCCGCCCGCCGGCAGTTTCCCCAGCCACTGCGAAGCATCACACAAATAGGCAACCCCGGCGTTCTGGCACAGCTCGGCGATGAGCCCCCACGGCTGCAAAACCCCGGTCACGTTGTTCGCCGCCATGACCACGACCGCCGCGATCTGCCCGGCCTGGTTACCGAGTTGATTGCCGTGCCGCAGTGCCTCCACATTCACCACCCCGGCCGCGTCCACGGTCAGCCAGCGGATACGCGAACCAAATAGGGCCAGCGCTGGGGCCACCACACAAGGGTGCTCGGTTGGATTAATTCCGATCCAGGTATCCGCAGGCAACGTCCGCGCCCAATGAGCCAAAACGAGATTAGCCCCTTCGGTTGCTCCCGAAGTAAACACGTAGCGTTCAGCCGCATCGCCCAGCAGGATGGCGAACTTCTCGCGGGCCGCCTCCAACCGGATCTTCACCTGCGCCGAAGCGCGATACAGGCTCGAGGGGTTCTGCCAGGCCTCATCCTGCGCCCGTAACCACGTGGCGCGGGCGACCGGCGCGAGCGGGGTGGTGGCATTGTGGTCGAAATAGGGCATCGGCAGGCAACTCAAACCCCAAACCCGCAAAGGCCAAACTCCAAAAATCAACGGCTCAGTTTGGCTTGCTCTGCGGGAGCCCCGCCGACTTGCTCGAAATTTTCCCATGAGCACTCCCACTGAAAAAGCCATTATCAAGACCTCCCTCGGCGAAATGACCCTCGCCTTCTGGCCAGACGTCGCACCCAAGACGGTCGAAAACTTCAAAAAACTCGCCAACGAGAAGTTTTACGACGGCACCGCGTTTCACCGCATCATTAAGGGCTTCATGATTCAAGGCGGCTGCCCCAACACCAAAAAGGGCGCCCGCGGTATGCCCGGCACCGGCGATCCTGGCTACAAGGTCAAAGCCGAGTTCAACGCCAAGGCCCACGTGCGCGGCGTCATTTCCATGGCCCGTTCGGCCAGCCCGGACTCTGCCGGTTGCCAATTTTTCATCTGCCATGGCGACGCCAGCTTCCTGAACAAGCAGTACACCGCTTTCGGCCAGCTGGTCGCTGGTGACGACGTCCTCGAGAAGATCGCCACCGTAGCCACCACCAACGGCGGCGGCGGCGAAAAGAGCACCCCGATCGACCGCGTCGAAGTGGAGAGCATTCGCATCGTCACCGTTGCCGAATAAGCCAACCGCTTCGCTTAAGGCACAAAAAAAACGACCTTCCAAACGGAGGTCGTTTTTTTGTGGCCGCGAACGAGGGCCGGCTCAGTGGCTTTCCAAAACCTTCGGCAGCGAGGCCTCGAAGGCTTGCATCTGACTGGGAGTGATCCCCGGTTGGAAGCGCAAAACCGAAAGGATGTGCGCCTTGGATTGCTCCACGTCGAATTTACTATCGACGGCAATGCGGTGCACCGTGCCGATCAGCCCAAGGACATTACCGCGCTGATCACAGATGAGCATCTTGATGGCCGTGGAATAAAACTTTTGCCCTTTGGCATCGACCGATTCCTGCAAGCGGATTACCGGGGTCAACGTTTCAAACATGTGCGTCTCGGCGGAATAAAACGCCTCGGCCAAGCGTGCCGGGAAAAAGTCGAAATCGGTTTTCCCGGCTAACTCTTCCTCGGTCCGCCCCATATGGGCAAGGTGAGCCCGATTACTAAAAAGGAATCGGCCGTCGACATCCTTGATGAAGACTAAGTCACGCACCTCATCGAGGATCGTGAGCAGGGGGCCACCGCGTTGTGCCTTCACATAGGTGGCAAGATCGTAGGCGTCTATTTTAATCATGGGGGTAACGGATTAACGGGGTATTCGGAAACTGCCGCGTCTCAACGAGAAAACTGAGAATGCCTAATTCGACTAGGCGGGGAAGCATCGGCAAGACGTAACTTCAGTCTTAATAATTTGTTGGGGGTTGAAAATCAGCAAAAGGCGCCAGGTTCGGGTGCCTCACTTCAAGACCGGGGTTGGCACCTCGACGGAAAGCTGGGTCATGATCGACTCGCTCACCCGAGCCAAGCCGGTGCGCGCCAGTTGACTGGCCGGGTGAATATCTTGTGCGGCGAGGTATTGCGTCAGGCTGGCCGCAAACCGTTGATCGGACTCGTAGCGCTTGGCCTGATCGAGGCGGCCCACAAACTCGGCCACCCGCGGTGCCAGTTGGGCCATGCGCTGATTGAGGATGACATCGTTGGGGGCAAAAGCGGTGGCGGCCGTGAGCGCTTCCCAGGCGGAAAACGCGTTGTTTTGCGCCAACAGTTCCTCGGTCTGAGCGAGATAAATTTCCACGCGGGCCATCCGGTCAATCACGGCCTTCAACTGGGGACCGCGAATGTTATCATTGAGGAATGCAGCGGCGAGCTCGGCTCGGCGCTCGTAAATCCGGCGGTAATCATCGCGCTTGAACGCATCGTCAAAAACCACGCCAGCCTGAGTGCCCATGTCGGCCTGAGAGGCCATGTTTTCGCTGTAATTCTTAATCGAAGGGTTCAGCGGCCAGAGCTGGGCCGACTTTTCCACCAACTCTTGGGCCTTACTGTAATCGCCAGTGGCAGCGGCCTGTTGGGCGGCACTCAGCGCCAGCGTACTCATGCGTTGGGCGGAGCGGACCGCCGCGTTGACCTCGGCCGCCCGGAAGTCGCCCGTCAACGTGCCGATCTCATCGGTGAGGTGAATCACCGCATCGTAATCCTTTAGATCAGCGAGTTTGCGCGCCTCGTCCACTTTGCGGTACAGCGTCAGCAAGGCGTCTTTACGCGCCGGTTCAAACTGGGTGACCGTGGGGAGGTACTCACCAAGGAAAAAGGTCTCCTGCAGTCGTTCCAGAGCGGCCATCTTGCGATTGCCGTCATAGTTGGCCCCCACGGCAGCCATGCCGCTGTTGACGTCGTTAATCGCTTCCCGAGATAAAAACTCAATGGTCTCAACGGTGAGGGCGAGATCGGTCGAGGGGAGGAAGGAGGCGAGCTCCTTTTTGCCCACTTCCAGGTTCTGGTGTGAGCCCTTGAAAATGTAGCGGTAAAAACTGGCGGCAATCAGCGCATGCTGGAAACGGCGCTGCATAAACAGGCTCATGATCTGGCTCTGAAACTGGATTTTAGCCTGGGTGACGGAAAGTATCCCGGCGGCCTCCAGCGACTTGATTTTGACCTCGGTCTCCGCGAGTTCGCGGGCCTGCATGGTCAGATTTGCCGCCCCGACCGTCGTGCTACTGCCGATACTCTGGCGTGCCCCATCTGTGGATGACGACTTTTTGCTCCCGCCCGCAGTGGTCGTCTGGGTGCCACTCGTGTCGGTGGTGGTTGTGGTGGTCCCATCGGAGGCGCTGCCAGTCGTTAAATTACCCAAGAGTGCGGCGCTTGAAACCGAGTCGATCTTCTTGCCGGTTTCTGAGGCCATCACGTCGGCCGCATAAACCACGCGCCCTGATTGCTGGCGGCGAATACGCTGTAACTCGGATTGGGTGACCATGATGGCCTCCTTCTCATCGCGGATGCGCCAGGCGTTAAAAATCTGATTGGCGACCCCAAGGCTATTGCCGCCGTCGGCCTCATATTCGGCAGCGCGGTAGAGCAATTTCCAAGCGGCAACGATGTTTTCCTGGGTTCCGTTGGCTGTGCGCGTGGAGAGGCGGTTAAAAATCTCCGCCACCGTCGTGGCGTAATCGTCTTGATCGCGCGTGGCCGGGAGCGAGAGGTAGCGCTCAAAGCGGCCGCGAAAAACGCGAAACTGTCCGACATCATACGAGTGCCCCTTCCAGTTCATCGTCCCTTTTTCCGGATCAATCGAATCCGAATTGGTATCGAAGGCCTGCGTGATGACCTTGAGCAGCGTGCCGCTCTCCAGACTATTAATATTAACTGCCCGCGTAAACGAATCGGTGGCGGCGGCAGCGGCCAACGGGCTCCCGCCAGCAGCCTTCCCCACGGCCCCTTTGGCGGCGCCAGTGGCGGCGGAACCGGCAGCCACACCGGGGTTTTCCTGGGCGTGGAGCGCAACCGGGCCGACGGCGAGGGCAAGGAGCAGGGGAAGTCGGCGCATGATCAAAGTTTTTTGAGGTATTCGACGTAAAGCAGCCCGCCTTTACGCACGCTGACTTCGAAGCGGTAACGCTGAGCGACCAGTAAGTTGGCTTTCATCGAGTCGGAGATGAAGATCGGCAGGCGGGCGTCATCGCGAAGCGTGCGCACCGCGATAATGCGACCGAGTCCCTCGCGCCAGTTTAACTGGGCATCAATCTCGGCCTCGAGTTCATAGCGGTTGCCGAGCAAATTGTCGGGCGCGGCCAAAAAGGCGCGCACTGGAAAAGGCTCGCCCGAACGGCCACAACCAGAAGCCAGAAAAAGAGGGGCTAAGAGAAGCAGGACAGACAGATATCGGAACGCAAAACGCAGGGGCGAGAGCGGCATAGGGGGTAGGTTCATGAGTTCATGGCCAACATTTTTTCTGGCAACCCCAAAACACTAGCGTCGCCCCAATGAGAAAGTGGGCGCCAAGCACGCCAACCGCAGCCAAGGGCGGCGCCAGCCAACCCTTGTCGAGGGTCACCACCGCGTCGTAAAAGCGCGAATCGGTCATCGCCATCAGGTAGCCGGCCCAACCCCAATAGGTCGCGATAAAAGGGCGCACCGCCCAGACCAACGCCGCCGGAAGCGCCAACACCACGCCCGAAAGCGGCAGCTGAAAACCCACCAGGTAAATCGACAGTAACGAGGCTTTATCAGGGGAAGTTAACATCGCTGACAGTCCCAAGCAGACCACGCTCATCGAGGCCCCGGTCGCGCTCAGTACCGCCAACTGTGCGCCCCAACCGCCCGGAAACTCGCAGAGCAACTTCACGAAGACTGTCATCCACGCGCCTTGGGCCGCCCCCAATAGCGCGGTGTAAAGCAGCTTAGACCAGGCGTAGGCCGTGGGTCGCAGGCCCGACATGCGCTCCTTTTCGTAAAGCGCGCGTTCGGCGGCAATCTCGCGGGCGCCGTTGTTGCTGCCCATCAGGCTGAGCAGGATAACCTGGAAAATAATCAGTCCAGAAACCAAGGTGGCCGTCTCCGCCGAGGACTGCCGATAGGCCGCCCGAGCCTGGAGCGTTTCCAAAAATCCGCCCGTGCTCTCCAGGGCCAACCCCTTCATTTGCGGTAAACCTCCGAGCGCAAAGATGACCACCAAGCAGGGAAAACCGAAGGTGATCGCCAGGGTTAGTAACAGGTAACCGCGATCTCGCACCAACAAGCGCCAGCGGCGCGCCAACAGGGTGCGCAACTGCGAGGGCGCCGAGGGTCTCTCGCAACCGCCGCGCCCTGCCATCACCGGCAAAGCCGCGCTCGCCAGCGGGGCCGCCGATTGCGCGTCTGCCACCACCGCCGCCCAACGCGTTTGCCAATGAGCCCGGGGTTGCTCGCTGAGCCGATCGTAAAGCTCGAGCGCGTCGGCGATGCCAAAGTGCGCCAACATCCCCGCCAGCGGCCCTTGCCAAACCACCGCTCCCTCGAAAACCACCGTGACGGTGTTAAATTGCGCCAGCTTGGCGAGGTTGTGAATCACGCACACCACCGTCTTGGCGCGCTGATCAGCCAGCGCCCGCAAAACCGCCAGAATCTGATCCTCGGACCGCGGATCGAGCCCACTGGTCACTTCATCGCACAACAGGCACGTCGGATCGGTGGTCAGCTCGAGGGCCAGCCCCAAACGGCGCAATTGTCCGCCGCTGAGTTTTTCCACCAACGTGCCCCCTCGTTCGCTCAGGCCGACCAGCTGAAGCAGTTCGGCATTCCGCGCCACCAGGCTGGATTGATCCTGTTTTTGATACAGGCGCAGCGCACAACTAACCGCTTCCGCCACGGTGAGCTTGGCGTGGGCGATGCTAAATTGGGGCGCAAAAGCGACCTCGCGCAAAAGCTCCTCGCGCGAAACCAGCACCCGCCCGTGCAGACTCACCTCGCCCTCCGAAGGCAAAATATCCAAAATCCCCTTCAGCAGGGTGGTTTTACCGCAGCCCGAGGGGCCAATCAACGCGTGCAGGCCGCCCGAAGGGAAACAAGCCGTGGCTCCGTGCACAAGGGGAGCGGCACCCAAACGGGGACGAACGGTAAGATTGCGGCAAGCGAGCATGGGGTGAAAAAATCCGGACGATACGCCTAGTTATCGGCCCAGGTGCGTCGAGCTGAAGCGCATTCGGGGAGTTAAGTGACGATCCGCCCCCTCGCACGCTTGACCTGTAGACGCCCAGATCACCGTCCAGGTTACCGCGCAGCGTGCTGCCCCAGGCGTCCTTATCAATCAGATTCACAACCTCTTATAAGCAGGCTCGCGGCTGGTCCGTTCAGTGAAGAGATGAAAAATCGCGCTCGTTCTCGCCCCGGCCCTGGTTTTCGCTCAGGTCAACTGCGCGTCTCATGCCGAAGCCCATTCACCTCATCGTCGCCTGCTCCGAGAACCGCGTAATCGGTCGCAATGGCGGCCTGCCCTGGTCGATCCCGGAGGACAGCCGCTTTTTTCAGGAAAAAACCCGCGGCCAGACCGTGATCATGGGAGCGCGCTGTTTTGCCGAATGGCCCAGTTGCGTGCGCGACCGCGACGTGGTGGTGCTCAGTCACGAGCCGCACCCGCTTCCGGCAACCGTGCACCGCGCCACCAGCCTGACTGCGGCCATCGCGCTGGGCCAAGCCCTGCGCGGCGACATCTACCTGTGCGGCGGGCAGCGCGTTTATGAGGAAGGCTTGGGCCTGGGAGACGTCCTGCATCTGACTCTGGTCCATGCCCAGATCCAGGGAGGGGATACGTTTTTCCCTGATTGGCGCGCCCAGTTCCCCCGCGAACTGTCCCGCCGCGAAAGCCAGGACGCGAACTGGCGCTACACCTTTTTGAGCTTGGGAAAGTAAGCCTGCACACCGACTGAAGGCCCCTCCAGCCGGCTTACTGGAGGGCGGCGTGGGCCTTGGCCACCTCGGCGTATTTGGCGGAAAGACGGCGGCCGGACTCACGCTGTTCGGGGGCAAGCGCGCGCACCACCTTGGCAGGAGCACCGACCACCAGCGAACCCGGAGGACAGGTGAACCCCTGGGGCACCAGCGCGTTGGCTCCCACCAGGCTTTCGGCCCCGATGTGGGCGTGATCGAGAATCGTCGCCCCCATCCCGATCAGACAGCCGTCGTCGATCGTGCAGGCGTGGATGATCGCAGAATGACCCACGGTGACATGATTACCGATGCGCACGCCCGCATCGTCGGAGAGGTGAACCACCACGTTGTCCTGAATGTTACTGCCCTCCCCCACCTCAATCGAATTGATGTCGGCGCGCAGCACCGCGCCATAGAATACACTGCTGTTTTTGCCCAGCCGCACATCGCCTAACACCGTGGCGTTGGCCGCGATGAAAAGGGCTCCGCTCGTGGCGGGAGTTTTGCTTAAAAACTGGGCGAGGCGTTCATGGATAGTCATGGCAGGGAATCGAACTAAACGCGTTCACTCCGGCCGGCAAGACGGACAAACGCGGTGCGCCAAACCCCGCCGGTAGGCTCACTGCTCGAAGCGGAAGATAAACTCCTCAGGCCGGGCATAGCCCAAACGCTGGCGAATTTTCATCTCCACATAGGCCGGGTCGGTGCGCAAACGGTGCAGCAGGCGTTCCTGGTCACGCAGGCGCTCTTCGGCCTCCTGTAACCGGCGTTGGGTCGCCAGCTCGACGAGACGGAGCTGATTATACTCCTGCCGAGTTTGCCAAAAAAACATCGACGAGCCGGCCCCCAGACTCAGGAAGAGCCCCAGGTAAACCACGACGATGATCTGGCGGATGAGCATGGCTGAAATCGAGGCCACCACTCAGAGCACACGGCGGGGCCAGCGAAAGCTTTTTCCTAGTGATTTCACGAATAGCCGCCGGCACCGGCAGGCGGGGAAAAACATTTTGCGCCCTGACAGTGCTTTCAGCGTGCGTTCCCCCCCACCCTCGGCTACTTCCATGACGCATGTATCAGAGTTACTACGGGTTGAACGAAATGCCGTTCAACATCACCCCCGACCCCAAGTTTCTCTACCTTAGCCCCACGCACCAGGAAGCCCTCCAACACCTTAAATACGGGGTGCATGAGCGCAAAGGTTTCATCGTGCTGATTGGCGAGGTCGGGTGCGGCAAAACCACGCTCTGTCGGCGCTTCCTTAACGAGCTCGACCCCGCCCGCTACGACACCGCCCTCATCCTCAACCCCCGCGTCACCGAGACGCAAATGCTCAAGGCCATCCTCACCGAGTTGGGGGAAACCAAACTCGGGCGCAGCCAAAACGACCTGGTCGCCCAAATGAATCGGGTGCTATTGGAACGGATCGCACGGGGCCGCGATATTGTGCTGATCATCGACGAGGCCCAAAACCTCTCCTTCGAGGTCCTCGAGCAAATCCGCCTGCTGTCCAACCTGGAAACCGACCAGCAGAAGCTCCTCCAAATCGTGCTCATGGGCCAAACCGAGCTCAAGGCGGTCCTTGCCCGCGAGGAACTGCGCCAGTTGCGCCAGCGCATCCTGATTCACTACGAGCTCAACCCGCTTACCCTCGCCGATGTGGAGCACTATGTGCAGCACCGCATCACCCTCGCCGGCGGCATGGGCCGGCCGGCCTTCACCCGCCGGGCCCTCAA
>CAMBUJ010000086.1 GCA_945871005.1 Opitutus sp. GAS368 | reverse complement strand
AGGATTTCTGGCCGTCGCCAGGCTGCGCGATCGACTTCCGCATGGCGGTGTCGGCCTGCACGTTTTCCATCTTATAATAGTCCATCACGCCCAGACGACCGGAGCGGAACGCCTCGGCGAGTGCGCGCGGCACTTCGGCCTGGGCGCGGACCACCTCGGCCTGCATCTCCTGCACGCGGGCTTTCATTTCCTGCTCCACGGCCACGGCGGCCGCACGGCGGATTTCCGCCTGCGCCTGGGCGATGCTCTTGTTGGCCTCGGCCTGGGCTTCCTGCAGCTTCGCGCCCACGTTTTCGCCCACGTCCACGTCGGCGATGTCGATCGAGAGGATTTCGAAGGCCGAACCCACATCGAGACCGCGCGCCAACACCGTCTTGGAAATGCTATCGGGCGACTCCAGCACCACCTTGTAACTTTCCGACGAGCCGATGGTGGACACGATGCCCTCGCCGACGCGGGCGATGATCGTCTCTTCCTTGGCGCCACCCACGAAGCGATCGAGGTGGGTGCGCACGGTGACGCGCGCTTTCACTTTTACCTGAATGCCGTCCTTGGCCACGCCGTCGATGGTGGTGCGGCCGGACTCGGGGTTGGGGCAGTCGATCACCTTCGGGTCGACGGAGGTGCGCACGGCCTCGACCACGGATTTACCGGAGCCCTTGGTCGCCAGATCGATTGCGCAGGCGCGGTCCCAGTCGAGCACGATGCCGGCCTTTTGGGCGGCGACGAGCGCCTGCACGGTCGGCACCACGTTGCCGCCGGCCAGGAAGTGCGCGGAGATCTTGTCGGTGGTGACCTCAATGCCGGCCTTCACCGCAGTGATGCGCGCATCGACCACCAAGCTGTAAGGCACGCCGCCCAGGCGCATGCCCAGCAAGGTGAGGATGCCCACCGGGGCGCCGTTGAGGCGGGCTTTGAGCCAGACGCCGATGAACGAGATAAAAACGCCAACCGCGATAAGGATGGCGACGACGAGCGGGATAAGGATGAGTAACGGTAGGTTGTTCATAAGGAAAAATCAGTTTTGCAGGATTACGATGAGACGAAAGTTATCGACGCCAACGACGCGTAAAGTGGCCCCTTTGGCGGCGTAGCCTGAGCGGCAAAACGCCTCGAAGCGCCGTCCCGCCACCGTCACGAAGCCGCTCGGAGCGAGGGTCGTCAGCGCCACTGCCGGCTGATCCACCACGTCCTCGGGCCGCGCGATCGGCGGTTGGCTGGTCGAATCCACGGTCGCCGCCACCACCAGAGCCCGCCCGAGTTTCGTTTTGGGCAACAGCACCAGTTCGGCGTAGAGCATCGCCCCCAACATCGCCAAGGCCGCAACACAGGCCCACGCGCCGCCCGCCAGTCCGAACTGGTCGAAGGCGAGCGCGCTGCCCACCAGCAGGGCCAGCGCCCCGGCCGCCCCGGCGATCCCGCCAGGCAAAAACACCTCCGCGGTCAGCAACAACGCCCCGACCATAAAGAGCAGTGCGAGAGCGGTCATGCGCTTACCCTTTCGACGAGTAGCGCAAACGCCGTGCGGCCGCGCACCACGACAGCATCGCCCGCGTCCACTGCCCCGACTTCGACGATCGCCTCGTAGCGCCGGCCGGCGACTTCCACCTGGCCGCTGGGGCGCAGCACGGTCACCGCCACCCCGCGTTGGCCGATCAGCGCATCGACCTGAGCGGCGCCCTCTGGGCCGATCCCAGCGACCTGGGCAACCCCGCCGATCGCCTCCTGCACCACCATTTTGTCCCAGACCCAGCCGCGGGGAATAAAGCGCGCCAGCGCCGCTCCGAACACCACGGCCAGCACGAGGCCAAGCCCGAGGTTTTGCAGCGGCTGAGCGAACGCGTCACCCGACCACGCCACGGTGATGGGTTCATTGGGCCAAAGGTCGGCCATCGACCAGACCAGCGCGCCCAACATCAAAAGCACCCCGAACAAGGCCGGCAAAATCAGCCCCGGGAAAAACAAAATCTCCGCCGCCACCAGCATCGCGCCGAGGGCAAAGACCAGGGCCGGCTCGTGACCGGAAAGCCCAGCCACATAGTGCCCGAAAAACACCACCCCGAGCAGCACCCCGCCGGTGATGCCAAACACCCCGAAGCCCGGAGTTTTGAACTCGATGAACACCGCCAGCAGTCCCAGCCCCATCAAAATCGGCGACCATGCGGTGAGGTATTGGGCCAGCGTCTCCGACCAGGTCACCTCCAGCTGTTTCACCGAAAAGTTACCCGCCCCGTATTTTTGGGTCAGCAGGTCGTCGATGGTTTTGGCGATGCCCGCGGCGAGTAGCGGCTGCGGGGGTTGCCCGTAGGACTTGCTCGCCTCCTGAGCGGTCAAGGTGAGCAACTCGCCCTTGGGCTTGAGCACCTCGTCACCGATCTTCAGCTCGTGATCGGCGTCGATCATCGCGGAAATCACCTGGCCGCGATAGCCCTTGCCCTCCGACACGGAGCGGACCTCCGCTTTGAGAAAGCTCACGATCTTCTGCTTCATGGTCACATCGACGTCCTTGCCCTGCGCGCCGACGGGGGCGGCGGCGCCGATTTTGCCGCGCGGTGAAAACCAGATTTCGTCGGTGACCGCCGAAATGAACGCGCCGGCCGAGATCGCCTGGTCGTTGACGTAAGTGATGCGTTGGCCGGGAAACTTTTCCAGCGCCTCCATGATCTCAAAGGTCACGTCGAGACGCCCGCCCGGGGTTTTCATGTCGAGCACGACCACGTCGGCCTTTTCGGCGATGGCCTCCTTAAGACCCCGGCGCAGCACATAGAGGATCGGCTGGTCGATGGCCTCGCGCACCGGGATCACCCAGACGCGCTTGGACTCGACCCGCGTCGGAGCCACAGACGCAGCCGCTGCTGGGGGCGCTTCTGGGGCCAGGAGCGCTTCTGGGGCTGAACCGGCGACAGGCGCCGGAGCCGCCGACGCGCCGGACTCGGTCTGCGCGCCCACGGAGAACGAAAGCAGACAGGTGGCGAGCAGGACGAGGAGGGGGCGCTTCATAAAAAGTCGCCGAATTAAGCCCGCTGCTCGCCCCGGCGCAAGTGCTTCGACACATCAGCAAGTTACAAACCGGCGCCGTTGTTTCCACGGAATCCTTTTGCCTCGCGGCAACTTGCGCGCAAAAAACAGCCCCACTCATGGAAAAGGTGTCTTATCACGGAAAAAACCTCACCCGCTGGCAGGTCGGCAACTCGACGTTCCTCGCTCTGCCCGAACAGGGCGCGCGCCTGATGAACTGGCACCTCGCGCTCGGCGACAGCTCGGTGCGCGACATCCTTTATTGGCCCGAGGACGCCAATTTCAACGAGTTCGCCAAGGTGCGCGGCGGCAACCCGATCCTCTTTCCGTTTAACGCGCGCAGTTTCGACGCCGGCGAAATCCACTACTGGCGCGATCCCACCGGCCTGCGCCGGCCGATGCCCATGCACGGCTTCGCCCGCACCGGCACGTTCAAGGTCACCCGCCTCGACGCCCGCGGGTTCACCGCCCAGCTCGTGCCCGACGAGGCCGCCCGGCTGGCTTACCCGTTTAACTACGAGTTCACCGTGGCCTACCGCTTTTCCGAGCTCGGCCTGGCCTGCGAACTGACCCTGCGCAACCTCGACAAGCAGCCCATCCCGTGGAGTGCCGGTCACCACTTTTATTTTACCGCCCCCTGGTCCGAGGGCCACACCCGCGCCGACTACGTTATCCGTATCCCCGCCACGCGCACCCACCGCCAGGACGCGGCCGGAAAACTCATCCCCGGCCCCGTCCTCAAGGCTGAGGAGCGCCTCGACAACCCGGCCTTGCTCGATGCGATGCACCTCGGGCTCAAATCCAACAGCGTCTCCTTCGGCCCGAGTGCCGGCCCAGGTAAAGTGACGATCAGTCACGGCACCGCCCCCGTGCCGCCGGCCGAAGCGACCTTTGTTACCTGGACGGCATCCCCGGACGCGCCGTTTTATTGCGTCGAGCCGTGGATGGGGCCGCCCAACGCGCCGGAAAACAAGATCGGGCTGCACTGGGTTCAGCCCGGCCAGTCACAAAGCTTCGTGGTGGAAATCGCGGTTAAGTAACCGCTCGTTTTCTCGACCTCCCTACCGCTTTTCACCACACCACTCCCCATGTTTTTCACTTGGCCCAAATTGGCATTTATCGGTGACGTTGGCGGCGGCGAAATGATGCTGATTTTCCTAGTCGTGCTGATGCTCTTCGGCGGGGAAAAAATGCCGGAATTGGCCCGCGGGGTGGGCAAAGCGCTGCGCGAATTCAAAAAGGCCACCTCTGGGGTTGAAGAGCAGATCAAGCAGGCGATGGCGGAGGCGCCCCCACCCAAGCCGCGGCCGGCACCCGCGCCCACGCCCAGTTTGCCCCCCGCCTACACCCCGCCGCCCGCCGCTGCTATCACCGCATTGGAGACTCCGCCGGCTTCAGCGGCGGCCCCGACGAACAGCGGTGACCGCCAGCCCGCGCCAGGCAGCGGTCCGTCCTAGTTTTGGGGTCGGAGGTAGGCGCCTGCTTGCAGGTGAAAATCAACCGACGGAGCCGTGCAACCGATCCACCACACGCAGGCACCGCCCCCACCGCCCTCCGTGAACCCTTCCGCTCCCGTCCCTGCGACCACCGCTGTCCGCGCTGCCACCTCAGCGCGCGGCATTCTCTTCACGTTGGCGGCGATCCAGTTCACCCACATCATGGATTTTATGATCATGATGCCGCTGGGGGCCGGCCTCATGCGGGTGTTCACCATCGACCCGCACCAATTCAGCTACCTGGTGGCCGCCTATGGGCTGGCGGCGGCGGTCACGGGTTTTGCGGGCGGTTTTTTTATCGATCGGTTCGACCGCAAACACGCCCTGCTCGGGCTCTATGCCGGGTTCGGGCTGGCCACCCTGGCCTGCGCGCTCGCCCCGACCTATCACTGGCTGCTCGCCGCCCGTCTGGCCGCCGGCGCTTGCGGTGGGGCGGCCAGCGCCATCGTCCAAGCCATCGTCGCCGACGTGATTCCGGCCGAGCGGCGTGGGCGCGGCCTAGCCGTGGTCGCCACCGCCTTCCCGCTGGCGTCGGTTTTAGGCATCCCGGCGGGCCTGTTTTTAGCCAACCTCTTTGAATGGCACGCGCCGTTCCTCCTGCTCGCCACGCTCACCGTGCCGATCGCCTGCATCGCGGCGCGCTTCCTGTCCTCGCTGCCGGCGGCGCCGGTCCGCACCCATCCCGGCCGGCAGATGCAGGCCCTCCTCAGCCACCCGGTGCACCAGCGCGGTTTTTTGCTCACGGCCGCGCTGGTGTTCGCCGGCGGGCTGATCATCCCCTTCATGGCGCCCTCATTGGTGGCCAACACCGGCCTGGCGGAAACCCAGCTGACCTGGGTCTACCTGTGCGGCGGGGCGGCCACCTTTTTTACCACCCGGCTGTTCGGCCGCCTCACCGACCGACACGATAAACTGCACGTGCTCGCCGCCGTCACCGCCGTGGCCATCGTCACAGCGGTGAGTCTCACCCACCTTGGCCCCACCCCGATCGGCCTGACGCTGGCGCTCACCACCCTGTTTTTCATCACCATGGCCGGACGCTTCACCCCGGCGTTGGCGTTAATTAGCAACGCAGTGGAACCGCGCTACCGCGGTGGCTTTATGAGCGTGAACTCCGCAGTCCAGCACGCGGCCAGCGGACTGGCCAATCTGGGCGCCGGGGCGCTGGTGAGCCGTGAGGCGACCAGCGGCCGGCTGGTCGGGTACCCGCTGGCGGGCAAGGTGGCGGTGGGGGCGTTCCTGCTGACGCTCGGGCTGGCCTGGCGGTTGCGCGCGGCCGCCCCGCACGCCGCCCGCCCCGGTCGCCACCCCGGGGTGCCCGCCCCGGTGGTCGCCGACTAACCGGCCAGCGGGTCAGCCACAAAAACCACTTCATAAATCAATAAACAACGCCCCGGCCCCGTCGGGCCTCCGCACGCTTTAACAAGGATGAGCCGCTTTCTCTGTATTACCCGAGCGATGCCTTGCCTGCGCGGGGTGCGTTCACATGATTTCCCGCATGAGCCTTAACTTGGAGCAACTGGTCGGGGAAATCCGCGCATTGCCCCACGAGGTGAAGGCGGAGTTGCTGGATCGCGTTTGGATGGACGACCACGGCGGACAGACCCCCGCTCATGCCCAAGCGTGGTCGGTCACCGTGCAGCGGCGCATAGCCGAAATCGAACAAGGCGGAGCCCGTTTAATCCCGCTGGACGAAGCCCTGGCGCAGGCCCGGCAGCGCCTTCACCGGTGAGCCCAGCCATCCACGCGGAGGCGCAGGCCGAGTTTTTGGCCGCGATTGACCATTACACGTCGATCAGCGCCGAGCTGGGAGAACGCTTTTACACTGAGATAGAACGACTGATCCATGAGGTTTGCGCAGCCCCGCGGCGATTCCGGCAATACGACCCGCCCGCCCGCCGCCACCTCAGCCGGGATTTCCCCTTTGCGGTGGTTTATCTGGAACGCGCAGACCTCGTCTGGATTGTCGCGGTCATGCCGCTACGCCGCGAACCCGATTATTGGAAACAGCGACTGGGCTGATTGCCCATTTCAACTTTGCAGTGGGTTAGACGGCCACTGGGGTCGGCCACAAAAGCCACCTCATAAATCAATGAACAACGCCCCTCCCCCTTCGGGCGTCCTCTCGGCCGACGGGGCAAAGCTCCGCCTCACCTCGGCCCGCCCCCCCCCCCTCGGCTCACGCCTCAGGCCACGGGGCCGTGCTCTGACAGCCTAAAATCCACGCCTTTGCGGTTGCCCGCCCCGCCGCCCCGCACAAGTTAACCGCACCATGATCGACCTCATCAAAAAAACCCTGCTCGCGGGCGTCGGCGCCGCTGTCATCACCAAGGAAAAAGTCGAGGACACCCTCGATGACTACGTGCGCCAGGGCAAAGTGAAGGCCGACGACGCCAAAATCATCGCCTCCAAAATCGCCGAACAGGGCAAAAAGGAGTTCGAGGAAATGAGCCAGACCCTCGCCGCCAAGATTCAGGACCTGGCCGCCAATGGCACCGCCAAGCCCGACGGGCGCATCGCCGCACTCGAAGAACGCATCCGCGCCCTTGAGGCCAAACTGGCCACCCCGCCCTCCCGCGCCGGCGAACCGTGAAACCGCTGACGTTTCTCAGCAACGCGGCCCGCGCCAAGGACATCTTCGCGGTCCTGGCCAAGCACGGTTTCGCCAACCTGCTCACCCAGCTCGATCCCCAGGAGGGCCTGTGGACGCGCATCATCCCCCAGCCCGCCGAGCGCCGCACTCTCTGGGAACGCGTGCGCCTAGCCCTAGAGGAACTCGGCCCGACTTTCGTCAAAGCCGGCCAGTTGATGAGCATGCGCCCCGACGCGCTGCCCCACGCGCTGATTTTCGAGCTGCGCAAACTCCAAAACGCCGTCACCCCCCTGCCCTTTGCCGAGATGTGTCCGGTGCTCGAGGACGACCTCGGCATGACCTGCGCGGAGGCCTTCGCGATCTTTGAGGAAAAGCCCGTGGCCAGCGCCTCGCTCGCCCAAGTCTATTTCGCCACCCTGCACGACGGCCGCGAGGTGGCGGTCAAAGTCCAGAGGCCCAACCTCGACAAAACCGTCCAAGCCGACCTCGACCTGCTCGCCTGGTTTGCCAGCCAGTTGCACCACCGCATCGCCGCGATTTCCCCCTACGACCTGCCCTCGGTGGTCGCCGAGGTGAAGGACAACCTGCTGCGCGAACTCGATTTCCGCCACGAGGCGCGCAACCAGCGCTATTTTAACGCCCTCAATCCCCACCCCGACCGCGTCTTCGCCCCCGAGGTGATCGACGAACTGTGCGGCGAACACGTCATCGTGATGCAGCGCATCGTCGGGGTGTCGGTGGACAACGCCGCGCTCGCCCCGGCCGAGGCCAAACGCATCGCCGCCAACGGCGCCGCCTCGCTGATCCACCAAGTGCTCATCACCGGGTTTTTCCACGCCGACCCGCATGGGGGCAACGTGCTGGTTACCCCCGACGGGCGCCTGTGTTTTCTCGATTGGGGCATGGCGGGCAACCTCACCCGCCGCCTGCGCCTGGGCCTGGCCGACCTGTTCATGGCCGCCGTCCAGCAGGACGCCGAGCGCATCGTGCAAATCGCCGCCGACCTCGGCAGCCCCGCCGGCCGCGCCGACCTGCGCGCAATGGAACGCGACGTCACCCTGACTCTGCGCGAGGATTTCAACAGCGCGATCGGGCGCATCCAACTCGGGCGGGCCATGCTCAAGCTGTTGTTCATCTTCGGCCAAAACGGGATCAACATCACCCGCGATTATTCGCTCATGGCCAAGGCGGTGCTCTCGATCGAAGAGGTCGCGCGCACGCTCGACCCCCAGTTCGATCTGCGCACCGAGTCGCGCCCGATCCTCGCCCAGCTGCAAAAGGACCGCACCGGCCCCCGCGCCCTCGCCCGCGATGGCCGCAGTTTGTTCCGCTCGCTGCTCACCGGCGCGCGCGAACTGCCAGCGGACATTTTTCGGATCATCCGCCGCATCGAGCACGACGACCTCACGATAAAGTTTCAGCACCAAGGGCTGGAGAGCCTCGACAAGGCGATCAGCTCGGCGAGCAACCGACTGACGCTCGGGGTGATCATCGGGGCGCTGGTGATCGGCTCGTCGCTGATCGTCACCACCGGCATTCGCCCCTACCTGTTCGGCTTCCCCGCGTTTGGGATCGTCGGCTACCTGATCTCCGCGCTGCTCGGCCTGTATGTGGTCTGGGACATCGTCCGCTACAACCGCCACCGCTGAGGCGGTCAACGTGACTCGAGGTAGTGCGGTGCTTCAGCCCGCAGCTTGGGTGGGGGGAAAGCGTCCGCGTCCTGCGGGCTTCGGATAAAATCGTTCTCGTTCTCTTACTCGTTCTCGTTCGTCAGGAGTTCAGAGATGCACCCAAGCCCAAAGCGGGCAGGCCCCCCACAGGGACTTGCCTCCTCCTCCATCGCTTGCCCTCATTCAGCGCAATGATTCGCCTGCGCTTTTCGCCTCTCGTGCCAGTTGGCGCACGCCTACTTGCCGCAGCCACCGCCGTCTCCACCGGTTGCGCCGCAGCCGACACCCCGGATGCACCGCGCAATTTACCCAAACTCGTCGCCGAGGTCTGCGCGGGTTGCCACGGCCCCAAGCTGGAGGGCGCGGCCGGCCCCTCGCTGGTCGATGATACCTGGAAATTCGGCGGGGATGACGCCCGCATCGCCGAGAGCATCCGCCGCGGCCACCCCGCGGGCGGCATGCCGCCGTTTGGCGGATCGCTACCTGAAAAAGATATCCGCGGGCTGGTGGTTTACCTGCGCGAACTGGCCGGAAAAGCCGCACTGCACCGGACTCCCCCACCACGCCCCAACGCGGAAACGGTCACCGCCAGCCGCCTCCACGCTTACCGAATCGAAACCGCAGTCGCCGACCTGCAGGAACCCTGGTCGCTCGCCTTCCTGCCCGATGGTCGCAGCCTGGTCACCGAAAAGCGCGGCACGTTGCGCATCATCAGCGGCGGCGTGGCCGGTGCACCCGTTGCCGGCACGCCGGAGGTCGATACCGACGGGCAAGCCGGCCTGTTTGACGTCGTCCCCCACCCCGATTACGCCCGCAACGGCTGGATCTACCTGGTGTTCGCCGATCCGCAAAAAAACGCCGAGGGTCGCACCGTGGCCATGACCGCAGTGGTGCGCGGGCGTATTCAGGATAACACGTGGGCGGACCAGGCGGTGATTTACCGCGCGCCGCTGGAAACGTACCGCCGCGCCGGCGGCGTCCACTTTGGCGGCCGCCTGACGTTTGACCGCGCCGGGTTTTTATTCTTCTCGATCGGTGAACGAGGCCAGCAGGCCGACGCCCAAAACCTCGCCCTGCCCAATGGCAAAATCCACCGCCTCCACGACGACGGCCGCGTGCCCGCCGACAACCCTTTTGTCGGCAAAACTGGGGCGTTGCCCTCGATCTGGAGCTACGGCCACCGCAACCCGCAAGGCCTGCGCGTCGACCCGGCGAGCGGCTGGCTCTGGGCTCACGAACACGGCCCGCGCGGCGGCGACGAACTCAACCGCATCCAAGCGGGGCGCAACTACGGCTGGCCGGTTGCCACCTTCGGCATCAACTACGACGGCACGGCGATCACCGAACTGACCACGCGCGCCGATCTGGAGTCGCCCGTCACGTTCTGGACACCCTCGATCGCGCCCTGCGGCCTGTCGATCTACACGGGCGAACGGTTCCCGAAGTGGAAAAACAACCACTTTGTGTCCTCGCTCGCCGCGGAGGAATTGCGCCGTCTCAAGCTCAAGGACGGCAAGGTCGTCGAGCAGGAGATTATCTTTAAAGGCCTCGGGCGCCTGCGCGACGTCAGCACCGGCCCCGACGGGCTGCTGTATGTGTTGTTACCCGACCGCGTGACCCGGCTGGTTCCGGCCGCCCGCTGACCGCCATGTCGCCGCTGCTTTATCTCGCGCCGTTGTTTTTCGTTTTTGAGGCCTGGCAACTGGTGATCGCCGAGCGTCACCTCGGCATCAAAAACATCGAGCGCGGGGTCGATCCCCGCGAGCGCGGCCCCGGCGAGGCGGTCGCGTTCGTGTGGAGTACGGGCATCATCGCCTACTGGGCGTGGATGCTGCTTATGCTCATGCCGCGGGAAGGCCGCCCGCAGATCGTGTGCATGCTGGTCGTCTCGTTGCTCGGCTACGCGCTGCGGCGCAATTCCCCCCTCAAGTGGATTCTGGTGATCCTCACGCTCGAGGGGGCGATCCGCCTCGGCATGCTCATCTCGCTGCTGGGAGCGGTCTGGAAGTCATTGTAGTCCCAGCCGTCGTTCTGGCTGCCAGGCCGCGATCGCGAGGAGCATCAATCCACAAGCCCGACCAGCGGTCGGACCTACACCGGTGGTCGGGCCTCAGGGGACTATTCGCCGCCGTTTTCCTCGAGGAAAAGGCGCAGGCCCTTTTCCGAGCCGAACAAGACCACCACGTCGTCGCGGGAAAACGGCTCGTCCAACCCCACCACCCCCAGCGTGCGCCGACGCACCTCGGAGTCGGAACCCATCAACAGCTTGCTGAACGGAAGCGGTTCTTTGCGCTTAATGGTCACCAAGCGGACGTCGTGGGTTTTAAACAACTCGGCGGTCTGCAGGAGGTTTTTCCCGATCAACGCTTTTGGAGCGGCCGCTTCGATAATCGCGTGGCCGCTGCCCATATCAAAGCCATCGACCACCCCGCGCATGAGCAGCGAGTGGGCCAAGCCGCGCGCGGCCACCTCCTCGGGCACCACCAGGCGCTCGACTTTCATCAACCGCAATAGCCGCGCATGCATCGGCGAGAGTACCCGGCAAACCAGGCGACGCGCACCGAGCTCCTGCGCCTTGACCGTCATGGCCATCGACGACTCGAAATCATCGCCGATCGCGATGACCACCGCATCCATTTCTTTTATACCGAGTCGGCCCAGCGCCGTGGTGTCCTCGAAATCCATCACGATGGCCGCGCCAACTTCGTCCTTAACCAGGGAGACGTTCTCTTCGCGCCGGTCGATGGCGAGCACCTCCGCGCCGAGCTGGGCCAGATTGATGGCGAGGTTTTTGCCGAAGACGCCCAGGCCGATGATGCAACATTTCATGATTTGATAAGGGGGTTAGGTGAGCACGACGGTGGTCTCGGGCAATCGATAACCGAGCGGCTGGCGCTTGCGAATGAAGGAGAGCAGGAACACCAGCACGCCAATGCGCCCGATAAACATCGCCGCCACCACCACGCCTTTGGCGGGGTCGCCGAGCTTGCTGGTGATATCGCGGCTCAGCCCGACGGTGCTGACCGCGCTGACCGCTTCAAAGGTGAGGTCGGCGGGGGACAACTCGGGGTGCAGCGCGCAGAGCGAGATCGAGATCAGAGTGATAAAACCCACCGCGAGCAGGATGATGGCCAGGGCGCGTTCGGCGACATCATCACCGAGCCGGCGCCCGAAGGCCTCGATGTCCGAGCGCCCGAGCAGCACGCGGCGCAACGCCAGCACGGCAATGGCGAGAGTGGAGGTTTTGATGCCGCCGGCGGTGCTCGAGGGGCTGCCGCCGACGAACATCAGGAACATCATCACGGCGGCGGTGGCGGGAAACATCGCGCCCATCGGCGTGATGTTAAAACCCGCGGTGCGCGCCGTCACCGAGTGAAACAGCGCGGTAAACCAGGCGCCCCCGTTGGCCGGCCCGTTGCCCGCGACGAACTCGGTTAACCACATCAGGACGGTGCCTCCCGCCAGCAAACCGAACGTCGAGAGGAGGACGATTTTGCTGTTGGTCGTCAGGCGTGGGGCCACCGCCGTGCGCAAACCCAGGCGCCGGGCCAGTTGGGCGAGCGCGACGAGCCAAAAGTTTTTGATGACCGGAAAGCCGATGCCCCCGCCCACAATCAAGAGCATGATCACGGAGAACAGCCCCGTCTGGCCGTGCAAAGCGGGGTCGGCGAGCCCGGCGCTCAGGGTGGAAAAGCCGGCGTTGCAGAAGGCCGAGACCGAATGAAAAACCGAAAAGAACACGCGGTCGCCCGCGAGCAGGCCGCCGGCGTCGAGCGCTGCATGAATCGCCACCGCTCCGGCAATCTCGGTCGCCAAGGTGAAACCGATGATGACCCCGAGCACCGTGCCGATATGGCCAAGGTTTTCCTCGCAAAGCAGGTCCTGGAGGGCGATCCGGTTGCGCAACGAAACCCCGCCGGCGAAGAAAAACGCGAAGAAGTAGGTGATGGTCATCACCCCCAGCCCGCCCACCTGAATTAACCCGAGGATAATCCATTGCCCGTGACGGGTGAAGACCTCCGCGGTGTCCACCGAGATCAGGCCGGTCACGCAGACTGCGCTGGTGGCGGTGAGCAGCGCATCCATCCAGCCAATGCCGGCCACGGTGGCCTGCGGTGTTTTCAGCAGGAGCGTGCCGAGGATAATCAGCACCGCGAAGCTCAAGATAAACACCATGCCGGGACTCAGGCGGCGGCCCGACAGCAGGGTGTTACGCCGCAGCCCCCTCAAGCCGGTCAACAGCACTAGGGTGAGTTGGGTGACGGCCAGATAAAGCACGGTGGCGTTGGACGCGGGCAAGTCGG
>CAMBUJ010000085.1 GCA_945871005.1 Opitutus sp. GAS368 | reverse complement strand
AACCCGCGAGGATACTGCCAAAAAATCTCACCGTGCTGCTCGTCATCGACAACTACGATTCGTTCACCTTCAACCTCGTCCAATACTTCGGTCAGTTGGGCGTAACCCAGCGGGTATTTCGCAACAACGAGATCACCGTCGCCGAGGCCATTGCGCTCAATCCCGACCGCATCCTCATCTCCCCCGGGCCCTGCTCGCCAGCCGAGGCCGGCGTCTCGCTCGACATGATCAGCGCGTTCGCCGGCAAGAAACCCATCTTCGGGGTGTGCCTCGGCCACCAGTCGATCGGCCATTATTTCGGCGGCCGGGTGATTCGCGCCGACCGCCTGATGCACGGCAAAACCTCGCCGATCCAGCACAAGGATACCGACCTTTTTAAAGGCATGCCGCAGGGCTTCGCCGCCACCCGCTATCACTCGCTGCTGGTCGAGCGCTCCACCCTGCCCGACTGCTTGGAGATCACCGCCGACACCGCCGAAGGCGAGATCATGGGCCTGCGCCACAAGACCCTGCCGATCTGGGGAGTGCAATTCCACCCCGAGTCCATCGCCACCGTCGGCGGCATGAAGATTCTGGAAAACTTCCTCACTCTTAACTGAGTTCCCCCCCCCTCCCGACCACGGCCATGCGTTGCCCCAAGTGCACTTCCATCGATGACAAAGTCATCGACTCCCGCATCAGCAAAGAGGGCAGCTCGATCCGCCGCCGCCGAGAGTGCCTGGAATGCGGCCACCGCTTCACCACCACCGAGTTCATCGTGCGCGAGGGCATCGTGGTGATCAAACGCGACGGCCGCCGCGAGGATTTTGACCGCGAAAAGCTCATCCGCTCGGTGCGTGCCGCCTGCCAAAAACGTCCCGTCGACGCCGAGCAACTCGGCATGCTCGTCGAGGATGTGGTCGACGCCCTCGAGGCCCAGTACGACACCGACATCCCTTCGCGCGCCATCGGTGACGCGGTCATGAGTCGGCTGCGCAAAATCGACGAGGTCGCCTATGTGCGCTTCGCCAGCGTGTATAAGGAATTCCGCGACGTCTCCGAGTTCATGCTCGAGATCAACGCGCTGGACAAAAAGCCCGGCGCGTCCGCCTGATGGCCGCGCCCGCCCGCGATGAGCTGCGCCGCCTGCATTTTATCAACGCGCTGTTTGCCCACGTCACGGGCCACGACCTCTATCTGGCGGAGCAGATCAAGGGAGCCATTACCTTCAGCCTGACGGAGCTTGAGACGCAAACCCAGGCCCACCCTGAGTTTGCCGCCACCTACGACGTGGCCTTCAATGCGGCGGCCGCGCGCCTGCTGGAGACGTTTTTCGCCGACCAGCCCCGCCACGGTTTTTTCCACTGGGATGCGCTGAGTACGCTCACCTCGGCGACCCCGCTATTTGCCCGCGCCGAGTTGATGACCGGCCTGAAGCGCCTCGCTCCCTTCCGCGAATCCACACTGCTGGTGACCAACCTGCGGCCCGCGCTGCTCCCGCCGGAAAAACGCGCCACCCCGCGCCGCGAGCGCGAGTATGCGGAGGCCCTCGCCTACATCCGCGATCTCGCCGCTGCTCGCACCGCTCCCAGCGCCGACCTGCGCCTGCTGCTCTTGTGAGCGGGACGGCGTAGCGGCCCGAGCTCCAGCTCGGCTTGGGCAGTCACTCGCCCGCCCTTAACTCAGAGCCGAGCTGGAGCTCCGCGGTCCCCTCGGCACAACACTCTGCACTCACGCTCAAGCTCACGTCCCCATCTTGGCTCGCGACTCGCCGGCGGCGTGCCATGCCCGCTTTTGGCATAATCCCTGCAACCGGTCTTGTGCTGCCCAATCCCGCCGCCTAAATCCCTCGCATGCGTTTCCCCGCCCTTCTTCTCGCCCTCACCCTCGGTTGCGCCTCGGTTTCGGCCAGCGGCGTCAAAGTCGTCCGCCTCCTGCCCGAATACATGCCCGCCGATTCCTTCGCGCGGATTTCGGAGTTTTTCGACGGCAAGGAAAACACCCGTGGCGCCACGATCCTTCGCACCCAGCCCAAGTCGCGTGACGGCTTTTATTTTAACCTGCGCACCCAAACCGAAGCCCCCGTCGAGCTGGTCTGGGTCGTGCTGGAAATCATCACCCCGGCCTCGGCCGATCCCCGCGTTGAAAGCTTTGCCGTTTCCCTTCCCAAAGGCAGCCACCTCATTCGTTTAGGTCTTACCGGCAAGGACTGGCCGAGCGCGAAAGATCGCCCCGCCGCGTGGAAACTTCGAATTCTCGGGGTAAACGGCGCGGAACTTGCAATGGAGCAAAGCTACCTTTGGTCCAAACCCGACGCCCCCATCCCTGCTCAACCAGCCGAACCCTCCGCCCCCAAGGCGGATTGACCTCCCCCACCCGCTCCTCCCATGGCCGATCTTTTCGCTAACTACGAACACGGTAAATTTTACGACGAGATGTTTGCCGCTCCCGGGCAAGCACGGCCGCACTACCAGCGTTTGCAGGAGCGGTTCGGCCTGATGGCCAACATGGCGGAGTTGATGGACCGCCAGCGCACCGCCGACCAGACCTTCATCGACCGCGGCGTCACCTTCACGGTCTACTCCGACAACGCCGGCACGGAGAAGATTTTCCCCTTCGACCTTCTCCCGCGCATCATCCCCGCCCACGAATGGGCCCACCTGGAGCGCGGCCTGATCCAGCGCATGCAGGCGCTCAACTTGTTCCTCGCCGACATTTACGGCCCGCAGCGCATCCTCTCCGAGGGCATCATGCCCCGTGAGATGGTCGAAACCTCGAAAAACTTCCGCAAGGAACTGGTCGGCTGCAAAATCGCCCGAGACCTTTACGTCCACATCAACGGTTCCGACATGATCCGAGATGAGGCCGGGTTGTACTCGGTTCTTGAGGACAACCTGCGCACGCCCTCGGGGGTGAGCTATGTGCTCGAAAACCGCCAGGTGATGAAACGGGTGTTCCCGAACCTGCTGCGCGACTACCGCGTGCGACCGGTGGAGAACTACACCAACGACCTGCTCAACCTACTTGTCCACCTCGCGCCCGAGCACGTGCCCGAGCCCACCGTGGTCTTGCTCACCCCCGGGGTGTTTAACTCCGCCTATTTCGAGCACAGTTTCCTGGCCCGCCAGATGGGCATCGAGATCGTCGAGGGTGGCGACCTGGTGGTCGAAAACGACCGCGTTTACATGCGCCGCACCGACGGCCTGGCCCCGGTTCACGTCATCTACCGCCGCATCGACGACGACTTCCTCGACCCGACCGTTTTCCGCAAGGACTCGCTGCTCGGGGTGCCGGGGCTGTTCGAAGCCTACCGCAAGGGCAACGTCGCTCTGTGCAACCCGATTGGCACCGGGGTGGCCGACGACAAGGCGGTGTATTACTACGTGCCGAAGATGATCAAGTTCTACCTCGGCGAGGATCCGATCCTGCCCAATATCGAGACCTTTCTCTCCGGCAACGAAACCGAACTGAGTTACATCCTCGCCAACCTGCCCAAGCTAGTGGTGAAAAGCGTCAACGAAGCAGGCGGTTACGGCATGCTGGTTGGCCCGCACAGCACCCGGGCGCAAATCGAGGAATTCCGCGCCAAGATCATCGCCCACCCGCGCAACTTCATTGCCCAGCCGACCATCGGCCTGTCCCGCTGCCCCAGCGTGTGCGAAGGCGGCACCATCGAGGGGCGCCACATCGATTTCCGCCCCTACATTCTCAACGGCGAGACGATCAAAATCATGCCCGGCGGCCTCACTCGGGTGGCTTTGCGCAAAGGCAGTCTGGTGGTCAACTCCTCCCAAGGCGGCGGCTCCAAGGACACCTGGGTGCTCAGCGACGACCAAGCCAATCCGCCCGCGCCGGCTCCCGAAAAAATCATCGTTTAACCACCATGCTTTCCCGCGTCGCTAATCTCGTCTACTGGATGGCTCGCTACCTTGAGCGCGCCGAAAACACCGCTCGCATCGTTGATGTGAACGCGCAGCTCGTGCTCGACTTGCAGTCGCGCCAGGCCGCCGATGACCCCAAGTCCTGGGAGCCGCTCGTCTACGTCACCGGCGACGAGGACAAGTTTTTCGAACTTTACGGCGAGGACGTGACCGAACGGGCCGTCATCGAGTTCATGCTCTTCGACAAGCGCAACCCCAGCTCGCTGATCTCCTGCATCGCCTACGCCCGTGAAAACGCGCGCTGCATCCGCGATCAGCTTTCCGGCGACGTCTGGGAAACCCTCAACACCTTTTACCTGAAGCTCAAAAGCGACGACTTCGCCCGCTATGCGCAACTGGGCTCGGCCGAGTACCTCAACCGGGTGAAAACCCAGATCCAGCTGCTGTTCGGCGTGGCCGACTCGATGATCCCGCGCACCGATTTGTGGTGGTTTTTCCAACTCGGGCGGCACTTGGAACGCGCGGATAACACCTCGCGCATCCTCGACGTTAAGTACTACATGTTGCTGCCCGACGCGAACGCGGTCGGCTCGGCCCTCGACATGGTGCAATGGGCCTCGGTGTTGCGCTCCTGCTCGGCCTTTGAGGCCTTCCGGCGTTCACGGCGCGGCCAGCTCAATCTGGAGCGCGTCGTCGACTACCTGCTGCGCGACGCCGTCTTCCCCCGCAGCATCCTATTTTCGATCGCCGAAGCCGAACAGGCCCTCGGGCAGATTACCGCCGCGGGCAACCACCTCGACGACAACCCGCCCGCGCGCCTGCTGGGCGAACTGCGCACCGAACTCGAACAAATTGCCGTGCCCACCGTCATCGCCGACGGCCTGCATGAGTTCCTCGACGATGTGCAAATGAAAATCTCTGACATCCACGCCGCCATTCAGGCGACCTTTGTCGACTACCCGACCAGTGGAGCCCGGGTGCTAGCATAAGTCCGGGAGCGCAGGAGCCTGCCTGCAGGTGAATTGGATCGTACATACGGCCTGACTGATCCGATCCACCTGCAAGCAGGCAGCTATCCTTCAATCGGGCAGGCACCACCACTTGCCCACAAAAAAACCGGCCGAGTTGGCCGGTTTTTTTCTGACACACACTGCGCGGTTAGCGCAGGTTAATCGGGGTGAAGTTACGCTGGGGAGAGCCGACATAGATCTGGCGGGGACGGTAAATCTTCAGCTTGGGATTGGCGGCCACTTCGCGCCACTGGGCGATCCAACCGGGCATGCGCCCGATCGCGAACATGACCGTGAACATGTTCAGCGGGATGCCGAGCGCGCGCATGATCAGGCCCGAGTAGAAATCGACATTCGGGTAGAGTTTGCGCGAGATGAAGTATTCATCGTTAAGCGCGACCTCCTCGAGGCGCATGGCGATGTCGAGTAGCGGGTCGTCCTTGATGTTAAGGGAGGCCAGCGCCTTGTAGAAGGACCCCTTGATGATCTTGGCGCGTGGATCGATGTTACGATAAACGCGGTGCCCAAATCCCATCAGGCGGTCACCCTTGCCCGACTTAGCGGCGGCAATGAACCGAGTACCGTCATCGCCATCGTTGTGGATGTTTTGCAGCATTTCCAGCACCGCCATGTTGGCGCCGCCGTGCAGAGGACCCCAGAGAGCGTTGACGCCGGCGGAAACCGAGGCGAACAGATTGGCGCCAGCCGAAGCGACCATCCGCACCGTCGAGGTCGAGCAGTTCTGCTCGTGGTCGGCATGGAGCAGCAGGAACAAGTTCAATGCCGAGGCGACCTCGGGGGTGGGCACGAACTCGTTATAAGGCTCAGAGAACATCAAATGCAGGAAGTTCTCGCAGTAGCCCAAGTTGGGGCGGGGATAGTTCAGCGGCAGGCCGTTGCTCACCCGGAAGGTGTGCGCGGCGATGGTGCGCACCTTCGAAATGGCGATCGCGGCAGCCTCGTCGAAATGCTCCAAATCGCGCTGGTGATTATTGCTCGCCAGGTGCGGGTAATAAGCGCCGAGAGCGTTGATCGAAGCCGAGAGGACGGCCATCGGGTGGGCGTCACGCGGGAAGCTCTGGATGAAGCGAACCATACCCTCGCGCAGCGGAGCGTGTTTGGTCAGCAAACGGGAAAAGTGGCTGCGCTGGTCGCTATTGGGCAGTTCCCCCTGGGTAACAAGGTAGGCCGACTCCACGAAGTTGGACTTCTCGGCCAGTTGCTCAATTGGATAGCCGCGGTAGCGCAGGATACCGGCTTCGCCATCAATGTAGGTGATCTTACTGGTGCAGGAACCGGTGTTGCCAAACCCATCGTCAAAGGTGATGAAGCCGGACTCAGCCCGCAGCTTGGAAATATCGACGGCCTTTTCGCCCTCTGAGCCGACGATAATCGGCAAGTTCAACTCTTTGTCCTCCAGCTTCAGGGTAGCAGTATTCGCCATATCAGCTGAACAGAGCAAATTCCGCACCGGATGCAAAACAAAGTCGCCCGTTGTCCACTCCCACGCTGCGACATAAGCAAGACAGCCGCTTCGCGTAAGCAAAAGTGTTATCCCTCATAAGCCGCCGGTCTTAACCACGGGGTGTGAAGCCACCAGTGCCTGTCGCCAACCAGGCCGTATTTAACGAACCCGCTGGCCTGCCCGACGGCCCGGCGTAGCGCAGGCTTCGAGCCTGCTTTTCCGCACGGAGCAGACTTGGACGTCTGCGCTACGTTTGAAGGCTGCAGTTCGACCTTAAACCGCCTTAGCGAGCGGCCGCAGCCAGCAGCGCGAAATTCCGGTAAAGCTGCAGGCCCTTGGCCTGGCTTTTTTCCGGATGAAACTGGGTGGCAAAACAACGCCCGCGGGCGATCGCCGCCGTAAACCCGGCGCCGTAGTCACACTCGGCCAACACCAGCGTCGGATCGGCCGGCACGCAGTGAAAGCTATGAACAAAATAAAACGACTCCCCGTCCTCGCTCAATCCCGCCTGCAAGGGCGACCCAGGCTGAACAAAGCGCACCGTGTTCCAGCCCATGTGAGGAATCTTGTAGTCGGGCGGCAGTCGGAAGCGCACCACTTTGCCGGGGAAAATGCCGAGCCCTGCCGTGTTACCTTCTTCTGAATACTCGAACAGCGCCTGCATGCCTAGGCACACCCCGAGAAACGGCCGGTCAGCGGCAATCCACTCGCGCACCGTGGTGGCGAGACCGCTGGCGTTGAGCGAAGCAACGCAGTCCGTGAGCGCCCCCACCCCGGGCAAAACCAAGCCATCGGCGCCCGAGGCGGCGACTTCGGCCGGCGTACGCACGACTTTCACCGTCGCCCCAACCACCTCAAAGGCCTTGGTGACGCTACCGAGGTTGCACAGCCCGTTATCAATGACGGCGATGATGGACATGGAATGAATCGAAAAAGGCGCGGGCGGTTCGCCAGTGCGGCGATAAATCGAGCCCACTCGGCTCGATCTCACCGGGATCGAAATTAGATTTTCCCCTTGGAGGACGGCAGCTGGCCGACAGTACGCGGGTCGATCTGGGTGGCGGCATCCAGAGCGCGGGCCAAGCCCTTAAAAATCGCCTCGGCGACGTGGTGCGGCTCCTCGCCGTATTCCAGCGTGATGTGCAGGTTGCAGCCGAGGGCGTTGCTGAACGCGCGGGCGAACTCCTTCACGAGGATGATATTAAAATCGCGCACGTACTGGGTCGGCGACTCGACTTGGTACACGAGGTGCGGGCGGCCACCAATGTCCACGGCCACACGCGCCAAGGACTCGTCCATGGGCAGCAGGAAAAAGCCGTAGCGCTTGATGCCAAGCTTGTCGCCGAGCGCCTGCTTGAAGGCATCACCCAGCACCAGGCCGACGTCCTCGACCGTGTGGTGATAATCGACGGCGACGTCGCCGACGCATTTCACGTCGAGGTCGAACAGCCCGTGCTTCGCGAACAGCGTGAGCATGTGGTCGAAAAACGGGACGCCGGTGTCGATTTTGGACACGCCGGTACCGTCAACGGCGAGGGTCAGCGCGATGTCGGTTTCAGCGGTCTTGCGGGAGAGAGTTACGTTGCGAGCCATGCTTCAAATGCGGTGTTAACGGCGAACATTTCGTCGTCGCTGCCGACGCTGATACGCAGAAATGGCGCGGTCAAGGCGTGGCTCGGGAAGGCGCGCACGAGGATTTTCCGCGACAGCAGGAACTCGTAGAGCGACTTGGCGACCGCCGGGCCGGTTTCGCCGCGGGCGTTTTTCGGCTCGGCGAAAACAAAATTGGTCTGCGTCGGATAGATAAACCACCCGAACTTCTCCTCCCACTCGCCCACCCAGTAGTCACGCGTGCGGATGATTTTGCCAATGATGGCGTCGTAGTAACCGAGATCGCTGAGGGCGGCGAACGCGGCCGCCTGGGAGAGACGGTTGACGTTGTAGCTGTCGCGCACGCGGTCGAGCAGTTCGATGATCGCGGCGCTGGCCAGCGCGTAACCGACGCGGATACCGGCGAGCGCATGGGCCTTGGACAGGGTGCGGGTGATGACGAGATTCGGGTACCGCGCGAGCAGCGGCACTGCGTTTTGCTCGGCGAACGGGGCGTAGGCCTCATCCACCACCAGCACGCCGGGAAACTGGTCGAGGACGGCGGCGAGCTCGGCGTTGGTGAAGGCGACCCCGGTGGGCGCGTTGGGCGAGGTCAGGAAAAATGCCCGCGCCCCCGAGGCAGCGATTTTCGCAACCGGCAGTTTCATCGAGCGGTCGAACTCGATCACGGTGGTCGCACCGTCATTGATGGCGACGAGTACAGGATAGAGCGAATAGCTCGGCAGCATGAAACCGGTCGCCGCAGCGGGCCCGCCGAAAAGGCGCACGAGCAGGTTGAGGACGTCGTCCGAGCCATTGCCGATCAGGACGTTGGCCTCACTCAAACCGTGGCCGTTGATTTTGGCGACCAACTGGCGCAGCGGCGTGGCCTTGGGATTCGGATACAGGCGCAGTCGCTCACCATCGTCGGCCAACTCGGCGCGCACCGCCTCGGCCACCCGCGGGCTGGGCGGATACGGGCACTCGTTGGTATTCAACTTCACCCAGCCCGACTCAGTCGGTTGCAGGCCTGGGGTGTAGGCATGGAGCTTGGCGATGTGTGGGAGGACGAGGGCGGAGAGGTCGGACATGATCAGAAAAAATCGTTCTCGTTCTCTTCCCCTACTCGTTCTCGCACCGGAGAAATAAACCAGAGCGATGTCGCGCAGAAGAATAAGAACAAGGTTAACTCAAAGCGCGCGGAGCTTCACCGAGCGCCCGTGGGCGTCGAGTTTCTCCATGGTGGCGAAGGCCGAAACCACCGGCTCGGCTTTTTTGACGGACGCCTTGTCGTAGCGGACCACGCTGGTGCGACGCATGAAATCGGCGACGCGCAGACCGCTGAAGAAACGCCCCGCACGGGCCGTCGGCAGCACGTGGCTCGGGCCAGCCGTAAAGTCACCTAGGGCGGTCGCCGTGAAGTTGCCCAACATGATCGCGCCAGCCGTGGTGATATCGCGCAACAGGGCCTTGTGGGACGAATCCTTGACGAGCAACTCGAGGTGCTCGGGGGCAACGTAGTTGGCCACCTTGACCGCCTCGGTGAGGTTTTTCACCTCGATAGCCAAGAAGCCCTGGGAGAGTACGCGCTGGGTTTTCTCCGAGCGCGAGATGAGCTTGAGCTGAATCTTCACCTCTTCGGCAATGGCGTTGATGATCTCGGCCGAGGTGGCAACGAGGTAGATTTTCTCGCGGCCGGAGCCGTGCTCAGCCTGGGCGAGCAAATCGGCGGCGGCGAAGTCAACGCGGGCGGTGTCGTCGGCGATGATCATGACCTCGCTGGGACCGGGCAGCGAATCGACCCCGACGGTGCCAAAAACTTGGCGCTTGGCCTCGCACACGTAGGCGTTGCCGGGCCCGAAGACCTTGTCGACCGGCGGAACGGTGAGTGTGCCGAAGGCGGCCGCACCGATCGCCTGCACGCCGCCAATGCGGTAAATTTCATCAATGCCCACCAATTCGAGCGCGGCGAGAACGCCGTCGGCAATTTTACCCTGCGAGTTGGACGGTGTGAACACGGCGATCTCCGGACATCCGGCGATCTTGGCGAGGGTCGCCGTCATCAAAACGGTGGACACCAGCGGCACTTCGCCACCGGGCACATACAAGCCAACCCGGCGGATGGGGTGGTGTATCTCGCCGACTTCGGCACCGTGCTTGTTCTTGCCGGTCCAGTTTTTCGGCAAGCTCTGCTTGTTGAAGGCGACGATGTTCTCGTGGGCGGCAACGAGGGCCTTGCGCTCTGCGGCGGGCAAGCGCTTCACAGCTGCTGCGATCTCCGCCGGCTTGACGCGAAAATCGCGGGCCCGGAGCTTGGCGCCATCGAACTTGGCGGCGTAGTAACACACGGCCTCGTCTCCGCGCTGGTTGATGTCGGCGAGAATCGAAGTCACCGCATCGCGAATGTCCTTGGGCACAGCGGCGCCACGGCAAAATTCTGCCAGATCAGAATCGAAGGTTTTAGAGGAGAACTGAATGAGGCGCACGGTGGTAAAAAAGAGTCGGTAAGCAGTACTTGCCATCAGCCGCCCGCGCGAGTCGGAAAACACGTTCGCACGTAAATGCCCCAGCCGGACACAAAAAAGCCCGCCGCGAGTGCTTCGCGACGGGCTTAAGTGCGGTTCCGGCCGAAGCCGCTGGACTCCGCAGGTATCACTCCCACTCGATGGTGGCCGGCGGCTTGGAGCTGATGTCGAGCACCACGCGGCTCACGCCGCGCACCTCATTGGTGATGCGCGAGGAGATTTTCTGGAGCAGCTCGTAGGGGAGCCGCGACCAGTCTGCGGTCATCGCGTCGATACTTTCCACGATGCGCAGCCCGATGACATCGGAATAATTACGTTCATCGCCCACCACGCCGACTGTTTTGACCGGAATGAACACAGCGAACGACTGCCAAACCTTCCAGTAATAGCCGCTTTCCTGCATCTCATGCTGAAGGATGAAGTCGGCATTGCGGAGGATTTCGAGACGATCCTTGGTGATTTCACCAACGACGCGTACACCAAGACCGGGGCCGGGGAAGGGCTGACGCCACACGACTTCACGGGGCAAACCGCAGGCCTCGCCCACCGCGCGCACCTCGTCTTTGAAGAGCTCGCGCAGCGGCTCAAGCAACTTGAGCTTCATGCGCTCGGGCAGACCGCCAACGTTGTGGTGGGACTTGATCAGAGCGGCTGGATTACCAGCGATGGCTACGCTTTCGATCACGTCCGGGTAAAGCGTACCCTGCGCGAGGTAGTCGGCGCCGCCAATGGATTTGAGGGATTTTTCAAAAACCTCGACGAAGGTGCGGCCAATGATTTTGCGCTTCTGCTCCGGATCGGTGATCCCCTTGAGACGGCGCAGGAATAACGCCGAGGCATCGACTACCCGCACGTCGATCTGAAAATTGCGGGCGTAAAGGGACTCGACGACCTCGCGCTCGCCCTTGCGGAGCAGCCCGTTGTCAACGAAAACGCAGGTGAGCTGCTTGCCGATGGCCTGGTGGATGAGCGCGGCAGCCACGGAGGAATCGACGCCCCCGGAAAGGCCGAGGAGCACGCGGGACTTTTTACCCACGGTGGCTTTGATCTCGGCGACGGATTTGTTAATAAAATCGGCGGTAGTCCAGTCCTGGGAGGCTTTGCAAATGCCGACCAAGAAGTTGCGAATCACGTCGGTGCCTCGCTCGCTATGGGAAACCTCGGGGTGAAATTGAATACCGTAGAAGTTGCGCTTGGCGTCCTCGATGACGGCGTACTCCGAGTTATCGGTGGTGCCAATTGCGGTGAAACCGGGCGGCATCTTGATGAGGCGGTCGCCGTGGGAGTTCCAAACCTTGAGCTTTTTGGGCAGTTTGGAAAAGAGCCGGCCGGACTTTTGGATCGTGAGCGTGCCGTGCCCGTATTCGCGGTGCTCGCTTTTGGAGACCTGTCCGCCGAGCAGATGCCCCATCAGCTGAATGCCGTAGCAAATGCCGAGAATAGGGACGCCCATGTCGAACAGAGCCTTGTCTGGAATCGGGGCTTTTTTGGAAAAAACCGAGCTTGGCCCGCCGGAAAGGATGATGCCAACCACGCCGTCCTTACGTAGTTCTTCAGCGGTGACGGTGTAGTGGTAAAGCTTGGAGTAAACTTGGCACTCGCGGATACGGCGGGCGATGATCTGCGTGTACTGGGAACCGAAATCAATGACGGCGATAGTCTGTGGCATGTAGAAAGGGAGACGAAAAAGCGTGGAGCTGAAAAATGAAGCGATAACCGTGCCGGAATGGAACGCAGGGTGTCAATGCGTCGGCTAAATTGAAAAGTCGTTAAAATCGAAGCCGGCTATTTTCCTGCCCGCAGCCGGGGCAAGGGCCTGATTCCACCGCGCCTCGCACCACATAAAGATGATTACAGCGAACACAGCAAAACGTGGTGCGCCGGCGCTCCCCCTCAAAGCGGGCGTGGTCACGACGATCGTAGTAGAGCCAAAGCCCCAAAAACACGACGGCGACCAACAAACAGTAGATGAACGAGGCGATTTGCAGGCCCATGAAGAGTTAAGGAAGGCAAGACCGACACCGTAGGGCCAGCTTGGAATAAATTCAGGGCGCATTCTCCCGAGGGAAGGGGCTGGGACGCGCCCACCGATTACAAAAAAAATGCGCCGAAGATTGCTCTTCGGCGCATCGAGGGGACGTAAACGGCGCCCGCAGGCGCTGGTCACGAATTAGGCTTGGACTTCAGGAGCGACTTCCGCGGCCTTCTTGGCTTTGGCAGGCTTCTTGGACTTGGTGTAACCCTTGTCGTCGGCCTTCACGAATTCGATGATCGCCATTTCGGCGGCATCGCTCACGCGGGGCAAAGCGAGCTTGTAGATACGGGTGTAACCACCGTTACGGTTAACGAACTCCTTGTACTTTTCGTTGAACAGCAGGGTGATCATGTCCTCGTTGCGCACGTCCTTGAGGGCGAGGCGACGGAGATGGACGGCATCCTTCTTTTCGGTCTTCGCGGCGGCCTGCTTGGCCTTCGTGATGATTTTTTCGACGAAAGGACGGAGGGCCTTGGCCTTGGCCAGGGTGGTCTCGATACGGTCGTGCTCGATGAGCGAGGCGGCCATATTGGAGAGCATAGCAGCGCGGTGGGGCGAGCTACGGCCGGCGAGGGAGTGACTGTGTTTTTTGTGGCG
>CAMBUJ010000084.1 GCA_945871005.1 Opitutus sp. GAS368 | reverse complement strand
CCGCCCATCCTCCGCCAACCTGTGCGCAGCTCGGCTGCGCGTTTTTTGGCATCTTGGCGGGGCCCCAGCAGGCCTTTCGCCGGCTCGGCACCTCGACCCATGAAATCTTCCGGTTCCGGATCTTCCCTTACCCCTCGCTATGTAACGTGCGACGCCAACGAGGCTGTCGCCTCTGTCGCCTACCGACTCAACGAGTTCATCGCCATCTACCCGATCACCCCGTCCTCCTCGATGGCGGAATCATGCGATGAATGGGCGGCCGCCGGAAAAAAGAACCTCTGGGGCCAAGTCCCCCTGGTGACCCAGCTTCAATCCGAGGCCGGCGTGGCCGGAGCTGTTCATGGCGGACTGCTGGGCGGGGCGCTCACGACCACCTTCACCGCATCGCAGGGACTCCTGCTGATGATCCCCAATTTGTACAAAATCGCCGGCGAACTGCTGCCGCTGACCCTGCACGTTTCGGCCCGCGCGATCGCCGCCCAGGGCTTGTCCATCTTCGGCGACCACTCCGATGTCATGGCCTGCCGCGCCACCGGGTTTGCCCTGCTTTGCTCCAACAACGGCCAGGAGGCCCAGGATCTCGCCTTGGTGGCCCATGCTGCCAGCAACCGCTCGCGCATCCCGTTCATCCATTTCTTCGACGGCTTCCGTACCTCTCACGAGGTTTCCAAAATCGCTACCCTCTCCGACGCCGACATCCGCGCGGTCATTAGCGAGGATGCGATCGCCGACTTCCGCACCCGCGCCCTCTCGCCCGACCACCCCGCCATTCGCGGCACCGCGCAAAACCCCGACGTGTATTTCCAGGGGCGCGAAACGGTAAATAAGTTCTACGACCAGTTGCCCGCCATCGTGCAGGGCGAGATGGACCGGGTCGCCGCTGTTACCGGCCGTCAATACCACCTCTACGAATACCACGGACATCCCCAGGCCGAGCGCGTCATCATCGCCATGGGCAGCTCGATCGAGACGATCACGGAAACGGTCAACTGGTTAACCGCCCGCGGGGAAAAGGTCGGCGTTTTGGCGGTGCGTCTGTTCCTCCCGCTGGAGGTGAAAAGCTTCCTGGCGGCGCTGCCCGCCACCGTTAAGGCCATTGCGGTGCTCGACCGCACCAAAGAGCCGGGCTGCCTCGGCGAACCCCTGTTCCTCAACGTCGTCTCGGCCATTGCCCAAAATCCGGGCACCTTTACCACAGCTCCTCGCATCGTTGGCGGGCGTTATGGTCTGGGTTCGAAGGAGTTCACCCCCGGCATGGTTCGTGCCGCCTTTGACAACCTCCTCCACGTTGAGCCGAAAAACCACTTCACTCTCGGCATTCTCGACGACGTTAGCGGTACCTCACTCGCCTACGACGAGGAATTCGATCTGGAGGCCGCCGATGTGCGCCGCTGCGTGTTTGTTGGTCTGGGTGCCGACGGCACCGTGGGTGCCAATAAAAACTCCATCAAGATCATCGGCGAACAGACCGACAACTTCGCGCAAGGCTACTTTGTTTACGATTCCAAGAAGTCCGGTTCGGTCACGACCTCCCACCTGCGCTTCGGGCCTCGCCCGATTCAGGCCCCGTACCTGATCCGCCACGCCGATTTCGTGGCGTGCAGCCAGTTCACCTTTGTCGGCCGCCAGAAGATTTTGGATTACGCCGCACCCGGCGCGACCGTGCTGCTCAATTCGCCGCACTCCGCCGACGCGACCTGGGCGCTGCTGCCGCGCGAATGGCAGGAGACGCTCATCGCCAAAAAGCTGCGTCTGTTCGTGATCGACGCCACCGCTGTTGCTCAAGCCAGCGGCATGGGCCGCCGCACCAACACCGTTTTGCAGACCTGCTTCTTCGCCCTTTCCGGGGTGCTCCCGCAGGCCGAGGCAATTAAGCAAATTAAGAAGGCCATCGAGAAAACCTACGGCCGCAAGGGCGAGAAGATCGTCCAGATGAACTACGCCGCCGTGGACGCCGCCCTAGCCGGTCTGGCCGAGGTGACGATCCCTGTTAGCGTCGATGCCGCCGCGATTACGTCCATCGCCCCGAGCTATCCGGGCGCTTCCGAGTTTGTCCGAAATGTCACCGTGCGCCTGCTCGCTGACGAGGGCGACCGCCTCCCGGTGAGTGCCATGCCGATCGACGGTTGCTGGCCGACGGGAACCACCAAGTTCGAGAAGCGTAACATCGCTCTCGAAATCCCGGTCTGGGATTCTTCCCTCTGTATCCAGTGTAACAAGTGCGCGATGGTCTGCCCGCACGCCGCGATTCGCCCCAAGTTTTACCCGGCCGCCGCGCTCGCTGGTGCCCCCGAAGGCTTCGCCTCGGCCAAGTTCCGCTCCAACGATTTCCCCGGTTACCTCTACACCTTGCAAGTCGCCCCCGAGGATTGCACCGGTTGCTCGCTGTGCGTGCAGGTCTGCCCGGCCAAGGACAAATCCAACCCGCGCCACAAGGCCATCGACATGGTCGAACAGCCGCCCCTGCTCGCCAAGGAACGCGCCAACTGGGACTTTTTCCTTAGCATCCCCGAGGCTGACCGCGCCAAAGTGGATACCTCTACGGTTAAGGGCACGCAGTTCCTGCAGCCGTTAATGGAGTTCTCCGGGGCATGCGCTGGTTGCGGCGAGACGCCCTACCTCAAGCTGCTCACCCAGCTCTTCGGCGACCGCCTGATCATGGCCAACGCCACCGGCTGTTCCTCGATTTACGGCGGTAACCTCCCGACCACGCCTTATTGCAAAGATAACCAGGGCCGCGGCCCCGCCTGGGCCAACTCGCTGTTCGAGGACAACGCCGAATTCGGTCTCGGTCTGCGTCTGGCCGCCAATCAGCGCCTCGAAACCGCCCGCACCCTGCTCAAGCTTCACGCCAGCGACGTAGGTCTCGAACTCGCCGAGGCCATGCTCAGTTCGCCGCAGGCCTGCGAAGCCGACTACGCCGCCCAACGTGAGCGCGTCGTTGCGTTGCGCGCTGCGCTCAAACCGTTGAGCGCCCCGACTGCCAGTCGCCTCGCCTCGCTCGCTGACGATTTGGTGAAGAAAACCGTGTGGACGATCGGTGGCGATGGTTGGGCTTACGACATCGGCTACGGTGGTTTGGACCACGTGCTGGCATCGGGCGCCAATGTCAAAATTCTCGTGCTCGACACCGAGGTGTATTCCAACACCGGCGGGCAGTCCTCCAAGTCCACGCCGATGGGTGCGGTGGCCAAATTCGCCTCGGGTGGCAAGGCCACGGCCAAGAAGGACCTCGCGCTGATCGCAGCGCAATACGGCCATGTTTACGTCGCCAAAATCGCCTTTGGCGCTAAGGACAGCCAGACGGTCCAAGCGATCCGCGAAGCCGAGGCCTACCCCGGTCCGGCGCTGATCATCGCCTACTCGCATTGTATCGCTCACGGCTACAGCCTGCACCAGGGACTCGACCAGCAAAAGCTCGCGGTGGATACCGGCTACTGGCCGCTGTTCCGCTACGACCCCCGCCTCGCCGAGGCCGGCCAGACGCCGCTCAAACTCGATTCGGCGCCGCCCAAGACCGACCTGTCCAAGTTCATGGCCAACGAGACGCGCTTTGGGATTCTCAAAAACATCGACCCGGCCCGCGCCGAGCAGCTCGCCGCCCAGGCCCAGGCCGAGGTGCGCCGTCACTACGCGCACTATCAGCATCTCGCCGAGCCCGTGAAAGTCGCCGCCGTGGCCACCGACTCGAAACCCGCCACTCACTAAAATCCTTCAGCGACTGAAACCATGAATTTAGAAACCAACTACCTCGGTCTCACCCTGCGCAATCCCATCGTGGTCGGGGCCTCGCCGTTCTGTGACAACATTGACGCCAGCCGCCGCTTGGAGGAAGCCGGAGCGGCTGCGATCGTCATGCATTCGCTCTTCGAGGAGCAGATCGACCTGGAGCAGCAGGCGCTCATCCACCACCTGGAAACCCCCGCGGAGAGTAACTACGAGGCGACCTCGTATTTTCCTCATTACGACGACTACCAGCTCACTCCCGACACCTACCTGCGCACGTTGGAGCGGCTCAAAGCGGCTTTGACGATCCCGGTGATTGCCTCGCTCAACGGGCGCCGTCTGGGCGGCTGGGTGGATTACGCCCGCCAGTTGGAGTCAGCCGGCGCCAACGCGCTTGAACTGAATACGTACCAACTCGCCACCGACCCGGAAGTCTCCGGTGCCGACATCGAGGCCGAAATCCTCGGGATCGTGCAGGCTGTTTCCGAGGCCGTGCGTATTCCTGTCTCGGTGAAACTCTCGCCGTTCCACGCATCAGTGGCGAATTTTGCCTCGTTACTGGATCAGCAGGGCGCGAGCGGCCTGGTTCTTTTCAATCGGTTCTACCAACCCGATTTTGACATTGATGAGCTGGAGGTCGTCCCACGCCTGAAGCTTTCGTATTCGTCTGAGTTACTCCTGCGGTTGCGCTGGCTGTCCATTCTGTCGCCCAAGTTAAAGGGTTCCCTCGCCTGCAGTGGCGGGGTGCACACTCCTGAGGACGTGATCAAGTCGATCCTCGCCGGTGCGCATACCGTGCAGATCGTTTCGGTGCTGCTCGAACACGGTCCGCGCACCATCCCGGTGCTGTTGGATGGGTTGAGTGATTGGATGAATGAACATGGTCATGCTGAACTCTCCACCATGCGCGGAGCGTTAAACCTCAAGCGTTGCCCGGATGCTGCGGCACACGAACGAGCCAACTACATCAAAATTCTCCAGAGCTGGAAGATTTGATCGGGGTCGCCCGCTCTCCTCTCGGTTTGCTTTGTGAATGGTCCCCGACGTTTACACCGTTGGAGTGGCGGGCGGTTTGGGCGGCTCGTTACTCGGCCCCCATTTCGACTATTTCGACCACCCTGCCGGGCGCGTTCGGTTTTGGTTCCTGCTCGCTTAAACAGCAGCTGGAGGGGGATTACCGTGCGGCCGGTGTCTTGGGTTGGGTCCGCATCAGATCGCGCACCTGTTGCTGCGCCTTTTGCTCGGCTTGCAGTTGCTTGAGCGCGGTCACTTGGTCCGGGGTCAATACGCTTTGGGCCTGTTGGATGACCGAGTCGGAGAGGGTGGCGCTGGGGCGAGTGCCGAAGCCACTCAGTGAATCGGCGCTGGCAGTGTTTGCGGGGCTGACGGTGAGCGCTTTAATTAGGAACTCGGCTTGGGTGGGGTTGAGCGGGGTTCCGGTGTAACTGAGGCGCTGGTCGAGTTGGGTGATTATGCCGCGCTGGGGCAGGCTGGTTTCGTAGTTTTGGAACTGGTTATAAAGTGTCTCGCCGAGGGCGCTTTTGATGCTCGCATCGACTTCGGCCTGGGCCTGAAGAGTGAGCTGGTTGATCTCCTCGCGATTGGTGCGCGGGTCGAGTCCTTGGGCGCGGGCCGAGTTCATCACATCCACCCGGCTGGCTTGGCGTTCGACCAGGAGAGACTTGAGTTTTTCGAGTTCGGCGGGGGCGAGCTGAAGTTTTTTAAACAAGTCGGCGTAGCGGCCATCTAGACCGGCGCGCTGATGGAGATTCATTGCTTGGGCAAATTCCGGGGTGGCCATGAGGGCGGCGAAATCGGGTCGGTTGCCCCCGGCGCGGGGGGCATTCGGCACCGCGGGCGCGTCGGCCGGGGCGGGCGCCTCGGCGGTCGGAGCGTTGGGCGCCTCGGTGACCGCCGAAGGCCGCACGGCCACGGGGGCGGCGAGGCGCGGTTCGACTGCGGCGGTTGCCACGGCAGCCTTGCTGAGTTGGTCCTGGAGCGCGGCAAGGCGCTGGGTTTGTTGCCAAGCGATAAAGCCGGCCGTGACGGTGGTGGCGGCGAGCAGGATCAGGAGGTAGTTTTTCGCTTTCGGGGGCATGGTGATGAAGACGTTGGAGCCGAGTGTTGGTTTCAACGAGGTAAGGTTACACAAAAAAAGACGGCGTGAAGTGCGCCGTCTTTTTGGTGCGTGGGTACAAGCCTTAGCGCGAGGGGAACTCGAACTCGGCCTTCTTTTTGTCTTTCGACAAGGTCAGGTAGGCGCTGAAGGTCGTGCCGCGCTTGGACAGCAAGCCTTCGATCAATCCGGTTTTGCCCATTTCGACCAGACGCTCGATCTCATCGACCGGCAATTCCTTACCGCAGAGGATACGCTTCAACTCGAACACCGTGCGCGGGCTGCCGTCGGCCTGCGGTTTGACGACCACAAAGGCGTCGGGCGTGAGGTAAAGCTCGCCGTCGTGGACTTTGCTCTCGCCGAGCTTTTGCGCGGTCTTGAGGTCGAGCGGGGCCTTGGCTTTGCGCGGGGCCTTCGGGCTGCCGTCGGCGTTCTTGCCGGCCGCACGCGGGGCGCGGGGAGGGAATTCCCAGGCGATCTTTGGGCCAACCCGCAGTAGGAAGGCGTCAAACGGACGTCCCTTTTTGGAGGTGAAGCCCTGGATCAGGCCGGTCTTTTTGTTCGGTCCGACCAGGTCGATCGCCATTTCGCGGGTGAGCGGCTTTTGGCACATCAGGCGGCCGACTTTGAACGACTCGGTCCATTCGCCATCGATCTTTTCGCGCAGGATGTAGCTGGTCGGTCCTTCGCACAGCTCGGCCTTGGTCTTGGGATCGGTCCAGAACGGTTCGAGGGCGTTGACGTCCACCTTGGCACCGAAATCGAGCTCGGCCTTTTTCTGGCCGGGCTTTTTCTCGTCATCGACGATCTTGATTTTCGAGGGGAAGCGGTTGCCGGTTTTGGCGGAAACGAAGCCGTCGAGCGGGCCGATTTCACCGGTGGCAACCAACTGGCGAACCTCGGATTCTTCGAGTTTACGGCCGCTCATGACCTTATAAACCGTCAAAACGCCGTCGCGGGATTTGTAACCGCGCAGCGTTTCCAGCATGGGCTGGTGGTCGGTGGGCGAAATGATGTCGGTGACGCGCGAGTTTGCTTCGGTTTCCTCGAAGGTTTTGGTGCGATCGACGATGCCCTTGGTGACTTCGATGATCTCGTGCATGAACTTGTCGCGCGGGTATTTGTTCTGCTCCATCTGACGCAGCTTCGACTCCCATTCGCCGGTCATGTCGGGCTTGGTGAGGGCGTCGGCATTCACCGCGTGAAGGAACTCGATCAACGATTCGGCCTTGGTGGTCGGCAGGAGTTCGCGCTGGTTGCGCTCCACATACTTTTGGTTGATCAGGCCTTCAATGGTGTCGGCGCGGGTGGCGGGAGTGCCTAGACCGCGTTCCTTCATGGCATCGGCCATGGCTTCGTCGTCGACCAGCTTGCCGGCGCCTTCCATGGCGGAGAGCAGCGTGGCTTCCGTGTAGCGGGCGGGCGGCTTGGTGGTTTCGGCGTGGAGCGTGGCGCTGGTGGTGACGGCCTTGGCTTTGTCCTCGGGCGAGAGCGCGGGCAGGGCTTTGGAGTCAGGCGAGTCGTCGTCGACCACGGTCTTATTATAGACTGCGAGCCAGCCGGGGGAGGTGAGAACTTTGCCCTCGGTCTTGAAATCGTGGCCGGGGGCGACCGTGGAGATACGCGTGGTGACGTCGAACTCGGCGGACGGGAAGAACGTCGCCACAAACCGTCGCGCAATCATGTCGTAGACCTTGGCCTCCATCTCATCGAGGTTCGACGGGGTGGTGGTGGTCGGGATGATGGCAAAGTGATCCGAGATCTGCGCGTTGTTAAAGATGCGCTTGTTGGGCTTGAGCCAACCTTGGCCGAGGACGGTGCCGGCGTGTTTGCCGAGCTCGCCGGTGAGGTTTTCCAAGGTCTGGCGGCAGGTGGGGATGTAATCCTCGGGCAGAGCGCGCGAATCGGTACGGGGATAGGTGATCGCTTTGTGGCGCTCGTAGAGGGCCTGGGCGATCTGGAGGGTACGGCGGGCGGGCAGGCCGAAACGGCCGTTGGCCTCGCGCTGGAGGGTGGTCAAATCGTAGAGACGCGGGCTAGCCTGGTTGGCGGCCTTTTTCTCGTCGCGCACGCTTGCGAGCGGCTTGCCTTGGCAGGCGGCGAGCACGGCTTCGGCCATGGCTTTTTGCCAGACGCGGTCGATGCGGTCGTGTTCGTCGTTCTCTGCCTTTTTAAAGGGTGAGCGCTGGTAAACGCCCTCGTAGGTGCCCTTGGCGACCTTGAACTCGGCGGTGACGCGCCAGAAGGGGCGGGGCTTGAAATTGCGGATCTCCAGTTCGCGGTTGAAGACGATTGCGAGGGTCGGCGTCTGCACGCGGCCGACCGAGGCGACGTTGCCGGCGCGCGAGCCGAACATGCGCTTGGTCAGGGCGCGGGTGCCGTTGATGCCGATGAGCCAGTCGCTCTCGGAGCGGCATCGGGCGGCGGCTTCCAGACCGGCCATCTGCGCGCCGTCGCGGAGTTTTTTAAAGGCGGTCTGGATGCCCTCGGTGGTCATGGTCTGCATCCAGGCGCGCTTCACGGGCAGCTTGGATTTGGCCAGCTGGTAAAGGTAGGCGAAGATCAGCTCACCCTCGCGCCCGGCATCGCAAGCATTGATGACCTGGTCGATGTCCTTGCGGGCGAGGAGCTTTTTAAGGTGGGTGAAGCGGTCCTTGGAGCCTTCGATGGGCTTGAGTCCGAAGGTTTCCGGGATGATGGGCAGCATCTCCAGGCGCCAGAAGCCGTATTTCTTCTTGTCGATGTCCTCGGGCATTTCGAGTTCCACCAAGTGACCGACGGCCGACGAGATGACGTACTCGTCGTTCTCGTAGTGATCGTCTTTCTTGGGGATTTTACCGAGGGCCTTGGCTAGATCTGCGGCCACGGAGGGCTTCTCGGCGATGATGAGGGACTTCATTGGGAGGGGAGCGGTTACGGGTCGCAGACCGCGATTTCAAGGATTAGTTTTTGGCCGCAGGTGCGCTACCCCGTGAAAAATGTGCCATAAAACAAAAAGCAGCCCCTTGCGGGCTGGTTTGAATCGTCCGGTTTGCGCTTGGTCTGCAGTGGTCGGCCCTTGGTCTTATATCAAGTGTGGCTCCGCGTGTTTTGAGCAGTCGGTTTCGCTGCCGGGGTTACTGTAGAGTAATCCTTTGTCGATTGTGGCGCGGCCTCTGGCTATTTCGCATTCATGTGAATGGAATGCCCTCCTACCGCTGCGTCCAAACGAGTTGTGGGCCTACAGCCAAACCCTGACTAACTGTTTTAATTACTATTGGGTAATGGGATGAGATGATTTCATTCCTCTGAATTATTGTTTCTTTAGAGTTCATTGGCGTCGATTAGCAGTTGAAATGGTTTGTTTGTATATCTCTGACTGAAAAGGGTATCAGTCCGGCGGGGCCCCAGATACTTGGCTGGTTACTGCTTAGGGTAACGTCGAGTCCGGAGGCACCAGCTGTATTTCCCCCCCCCCAATTTCCATGTCATCACCGTCTAAAAACCCGCTCAAGAAACTGAAAACATCCTTGGTTGATTTGCGCGCACGCCACCGCGAACGGCATCGCCCCTCCGCCTTGGGCTTCGTTTTCGCGGACCGAATCGACTACCTCGACGGAGGCCGCTGGGATGCGGTTGCGTCGACTGGCAGTGTTTTCCTTCGGCGTGAGCGCCTCCGCTTGATCGAGACACACGGCCCGGAAAATGTTGTGCCTCGTTATGCCATGATTTTTTGTGCGGAACGGCCGGTGGCGGTGATTGCGGTTCAAATCGTCACGGTGACGGGGCAACATCTTCATCGGGAGGATTCATCGGGTGTCGACGCGCAAGCCGGGGCGCGGGTGCTGCTCAAGCGGATGCTGGCACCTGCAGCCAAAGCCGCTAGCGCCCGTCTCCGGGAGCGGGTGATGGTGGCGGGTAATCTACTTGCCTGGGGCTGCCATGGGGTCGCTTTCGCGCCCGGGGAGGACCCTGCGCTGCTTTGGCCGGGGGTAGCGGAAGCGCTCTACCGGATTCGAAGGGCGGAACGTTTAACGGGGCAGACCGATCTCGTTTTGGTCAAAGATATCACGGCTGAGCAGGCGGGGGTGGAGGCGTTGCGCCGGTATAGTTACCGGCCGCTGGAAACCGAGCCCAACATGGTGCTCGCCCTGGATCCTGCTTGGGGCGACTACGAAGCCTACCTGGCTGCGCTCGATGCCAAGTACCGGCGTAAAGTGAAGGATCAGGTGAAGAAACTTACGGAGGGCGGCTGCACGGTGGAGCGCCTCACGGATCTCGCCCCCCACGCCAAGCGGCTGCATGAGCTGTATCTTGCGGTGCATGGAAACGCCGCGGTGCGCCTCGTGACGCTGCGCCCGGGCTACCTGGTCGAGTTGGCGCGTGTCGCCGGCGACGATTTTCGCTGCACGGTGGTTCGGCGGGGCGATGAGATCATTGGCTTCGTGACCAGCCTTCGCGATGGCGATACAGCCATCGGCTACTACATCGGCTTTGACCGCGCGGCGGCAGCAGCGGGTTTACCCATCTATCTGCGTTTGTTGCACGCCACCATCCAAGATGCGCTCGCATGGCGGTGCCGGCGCCTCTCGTTGGGCCGAACCGCCCTTGAGCCCAAGGCTGGACTCGGCGCTCGGCCCGAACCGATGGCGGTGTGGCTGCGGCACCGGCTCCCCGCACTTAACTGGATGCTCCGCGGGGTGCTTGACGCGGTCCCTCACGCCGAGGCCCCAGAACGAAATCCCTTTAAGGCCGTTCGAGGCGATCATTCCTAGCTGGCTGCCACACGGAAGGGGCAACTCCGTGTGGACTTATTAAGGGCGCGGTTTTCGCTGACGTAACAACGTGGCTAGCCGCGTCTCGCTCTCCGGCTTAAAGCCGAGGGCTCGTTTTAACATCACGTCGCGGGCCAGTGGATTAAGGTGACGACGCGACGCCTGATAATCGCTCCACTCCAGCATACCAAAAGCCGCCATCACCAGCCCGCTCGGTGGCACCGGTAGATCACTGCCATAAAGGATGCGGGACGCCAGTTCATCGTCTTCGAGAATTCGGCGCATCTGCCGGGGGCGGAAACGCAGGCTCAGGCCGGCGAGGGCACTGTTATCGCCGTAAAGATTGGGATAGCGTTTGGTCATCGCGACGAACTCGTCGAAATAATCGGGATCGAGTGCGATCATGCCCGTGCCGCAGTGTGCCGCGATGCAGGTCACGCCGACCTCGAGCGCTTGGGTTAACATCCGTGGTGTCGCGAGATCGGGGCGCAGGACGGGCATGGTTCGCTCGCTGCCAGTGTGGGCGAGAAGAATCAGCCCGAACTCGGCCATACGTTCCAAAAACGGCCGGTAACGCCGGTCATTCCAATCCATGTTTTGGCAATTCGGCAGGCATTTTAAAACGACCGCACCGCCTTCGAGGCAGCGATCCAGTTCGGTTAACGCATCCGGACGCGCCGGATGGATCGAGACGGCGGGTAGGAATTCAGGGTGCTTACTGGCGAGTGAGAGCACGTAGTCGTTGGGCACGTAAAAAGAGCCCGTGTCGGCAATCAAGGTGCCGTCGTCACGGTAAGGTTCTTCCTGGGCGAGAATCACCACCGCATCGAGCCCGGCTTCGCTGATCTGGGCGCGCAAGGCCGCGACATAGATCGCCTCGAAATCCCCGCTTAAATCCGTCGACCGAAGGCCCATCGCGTGTAGTAAAACAGGTTCGCCGATGCGCGTCAGGCCGCGCGGCTGGTACCAGCAGCCGGAACCGTTTTTTCCCGTGCCAATGACATGGACGTGGCAATCGATACGCATGGAGATAGGCGATAGGGCGCGGAAGTTTTGGCGGGTGCAGGACTGAGGCGCGCAGGTTTAAAGTGACTGAAGGGGGGCATCACCACCCAAAAAGGTTTCCGCACGCCGATGTCTTATCGGGGCCACCTTAGGGAGATAACCATTTCTTTCTGCCGTCTCTCCCCGTTCATCCTGAAACGCTCCCCTTCAAGTCGGCTTACTGACTCACCCAGTGCTTACACCTCTCCCGTTGAAAAGGGCATGGGGCTAATGGCTTCTCCAAAACAACAAAAGGCCGGCTCCCTTTTCGGGGGCCGGCCTTTTGTTGGCGTACGGACTGCGATCGTATCGCGTCGCTTAGGCGGCCGGGGCTGCCTTGGGCGTCTCGGCCAGGGCGGCATCGAGGGCCTTGATCAGCTCGGCGATGGTCGCGTCGGTTTCGTCACCCATGTTCGAAATACGGAAGGTCTTGCCCTTCAGTTTGCCGTAACCGCCGTCGATCACCAGCTTGTGCTTGGACTTGAGCACCTTGTTCAACACGCCGAGGTCGATGTTCTGGGTGTTGGCAAAGCAGTTCAGCGCAACCGAGCCGTAGCCTTCCTTGGGGAACAGCTTGAATCCCTTCGAGAAGATGAAGTCTTGCACCATTTTGTTGAGGCGGGCGTGGCGGGCGTAACGGTTTTCGATGCCCTCGGCCATGATGTCCTCAAGCTTGGACTTGAGCGCGTAGATCAGGGCGATGCACGGGGTGCTCGGGGTCATTCCGGCCTCGTGGTTCTTTTGGAACTCGATCAGGTCGAAATAATACCCGCGGTCCTTGGCGAGGGCGGAGCGCTCGAGGGCCTTCTTGGAAACGGTGATCAGCGCCAAGCCCGGGGGCATGGCGAGGGCTTTTTGCGAACCGGTGATGATGATGTCGATCCCGAGCTCGTCCTTCTTGATCGGAACGACGGTGAAGGAGCTGACCGTGTCGATGATCGAAACGACATCGGGGAACTCGCGCAGCACGGCGCAGAGCGCGTTGATGTCGCTCATCGTGCCGGTGGAGGTCTCGTTGTGAATGATGGTGACGCAGTCGTAGGCGCCGGTGGCGAGCTCCTTGCGGACGGCCTCGGGATCAACGGGCTGGCCCCAGTCAAACTTGAGGGCGGTGGCCTGTTTGCCGCAGCGCAGGGCGACATCGTTCCACTTGTCGGAGAACGCGCCGTTCATGCAGTTAAGCACCTTCTTATGGCAGACGTTGCGCAGAGCGCCTTCCATCACGCCCCAGGCGGAACTGGTGGACAGGTACACCGGATCCTTGGTGTAGAAGAGCGCCTGCAAGTCCGGTTGAATGGAGTTGTAGAGCGCCACGAAATCGGTGCTGCGGTGACCGATCATGGGCTGAGCCATGGCGCGCAGGGTCTTGTCGGAGACGGCAATGGGACCGGGGATGAAGAGTTTGTAGCTCATGGGCGTGTGTGGATGTCCACCGGCGACGCGCCCCGGAGGATGTCGGCAACTTGCAGAGGATTGAGTTGCGTGACCCGGCTTGCGGCGTGGTAGAA
>CAMBUJ010000083.1 GCA_945871005.1 Opitutus sp. GAS368 | reverse complement strand
TTTTAGACTTTAAGATTAGCAATCTTTGTGCAGTCTATCCGCATGGGACGTAAATTGCCGTTATTGGGAGAGGATGTGGTAATGCAGATCGAGGCGGAATGGGCGAAGCCTCAGGATGAGTGGGCGCGTAAACGATTGCTGGTTGTCAGGTTGGTCGCGCAGCACGAACTGACCGTTGCACAAATTATGAAGGTGGCCGATGTGAGTCGGCAGACTGTATTTACCTACCGGGACAAGGTGGTGGAGGGCGGCGTTGCTGAGTTGTTGAAACGTAGCTATTGCGGTGGCCCTCAGCCGACGGTCAGGGGTGCGGTTAAGGAGGAATTGATTGAGCGTTTAGAGGCAGGCCAATTCCGCCAAGCCAGAGACGCGCAGGCTTGGATCAAAAAGCGCACGCGCAAGAAGCTCACCGAAAGCGGGGTCCGGCAGCTACTGCGTCGCATTGGAGGTAAGTTGAAGGTGCCACGCAAGTCACACGCCAAAAAGGACCCGGCCAAAGCTGCCCAGTTTAAAGCAGAGCTGCCGACTCGACTCAGCGAGCTAGTCGGCTCTGCTCCGCATCTGCCAGTGCGGCTTTGGGTGCTCGATGAACATCGGTACGGTTTATTGCCTGTTATTCGCCGAGTGTGGGCCCGGCGTGGAGTACGCGTTCATGCTCCTTACGCCACCCGATATAAATGGGGATATCTACACGAAGCCCTTGAGGTGGACGGTGAAAATAAAACCGAGCTGCTGTTCACCCCCGCTATCGACCAAGACATACACGCTATTTTCCTCAAGCAGATCGCCGACTCCGATCCGCATGCGCTGCACGTGGTCATCGCCGATCAAGCAGGCTTTCATCTAACCACTGGCGACGCGCGCATCCCCAGCAACCTGCGGTTGCTGCCCCTGCCGCCCTATTGTCCAGAACTTAACCCGGCCGAGCGCTACGGCGGTCTCATCAAGGCGGCCATCTCCAACCGTCTTTATCCAACCTTACGAAAGCTTGAGAATCATATCGTCGCCGCCGCTCGGCCTTGGTCCACACCCTCGGCTGTTTCCTCTCTTATCCACGACTGGCTTGCCGATAAGGTAAACTTTGGCGTTCTAGCCTAAAGTCTAAAACCACTTAGCTATTGGTATCAGATTTCAAATCCCAGATCTCAAATTTCAGATTTTGGATCTCAGATCTCAAATCTCAGATTTCAAATTTCAGCTCAGGATTTCGTACATTCACGTAGTCTTCGCTCAACCAGCCTGTGGATTTCGGGTCTGAGGGTGGATGCCCACATATCAGCGATTCGAGGAGCTCCCGGTTTGGCAGGAGGCGATCATTCTCGCCGAGCGGTGCGAGGATTTCCTCGACGAGGCCGCCGACCGGCTGACGTGGTCCAAGCGCGACCAAATCGACCGCGCCTCGCTCTCGGTTTCCAACAACATTGCCGAAGGGTTTGAACGCGGCACCACCAACGAGCTGCTGGCCTTTCTCTACATTGCGCGAGGCTCCACAGGCGAAGTGCGCTCGATGCTCTGCTACTTCGAACGACGCCCAAAACTGGCTCACCTCAAACCGCAAATCACGCAGTTAAAAGTCACGGCCGAAAGCTGTTCACGGCAATTAGGTGCGTGGGCGAATCGCTACAAAACTCGGGTATCGCCGGTGTGCGCCACCTCAATGACCAAAGCCGGGCCGACTATCAAAAGCAGAAGGCCCGCGAAACGGGGGCCGCGCAATTCCAGCAACTCCTCACCCAGCACCTGCCGGCCGGCCATCCCAGCCGACCGCAAGCCCCCGCACGCTGAGGGGGGGGGATTGAATTTAAAATCTAAAATCTGAGATCTAAAAGCTGAGAGCGGAAATCGGAGACCTGAAATCGGAAATCTCAAATTCATGATCCACGCCCCAACGCGCCCGCCCATCGGGGGGTACCGGCTCGCTCATCTGAGATCTCAAATTTGAAATCTCAGATCCCTCCCGCTCCAAGGCTCCTGTCCTCCGGCTTCGCCTTTTCTCAAATCTCAGATCTGAGATCTCAAATTCGAGATTCAGTCTCCGCCTCCGAGGTGCCCCGCTCCGTCGGCACCGGCTGTTTTCAAATCAGAGATTTCAAATCTCAAATTTGCACTCCGCTCCGCCTCCACCGCCCGTTCCTGCCTGAGGGAGTAGCGAACCGCCCCCTGCTGAGCACGGATCGCTAGGGGCATCAACGCGAGCAGGGCTATCAGCGGCCCGAGCAGGCAAAGGAGCACCAGACAAAATCTCATCAGGGCGGACATCCGTAAAAGGGGTGGCCGCCACGTTACCCCATTCCCCCGCCTCCGATGCCAAGCGCGGTGAATATAATGTATGATTATAAACCACCCCGTGCCCCCTGAACCCCACTAGCTTTTTCACCGTTAACCACTCGCGCCTAGCCCCCACTTCACCGCCACCACTCCCGTCAGTCCCCAGTACGCCCACTCAGTCCTGAAAATACCCCTCGGCGTGCATCACCCCGGAGTCAGCGTCATCGTCCGGCTCCCCAGCTTCACGACAGGACTCGGGAAAAGCCTCCTGGCGCTGAACCCAGCGCACCGCACACAAACTGCTCGTGAGAGCCTCATGCAGCGCCGACCCGAAATCATACGCGCGCCCGTCATAGCCCGCCTCCACCACCGCCTGATCCGTCGCCAGCATGACGGCAAACATCCGCCCGCGCACCCCTGGGATGTACACGTCGATCTCCTCACGCCCGCGCTCCAGGTTAGTCTGGCAGGCCTCGGCGTTGTGACTGTGGTGCGAACGGCAAGCCTCAGGCCGCGCCTCATAAATCGAACAACTCCCTTCGGCAAGGAGCACGCAGGGCGTTTTCAGCGCCATCCGCTCACCGATGGACCGCCCGGCGAACGCCGCCCGATGAACAGCCGCCCGCGCGATCAGTTCATCGAGCTGGGTGGGCGAAAAGTGCGTCTGCACGTGGCGGGCGGCTATCAACACCTCGTGGGCCTGCACCCCCACCGGCACGTGACAACACGCGCCGCAGCCCGCCCGGCAAGCGACCGCGGCCTTGGCCTCCGCCGGAGCTGCAGCAAAGGCACGGTCGAACTCCTTATACGTGCTCGCCACTGCGGTCAGTAGATCGGCCGGGTTGCGCGTCTTGCGTAGTCGCTTGAGCACGGCGGCCCCGGTCTTTTCGAACAACGTGTCTTCCTCGGGTGAAAATGCGGCGCACATAAATGCGCTCCATAAACGTTGCCGCGCCCCCGATCACAAGGGCCAAGCCATCCGCCGCCTCAAGTCTGCGCTTCTCCGCTCCAATCCCAGCCAGCCATCTTACCGCAGCACCGCAGCCATTTCCTTGGCGAAATAGGTTAAAATCATGTCCGCCCCGGCGCGTTTGATCGCCAGCAGTGACTCGTGGCGGGTGCGCGCCAGGTCCAACCACCCCAGCTGGGCCGCCGCCTGGATCTGCGCGTATTCCCCGGACACTTGGTAGGCGGCCACCGGCTTGCGGGTGGCCTCGCGCACTTCGCGGATAATGTCCAAATAGGCACCGGCCGGCTTCACCATGAGTACGTCCGCGCCCTCGGCTTCATCGAGCGCGATCTCGGCCAGCGCCTCGCGGCGGTTGGCGGGGTTGAGCTGATAGGTGCGTTTATCCAACATGTGGGTGCCGGCGGCCGAGGCGCTGCCCACCGCGTCGCGGAACGGCCCGTAATACGCCGAGGCGAACTTAGCCGAATAGGCCATGATCGCCGTCTCGGTGCAACCGGCCGCATCGAGCGCGCGTCGGATCGCCCCGATGCGGCCATCCATCATGTCGGAGGGGGCGACAAAATCCACGCCAGCCTGGGCGTGCAGCACCGCCATTTTCACCAAAATCTCCACCGTGGCGTCGTTAGCCACGTCACGCCCATCGGCGGTCAGCACGCCGTCGTGGCCGTGCGTCGTGTAGGGGTCGAGAGCGATGTCGGTCATGATCACCATCTCAGGCACGGCCTGTTTGACCGCACGCACCGCCCGCAAAATTAGCGCGTCCGGCGCGAGCGCGGCGGTGCCGACCTCGTCCTTAAACGCTTTGTCCAGCTTGGGAAACAGCGCCACCGCAGGCACCCCGAGTTGGGCCAGTTCGCGGCATTCCTTGACCAGGTCGGCGATGTTGTAACGGAACACCCCGGTCATGGAGGCGATCGGCTCGGGCGCGCCCGTCCCCTCGACCACAAACAACGGCGCGATAAAATCAGTCGGACGCAGCGTGGTTTCCTCGACGAGGGAACGCACGGTGGCGTTGCGGCGCAGACGACGGGGACGGTGGGTGAGGTCGAGTTGGAAAGTGGCCATGGCGGGCGGCCACCCCAACACGTCTGCCGCCGCCCCGCCAACCGATTTTTACCGAGGGCAAAAAACACCTTTCCGCCGCCCTGCGAAACCTGTTACCCACTACCTTCCCTTTTCCATGGCCATCAAGCTCCACGACTCGCTCACCCGCGAGGCCCGCGAACTCCACCCCTCGCAGCCCGACGGGGTTTTCCGTTTTTATAACTGCGGGCCCACCGTCTACGCCGCCGCGCACATCGGCAACTTCCGCACTTTTGTCGTCAACGACCTGCTGCGCCGCCTCCTCGAACTGGAGTTCGGCCAAAACAAGGTTCACCACGTGCGCAACCTCACCGACGTGGACGACAAGACCATCCGCCGTTCCCGCGAAGAGGGCCGCCCGCTCGCCGAGGTCACCCGCCAGTGGACCGAAAAATTCCACGCCGACTGCGCGGCGCTCAACTGCCTGCCCCCCCACGACGAGCCCCGCGCCGCCGACCCGCGCTTCATCCGCGAACAGGTCAACATGATCGAGGTGCTGATGGAAAAGGGTAACGCCTACCGCGCCGCCGACGGTTCCGTGTATTTCAAAGTCGCCTCCTACCCCGACTACGGCGCGCTCTCCCGGGTCAAGGAGCGCGAGCTTCAGGTCGGCGCCACCCTCAAGTCGCAAGCGGCCGATGCCGACGAAAAGGAAGACGTGAGCGACTTCGCCCTCTGGAAGGCCCACAAGCCGGAGGATGGCGACGTCAAATGGCCCGGCCCGGACGGCGCGGCCGAGGGTCGTCCCGGCTGGCACATCGAGTGCAGCGCCATGAGCAAGGCCCTGCTCGGCCCGACCATAGACCTGCACACCGGCGGCGTGGACCTGCTCTTTCCCCACCACGAAAACGAGATCGCCCAGAGCCAATGCTGCAACGGCACGACCTTTGCCCGCCACTGGTACCACAGCGAGCACCTGCTCGTGGACGGCAAAAAGATGAGCAAGTCGCTGGGTAACCTCTACACCCTCGACGACCTCAAAGCGAAAGGCTTCACCCCCGCCGCCTTGCGCTACGCGTTGCTCTGCGGCCACCCGCGCAAGCAGCTCAACTTCACCCTCGATTCGCTGCACGCCGCCGAGAGCGCGCTGAAAACCCTGCGCGCCTTCAAAGCCCAGCTCACGCCGGCCGGCACCGCCGACCCTTTCGGCCCGGTCTTCGCTTCTCTGCAAGACGACCTCAACACCCCCGGGGCCCTCGGCGCGTTGTTTACAATCATCAACCGCGGTGCCACCGACAGCAGCCCGGCCGCCTTTGAGCGCGTGCTCTTTGCCCTCGGTCTCGACCTGACCGAGCCGGTCGTCGCCAAAACCGAAATACCCGCCGAGATCACCGCTCTCGCCGAAAAGCGCTGGGCGGCGAAGCAGGCCAAGGATTTCGCCGGCGCCGACGCCCTGCGCAAAGAACTCACCGCCGCCGGCTGGTCGATGCTCGACCGCAAGGACGGGTACGAGGTGAAAAAAGTAGCGAGTAGCGGGTAGCGAGCATTCGGATCGATCCGTCTATTCGACACCCATTCAGCCCTCCTTCTATCAGCTCCGTCCTCCGTCTACTCGCTACCCGCTACTCACTACTCGCTACTGTTTCCCCCTTCCGCCTACTCACTACTCACTACTCACTACTCGCTACCCGCTACTCACTACTTTCCGATCCCATGTCTCCTCTCGAAGAACTCCGCCACTCCGGCTCCCACATTCTGGCCACCGCCATCCTGCGCATCTATCCCGATGCCAAGCTCGACATCGGACCGCCCACCGACACCGGCTTTTATTACGACATCGATCTCGACCAGAAACTCACGCTCGAGGACCTGCCCAAAATCGAAGCCGAGATGAAGAAGGTCGCCGAGGAAAACCAGGCCTTCATCCGCAAGGAAGTCTCCCGCGAAGAAGCCGCCGAGATCATCAAGTCGCGCGGCCAGGAGCGCTACAAACTGGGCCGTCTCGCCGACATTCCCGAGGGAGAGAAAATCTCCTTCTACCAGAACGGCGAATTCATGGACCTGTGCGCCGGTTCGCACATCCGCTACTCCTCCAAATTCAAAGCCTTCAAGCTGCTCTCCATCGCCGGCGCCTACCACCGCGGCGACGAGAAAAACAAGCAGCTCCAGCGCATCTACGGCACCGCCTTCCCGACCAAGGAAGAACTTGCCCAGTACCTCGAACGCCTCGAGCAGGCCAAACTGCGCGACCACCGTAAACTCGGCCGCGATCTGAAGCTTTTCCACATCGACGAAGACGTCGGCCAGGGCCTGATCCTGTGGACGCCCAACGGCGCTATCCTCCGCCAAGAGCTGCAAAACTTCATCAGCGAGGAGCTGCGCAAGCAGGGCTATTCGCAGGTCTTCACCCCGCACATCGGCAAGCTCGCGCTCTACAAAACCTCGGGCCACTTCCCCTATTACAAGGAGTCGCAATTCCCCGCCATCCCCGAGCCCGACCAGCTCGCCCAGATCGCCAGCGAAGGCTGCGGCTGCGCCGAGATGACCGCCCGCCTCGAGGCCGTGTCCGCGCCCTTCGCCGCCGCCCTCAACGAGCGCGTCGGCAAGGAGATGATCACCGCCGACCGCGTGATGGATCCGACTAAGCTGCTCGACGGCTTCATGCTGAAGCCGATGAACTGCCCGCACCACATCAAGATCTTCGCCTCGCAGCCGCACTCCTACCGCGACCTGCCGGTGCGCCTGGCCGAGTTCGGCACCGTTTACCGCTGGGAGCAGTCCGGCGAGTTGAACGGCATGACCCGTGTCCGTGGTTTCACCCAGGACGACGCCCACCTGTTCTGCACCGAGGAGCAGGTTGCCGCCGAGGTTCAGGGCTGTCTCTCGCTGGTAAAAACCGTGCTCTCCACCCTCGGCATGGCCGACTACCGCGTGCGCGTCGGTCTGCGCGATCCCGATGGCAAAAAGTTCGCCGGCAATCCCGAGCAGTGGGACGTCGCCGAGGCCGCCTGCCGCAACGCCGCCGCCACCCTCGGGGTTCCTTTTACTGAAGAACCCGGCGAGGCTGCCTTCTACGGCCCGAAGATCGACTTCGTCATCAAAGACGTGATCGGCCGCGAGTGGCAGTTGGGCACCGTGCAAGTCGACTACGTTCTCCCCGTGCGCTTCGACCTTTCCTACATCGGTGCGGACAACGAAAAACACCGCCCGGTGATGATCCACCGCGCGCCCTTCGGCTCGATGGAGCGCTTCTGCGGCGTGTTGATCGAACACTTCGCCGGCGACTTCCCGGTGTGGCTCGCGCCCGAGCAGGTGCGCCTAGCCCCGATCAACGACAAGATTGGCGACTACGGCCCCGAGCTGCTGGCCCAACTCCGCCAGGCCGGCGTGCGTGCCACGCTCGACGACCGCAACGAAAAGCTCGGCGCCAAGCTCCGCCGCGCCGAACTGGAAAAAGTCCCCTACATGCTCGTGCTCGGCGCCAAGGAAGCGGAGACGAAGTCAGTCAGCGTGCGCAGCCGCGCCAAGGGAGACGAAGGCACCCTGCCCTTCGACGAATACCTCGCCCGCCTGGTCAACGAGATCAAAACCCGTGCCCTGCCGGTGAAGATCGAAAAGAAGGCGGGAGTCTAAGGAAAAACCGAACCCGTTACACAGAGGGCACGAGAGGTGGCACAGAGCGCACGGAGTAAAGGATCTACAGGGATCGAACTCTCCGTGGCCTCTGTGCCACCTCTCGTGTTCTCTGTGTAACTCGCCGAAATCCCCGCACGCCCATGTCCGCCTGGAAACACGAACTCGACGTCCTGATTGGCGCCCGTCACGGCGGGCAAACCGAGCACTTGGTGGGCTTGTTGCGCAAGCTCGATGGCCGTTACCCGAACGTCGCCGAGATCAACTACCAGCTCGCCTGGACCCTGGAAACCAGCGGCAAGCTCGCCGAGGCCCTCCCGGCCTACGACAAGGCAGTGGCCCTCGGGCTCGCACCCAACGAACACGCCAATGCCCTGATCGGTTTGTCCAACACCCTGCGCGGCCTCGGCCAGGCTGCCCGCGCCGCCGAGGTGCTGCGCTCGGGTCAGCGCCAGTTTCCCGACAACCGTGAATTCGACGTATTTCTCGCCCTCGCGCTGCACGCACTCGGCCAACATGCCGAGGCCCTGCAACTCGCCCTGACCGCCTTGGTCGACACCACCGAAGACCCCGGCCTGACCGCCTATCAGCGCACGATCCGCCACGCCGCCGGACAGCTTCTATCGCAGGGTATTTGACGTTATCCGGTTTCAGACGAAACGACTCCGTCGTCTCGCTACGCGCTCAGCGACTCCGAACGTAGCGAGATCGCGGAGCGATTTTGATCCGAGACTGGAAAGTATAACTGCATCCAGCCGTCGGCATAAAAAATCCAGCAAGAGGGGTATCGCCCCACCGGCACAAAAAAACCCCGTCTTTCGACGGGGCTTTTTTGTGAGCAGAACGTAAGCGTTCGCGATTTAGACGGCGACATCGCCGCGCTCGTCGGTGCGGATGCGCACGGCTTCCTCGATCGGAAGCACGAACACCTTGCCGTCACCGATCTTGCCGGTCTTGGCGGCCTTGACGATCGCTTCGATCGCCTTGGTCACGAGTTCGTCGGTGACGACGATCTCGATCTTCACCTTGGGCAAGAAGTCCACGGTGTATTCCGAACCGCGGTAGATCTCGGTGTGGCCCTTCTGGCGGCCGAAGCCTTTGACCTCGGTGACGGTCATTCCCTCGATGCCGATCGCGGAAAGGGCGTCTTTAACTTCCTCCAGCTTGAAGGGTTTGATGATGGCGATGATGAGTTTCATATAGGTATTGAGTAGATAGGACTGAAATGGCTTCGATTAGTTCACGTAACCTTCTTCGCCATGTTCGTTGATGTCGAGCCCCTGACGCTCGACCTCGGCGGTCGGACGTAAGCCCACGATGGCCTTGACGATGTAAGCGATCACGATGGTGGCGACGATCGACAGGACCAGGGTCACGCCGATGGCCTTGAGCTGCTCGAGCCAGAGACCGCCGTTGGAAACCAACTCGGCCAGACCGTTCTTCTTGGCGTAAGCGTTGGCATCCGTGAGGTTACCATTGATCGAGGAGGTGGCGAGCACGCCGGTGATCAGGGCGCCGACGGTGCCGCCGACTGCGTGCACCCCGAAGGTGTCGAGAGCGTCGTCGTAACCGAACACAGCCTTGAGCTTGGTGCAGAAGATATAGGGGATAACCGCGGCGACGACGCCGATGATGACCGCGCCAGTCGAGTCAACAAAGCCGGCGGCGGGAGTGATCACAACCAGACCAGCGACGACACCCGAGCAGAAGCCGAGGATGGAAGCGTGGCCACGGAACACCAACTCGATGAGGCCCCAGACAAAACCACCCACGGCGGCGGCGATCATGGTGGTCATGAAGGCGTTGGCGGAGACGCCATCGGCGGCGAGGGCGGAACCGGCGTTGAAGCCGAACCAGCCGACGTAGAGCATACCGGTGCCGACCATACAGAGGACCATCGAGTGCGGAGTCATCTTTTCCTTACCGAAGCCGATGCGGGGCCCGAGGATGATGCAGAGCACCAGGGCAGACCAACCGGAGCTCATGTGCACCACGGTGCCACCAGCGAAGTCGATCGCACGGATAACCGCGTCACCGTTCCAAACACCGTTCATCCAGCCGGTAACACCCCAGACCATGTGGGCGAGCGGGAAGTAGACGACGAGCATCCAGATGGCGACGAAGAGCATGATCGCAGTGAACTTCATGCGCTCGGCGATTGCACCGACGATCAGGGCCGGAGTGATGATGGCGAACATCATCTGGTACATGGAAAACACGTTCTGGCTGATCCAGTAGGCGTAATCGGTGTTGGGGGCCGAAGTGACGCCCTTAAGGAAGAGGAACTCCGTGCCGCCGAGGAAGGGGCTCTCAAAGCTCTTGCCGAACACCAGCGAGTAGCCGAAGGCCCACCACATGATGGTGACCAGACCAGTGATCGCCAAACACTGGGCGAGCACGGAAAGGACGTTCTTTTTGCGGACCAGGCCGCCGTAGAACAGCGCCAGACCGGGCAGGGTCATGAACAGCACCAAGGCGGCGCAGATCATCATGAAGCCGTTGTGACCAGGACCGGCGACGCCGGCGAGGGCGGCGCCCGGATCGGTGTTATTCACGTAGGCAGTAAACGCGGCGTCGGCCGGGACAACGGCCGGCGCAGTCGCCGCAGCGACGGCAGCCACGGCAGGAGCCGGAACGGCTTCCTGCGCATAGGCAGTGAACGAGGCGCCAGCCACAGCCAGCGCACAGAGGATGGATTTGAGTGAGGTCTTCATGAACGGATTCCTACTTAGCAAACCGCAGGCCACGCCCGCAAAACCAATGAATAATTTTCACCTAAAATCCTATTATTATCATTATAAGCATTTTAAATTTATGATTTTTTAAAAAAAAGTATCACGGCATCTCCATTTTGGTGCGCAAAATCACCCATCCACGCCCCACCGCCCCGGCTAGGGGCACAAAAAAGCCCTGTCTGTCGACAGGGCCAGGGCCAGGGCCAGACGGGGGAAATGCGCGAAAACGCTCAGACCGCGGCATCGCCGCGCTCGTCGGTGCGGATGCGGACGGCTTCCTCGATCGCGAGGACGAACACCTTGCCATCACCGATCTTGCCGGTCTTAGCCGACTTAACGATCACATCGACCGTCTTGGTCACCATGTCATCGGTAACGACGATCTCAATCTTCACCTTGGGCAGGAAATCCACGGTGTATTCGGAACCGCGGTAGATCTCGGTGTGGCCCTTCTGGCGGCCGAAGCCCTTGACCTCGGTGACGGTCATTCCCTCGATGCCGATCGAGGAGAGAGCTTCTTTAACTTCCTCAAGCTTGAAGGGCTTGATGATGGCGATGATGAGTTTCATACGGGATAAGGTTTAAGATTTCGCTTACACCAAGCGCCATTCCCCCGGTGAGAGCAAGCCCCTGTTCGGCTACGCGCTTGTGGAAACATACGCATTAATTGCGCTGCGCGCGCGCCGGCTAGGCATTGCGCCAAATCCGGGGCAAAAGCGCGGCCGGCCCGTGGTTGCAGAGTAGATAATAGGCCCAAAACACCAGCCCCCCGAGCAGCAGCAGGGCGAGGGTTTCCCCGAGCTGGCCACCATTGCGCCGCCCGCTGCGCAGCATCGAGTTAACCGCCAAACCAATCATCGGGGCGAGCACGTAGGCCACCAGGGAAGAGCCGCACAGTACGATAAAGATGACGGCGAGGGTGCGCAGCAGCGGTTCGTCGATCAGCTCGGCTTTGTAGCCGACCAGGCTGTTAGCGAGGTTGAGCAACAGCAGGCAGCAGGGCAGGACGTAGTAATTATTAACGACGGAGGACGATTTCTTCATGGTGGCGCGGGCCGGGCGCGTAGTCCTTGAGCGCAGGGTGGCGGCCCTGTCAAACCACCCTGCTTGGCGGCGCTCGGCGCAGCATTGGGGCCAGCGGCACTGATTTTCACCCCGATGTGCGCCCCTCCGCTTAAGTCTGCGGGCAAACGCGCCGTTAAGCTCCTTGTTATTGTGCGTCCCGCCATGCCCACTACCCCGCATTTCCCAGCTGCTGCTACCCGGACTCCGTGGTTTTCCCGTGCCGGCCTTGGCTGGGCTTTCGCCCTAATCGCGCTCGTGGCCGGCGGCGGCTGCACCACCCGCAGGCCCCCGGTGGTGAATTATGCGCCCCAAGTGGCGCTGGTGACGGTGGAAAACCACACCGATTGGCCTTGGCGCATCGCCTTCGTGCGCGTGGAAAATCCCGCCGCCTCCGCCCCCTCCCCGGCCATTGCGCCGAGCCCAGCGACAGACGCCCCCCCCGCCCCCGCCGGTTTGCCGTGGGTTGCGCTGGCCCCTCGGGAAACCCGCCGCCTGGATTTGGCCGGGGGAATCTACCGGGTACACCGAGAATTGCTGCGCTTAAAAACCGATCCGCAGGAGAACCCTCCGACGAACGATCCCGCAGCCCCAACCAGTCTCTGGCTGGTTCCCGGGCGCAGTTACACCTGGCCCTTGGCCACTTTATTTTCAACTGAGGAGGGCTCCCAATGAACGACGAGCGCGTACCGTGGCAAGCCGAGGACCCCGAGAGCGGGGCCGTTCAAGTCGGCGGACGGCCGGTGCACGCCCTGTGGTCAACCATTCGCGAGCACTTCCGCCGGGTTTTTCTCGAACCCCATCGCCCAGCCGGTTCCGACAAAGTGGGCTGGCGCTGGGTCGGTGCGAGCGCACCCCGCGCCCCCGAAGCAGCCGACTTGGCCGACCTACGCCAACTGTTACAACATGCCCTGCTCGACCTCACCGCCGACCTCGAGCGACGCGCGGAAAACCCGGAAAGTGCCAGCCCCAAGGAACTGCTCGCCGCGGTCCAATCCATTGTTCACGACCTGAACGAGGGCACCGACATCGACCTCGGCACTTATGCGGTAGAAACCGTTAACGGGTGGTTCATCCGCAGCTGGGGCTTTAGCCACCCTGCCCCCGCCAAACTCGTTGACCCAGCCGAAGCCGCCGCCGAGGCAGCCGCTGAATCAGCGGCCGAAGCGTCATCCAACCCTGAGGCTAGCCCCCCCCCGCCCCCGCCAGCGCCGAAGCGGCGCTACCTCTGGCGCTGGGCGGCGGTTGCGGCGGTCCTCATGGGCATCACCGTTGTCCTCGTCCTGATGCGCGGCGGAGCCGAGCAGGCAGCGCCCGCCGCTCAGCCGCCCGCTTCCACCGAGGAAGCCCCTGCCGCCCATTCCCCCTCCAAGTCCACTGATCAACACGCCCCGACCGCCCAGGCTACTCCGGAGCACTCACCCGCGCCGGCCGAAACCGCCACCACCGAAGTCACTGCGCAGGG
>CAMBUJ010000082.1 GCA_945871005.1 Opitutus sp. GAS368 | reverse complement strand
CCAGGCGCATTTCAGCCGTCGGAGTTCACCTGGGAGGCACTGGGGTATCCGGCCTTTGCCGGGCTGCTGGCGGTGATCGGGTTCGGCTATGCGAATGGCTGGGAGGGGAAACGCGGCGGATTCTGGCCACCGTTTGTGTTCACCGCCCTGATTCTCGGAGTCGGTGTGCGCTGGCTGAGCGCCACCGCCCTACCAAGCCCCTGAGGAAGGAGAACGAACGAGCGGACGTGGCACCCCAAACCTCAACCACTCCGACATCAGTGAATATCAGTGCCTATCAGTGGTTAACTCACATCCGGTTCTGTGACCCAGAAGCGGATTTTAACCACTGATGGGCACTGATGATCACTTATCAACCATTCTGAAAAACGTCCGTCCCGTCTGCAGTGCTCAAGCCGACAAGACTCATGTTACTCCCTTCGCGGCGGGCTTGATTTCCGAGGCCGTGGGCGCACGGTGACGGACTGATGAAAAGCGCCTACGAACTCGCCATGGAACGCCTCGCCCAGTCCGACCCGACCAGCGGCGCCAAACTCACCCCGGAGAAAAAAGCCCGGCTCGCCGAGATCGACCTGGTCTACAAAGGCAAAATCGCCGAGCGCGAGATCTTCCTTAAGCGCCAGCTCAACGAAGCCCTCGCCGCCGGCTCGCTCGACGAATCGGAAAAAATCCGCACCGAACTGGCCCGCGAACGCACCCGCCTCGAAGAAGACCGCGAGGACGAAAAAGAACGCGTCCGCCGCGGCAAATAAGGTTTTTCGCTCCCAGCTCCCAGCTCCCAGCTCCCAGCTCCCAGCTCCCAGCTCCCAGCTCCCAGCTCCCGCCTACTCCTCGGGGATCGTCTGCCCCTTGGCCCAATCCACCCGGTATTTGGTGTGGGTGTCCTGCAAGGGCGGCGGGTTCGGCCCGCCGCCAGCCGTCGTCACCATCGCCTGCCCCTCTTCACTGCCGGGCCCATTGCGCTTGAAGAGGAAGCGGTTAATTTTCTCAAACGAAGTTTTCTTTTCCAACTTCGGCTGGCGCTGCGCCGCCGCCGTCTTTGCGTCCGTCATCCGGCCCTGAAACTTGTCCGCCATCTCGTATTTTTTGACCTGGTCGCCCTTCGGCTGGTAATCGGACTTTTCCCCGTCGTGGCGGTTTTTGTCCCAGGTTTTCAGCTCCGGCTTGGGCGCATCCTTGCGTTCGATTTTATTTTTATCACGCGTCTCCTTCATCTCGATGGGCGCCCGCTTTTCACCAACCGACGCGTCCTTGCGCTCGATTTTCTCCGGCCCATTGAAACGCTGCTCTTGGAGGCGGTCGTTGCGCTCGATCGGCCGCTGGTTGGCCTCCTGATTGGGCGCCAGCCGGGTGTCGATGCGATCGGCCGTGGGCGCGAGTTGGTCGTTCTGCTTGGACGGGTCGAACTTCGATGTGTCGTCCGCATGCAGGCCGGCGAGCCCGCTCGTGCCCAGGACGGCGGCCAGCAGCAGGCCGCGGTTTAAAAACCGACGGAACTGGGCAAGCGGGGTAACCATGGCGGGGCTTATTCCGGCTCGGCGGTACCTTCGACCACCCACTGGCGGGCCTCGGGCACTTGGTTAAAAAACTCCCGCAGCGCCGCGCTCAGGTGCTCGGCGTAACGGTAATGCGCGCCCATCCCGGTGCGCAGCTCGGCTTCGTAGATAAACTTGTCGCCGTGGGTCGAGTGCTCGAAGGGCGTCTGCGCGCCGAGCAGCAGCGTGTACACATAGGCGGCCGAACCCCGCTCCATCAGTTCGCGGGTGAGCGCGGCCTGCTCGTCGAGCAGTTCCTGGTGGGCGGCGTGGGTGATCTCGGCCGGCAGGTAGAACCCGGCCTGAATCAGCGGGGTGTAACGGTGCCCGGTGCGGTGGCGGTTGAGGTCACGCAGCTCGGCGACCGCCATGTTATTCCAGGCAAACCCCACCCGCATGCGGCGGGTGGCCGTGCCCTGGTAACCGTAGCGGTTGGTGCGGTGGCGCAGCGCCTCGCCCACCGGCTGCTCCTCGCAAAGGAAGGGCGGGGCGCTGCGGTCCACGTTAACCCAAACCTCGTCGGCCAGCGGGGCGGTCGAGAGCCGGGCCAGCCCCATCCGCAGCGAGGTGGCCAACTCCTGCTGGGCCTGGGCCTGGTAGGAGGCTTCGGCGGTACTGTGGCGGGTCAGGCGCGGGGAGAGTTTCACCAACTCGGCGCGGATGAGCGCGGCGGCGGCGCGGGCCTCGGGGTGCGGGAGCGAATCGAGGTGTTTGACCGTGCTCGCCCACATGCGCGAGGTCTGGACCAGCCCGACGTTGGTGCGGGTGGCCAACGGGATAAAATAACGGGCGCGGTCGAGCGCGTAGTTTTTGCGGATGCGGGTGACCACCGCCGGCTTGGCGTCGGCGGGCACACGCACGCGGTGCGGTTCGGCCACCCCGAGGGCGTCGAGCCGGGCGTATTCGGCGTTATAGGCGGCAAACGCTTTTGCCATCAACGCCTGCCAGCGCGGCGCGAGGTCGGCGGGGATGCCGATCTCCTCGGCGGTGGGCAGGTTGGCCGCGTCCATGGTGATGTAGCGGGTGGACGACTCCTGCCCGTCGGCCATCTGGGCGATTTCAAAGAGCTTGTAGGCCAGCCACATCGAGACGTCGTCGAGGGCGATGGCGAGGCCGCCGGTGAGCCCGCCGATGGAGGCGTGGCCGTAGTCGACGAACTTCAAAATGCGGTCGATGGAGGCATCGGGGTTGGCCAGGTCGACCTTGGCCATGATGGCGGCGATGCCCTCATTGCTGCGCGAGTAGCGGGCCAGCACGGAGGCGAGCAGCTCGGGGCTGACCCGGGGCAGGTCGGCGGCGGTGGGCGGAGGAACGAGAGCTAGGCCAGTGATGCGCATCGGAGAAAGACGGGCATTGGCGGCAAAATCGGAGGCAAGGGCAAGCCCGATGGCGGGTCCGGCGCCCCGGAGGGGGGGCAGCCCGGAGTTCAAAGTCACGGCCAGACAGCGGCACTTCTAATACCAACGGCTGCTCTAGATTAGACTTTCTCGGAATCGAAACGACTCCGTCGTCCCGCTACGCCCCGGAGCGCGGGGGACTTCCGAGGCGAAGCGGGGGAGTTCCAGCTCGGGCGCGATTGCCTCTAGTCGGCCAAAAGCCCCCACTTGGCGGTTGAGCCCGGCGCGGGTTTGGCGCCAAGTCTGCGCCGATGAAAACCAAGCTCCCGCTAAACCTGGAACGTGAACTGGTCGAGGCGGCCATCGCCTTTCGCGAAGTCCAGCCCTGGCTCGACGTGCAAAACGCCCATTATCTGCTGATCGGCCAGGCCGACGGCGGGCGCCGGGTGATGTCGATTTTGGGCAACGGCGGCCAGCAGTTCGGCCTGCAAACCTACTCGGCCGCCTCCGGCCCGCAGATGCTCGTCCTCGTCGAGGAAATGTCCCGCATGCCGGAAATGTCCCCCACCGTGATGCTCGAGCTGCTCGAGGGCGAAACCCTCGATTTAATGAGCAAAAAGGAAACCGAGCCCGCCGACCGGGCCCGCTGCGAACGCGCCGGCTACCAACCGGTCGCGCGGGTCAAACAGGCCTGGCCGGTGTTCCGCCAATTCCGCCCCTTTCACTTCCCCTGGCAAATCGACGAGGTGGCCGCCCAGCGCATGATCGTCGACCTCAAACGCGCCCAACGTTGGGCCTCCCTCGTGCCCCAGCTCGACTGGGACGACTTGCATCAACCGGTGACCCAGCGCCGCCTGCCGGTGGTGGCCGAGACCACTCCGGTGGATCGCCCGTGGAGCGCGAAGGATATCACTTGGGAAAAGTTGCAGCTGCCGCCCGCCCCCCGGCCGGCCCCGCTGGCGGTGGACGCGGCGGAATTGGCGGCGTGGAAAGCCTTTCCGGTTAAAGCCGGTGCCGGCGCCTGGCTCGATGAACGCGCGCAGCCCATGCCGATCGGCGACCCGAAAAAAGAGGCGCCCTACTTCCCGCGTCTGGCGGTGTGTTTTGATCTGGCAACCGGGGTGGTGACGCCGCCGGCGATGGGCCCGGCGGCGCAGCCCTTCGGCTGCTTTGCCCGGGAGGCATTGGGCCAGATGATCGCCCGGCAAAAAACCCGTCCGGAGATACTGGTGGTCGGCTCGGAGGCGCTACAGGTGGCGCTGGCCCCCTGGGCGGAAGGCGCCGGCCTGAAGCTGGTGACGGGCAAGGCCCCGGACTTCGTCGAGGAGTTTTGGGGCATGATGGCGGACTTCGGCTGAGGCTGGGGCTAGGTGGGGACGGTCGGCAGTGGGCAACCGCGCAGCTTCAACGCTCAGGTTTCAGGACCCGTGTTATAGTCGATCCGCTTGGCCGTAAAAGAACGCAGGGAACGCGCATAGTAAACTGGGCCGGTTATTTGCTCCCGTTGCGTTCTTTTGCGGCTAACCCGGCCTTGGTTCAATCCAACCCATTGAATGTTAATGCCCAGTAGTAGGTTGCACACAAGCCGTGGGCGAGATGACCGGACGATGAAACATGATGGTTGCTTGCTGGTACATACCCGACCCAAGTTAGTTTTATTTATGCGCGATTAGCTCCATCTCCTGATTCATCTGGGCCCTATTTCTGGGTGAAATCATCAAGCTGAGCAGGGCAAAACGCCCACCGTCGTTCATTTTTTCTCTTTTCGCTCATGACTACGCCCAAGCAGGCCAAAAGGCTCATCTTCAGCCTCCTGGCGATTTTCTGCGTTACGGCAACGTGGCTGGCGCTGACGCGTTCACCGGCGGTTGAGGTCATTCCCTCGAATCCGGGGCCCAGCGCGACCTCACCTGCTGCGACTTCCAGCCCGCCGGCCGCCGCAATCAACTCCGGGGGCGCGGTCAATTCTGCGCTCATCCAGGCCGCTCCGACTGCCTCGACTGCGCCTCGTTTCCTAGGGACCCCTTTTGCTCGAAGGCACGGAAGGCCTGCCGTCATTAAAGATCGCTGGGCCGGCGCGGTGACCCTCCGCGAAGTCGGCACGCCGGTTCTATCCACCCCAGAGTTTCGTCGGCGAGTCCGACTGGTGAGCACGGATTTCAAGTATCCGTTGGTTCGACTGGAAGAAGCCCTTTATCTCGATCCCCAAACGGGAGCCGAGGTCTTGGTCGAGCAAACGGCCATGGTGGCCGATCATGTGTTGGTAAAACTCGCCGACGGGGTCGATGTCCAGACGCTGGCCACCTTGGTCACGTCAAAAGGCGGTTCCATTCGCTCCGTCAAACCCGCCGCTAAAGTCTATCTCGTTACCCTAGCGGCACCGCTTGATTTCGACGGGTTACCCGCAGCGATCGAAATCTTTAAGGCGGCCACCGGGGTTATCACGATCGCCGAGCCCGACTTTATTGTTCACGCCACCACCACGCCCAACGATGCCTCCTTCGCCCAGCTCTGGGGCATGCACAACACCGGCCAAACGGGCGGTGTCGCCGACGCCGATATTGACGCCCCGGAGGCGTGGGGACTAACCACCGGTTCACGCACTGTTCGCGTCGGCGTCATCGATACCGGCATCGATTACAACCACCCGGACCTCGCCGCCAACATTTGGACCAACACCGGGGAAATTCCCGCCAACGGCAAGGATGACGACGGTAATGGTTACGTCGACGACGTGCGTGGCTGGGACTTTGTTAACAATGATGCCGACCCGATGGATGACCAGTCTCACGGCACCCATTGCGCAGGCACAATCGGCGGGGTGGGCAACAACGGCACCGGGGTGGCCGGGGTGAACTGGCAGGTCAGCCTGGTAGCGCTTAAATTTCTGAGCGCGAGCGGCTCCGGCGCCCTCTCCGACGCAATCGAGGCAGTCGCCTACGCCAACGGCCTCAATCTCGATCTCACCTCGAACTCTTGGGGTGGCGGCGGTTTTTCCCAGGCCCTTCACGACGTCATCGCGGCCGCCAATACCGCTGGCCACCTGTTTGTCGCTGCCGCCGGCAATGACGCGCAGAACACCGATACAGCGGTTAACTACCCGTCTGGATACGAGCTCCCCAACGTCATTTCCGTGGCGGCCACCAACCACGCCGACCAACTTGCCAGTTTTTCCAACTACGGCCTCACTTCGGTCGATTTGGCGGCGCCAGGTGAAACCATTTTTAGCACGACACCAAACGCCTCCTACCAATTCTTCAGCGGCACCTCAATGGCCACCCCGCATGTTGCCGGCGCCGCCGCGCTATTGAAAGCGTACCGGCCCAGCCTCAGCGCCACCGGTATCAAAACGGCCCTAATGAACTCGGTGGACGCCATTCCCTCACTTACAGGAAAAACCGTTACCGGGGGCCGCCTGAACGTTTATTCAGCCCTGCAATCGCGCGCCCAACTGCTCGTTTCGCCGAAGACCGGGTGGACGGTCTCCGCGCCACTCGGAGGCACCGTTCCGAGTGATGGCAGTACCTATACCCTGCGTAATTTAACGACCGAAGCACACTCTTGGTCAGCCACTCTAGATGTCACGTGGGCACAGGTGAAGATCAGTTCGAGTACGATTCCCTCGGGGGGCTCGGCCACTGCGACCGTTTCCTTGATCCCGGCAGTCGTGCAAAGCCTGCCTGGGGGTGTTTACCAAGGGAATCTGCGCATTATCGAACGGGCCAGTGGCCACGTTCATGTTCACCCGTTGAAACTGACCGTCGCTGTCACCCCAGTGGTTGCCTACAGCTTCGATTTGTCCAGCGATCCAGGTTGGCCGCGCACTGGAGAGTGGGCTTGGGGAAAACCGGCCGGATTGGGCGGGGGCAGCTACGGAAACACGGATCCCGCCTCAGGCTACACTGGGCAAAATGTCTTCGGCGTTAACCTCGCGGGCAACCATTCCCTGCCCAACGGCGGACCCTATACGCTGACCGCCGGACCATTCGATTTAACGGGATATACGGCCACCAAATTGCATTTTCGGCGCTGGTTAAACAGCGATTACGAACCCTACGTCAGCGCGACCGTGGAGGTGTCCACCAACGGATCCACGTGGCAACCAGTTTGGCGCAATGGGTCCGCCTACATCACGGAGTCGGCGTGGAGCCTGCAGGACATTGATCTGTCAGCCTATGCCGATGGTCAGGCGTCGGTATTTGTACGCTGGACGTACACGATTTTCAGTTATGCGTGGCCTTTGTCGGGCTGGAATATCGATGACATCCAGCTGCTCGGCATCCCGCCCCACCAGCAGACCATTGCCAGCACCGACACCGACTCCGACGGCATGCCCGACGCGTGGGAAACCGGTCACGGCCTCGACCCCGCGTCCTCGGTGGGTAGCAATGGCTCCCACGGTGACCCCGACCAAGACGGCCTGGCCAACCTCCTCGAATACGCCTTCGGCCTGAATCCCCTGCAAGCGGAAGGCACGGAGCCTTATTCCGTGGTGGCCGCCACCGATCCAGGCACCGGTCAGGCCGAGCTGAAGTTCACCTATCGCCGCCTGCTCAAACCCGGCGCACTGACGTACAGTCTACTGACCTCCCGTGACTTGATAACATGGACAAAACCGGTGCCGCAGCCGGCCGAATTGTCCGCAACCCCAAATGCCGACAGCACGACGGAAACCGTGGTGGCGCGCCTTCCATTGGTGGAGCCGAGCCTCTTTGTGCGCATCCAAATCGAGAGCCCCTGACTTTTAGGGTCGGCCGGAAAAGGGTAAGCGGGGCAGGCAGGGTACACCCTGCCTGCCCAGCGCCGGCGACCCTTTAGAACTTGAGCAACTGCTGGGTTAAAAACGCGGTCTGCAGGGCGCTGATTTCCTTAATCCCCTTCTGCCCAAGCGCGATCAGGCTGAGCAACTGCTCGTGGGTGTAGGTGGCTTCTTCGCCGCTGCCTTGGACTTCCACGAACTTACCCTGGATCGAATTAGCCCAGGGTGACGATTTGCCGCGTGAGGCCCAAGGTCGGCCGCAACGAAGCCTGCCCGTGCGGCAGCGGCAAGAAGTTCAAGAACTGCCACGGGCAGTCAGGACCCCGAAGAGCGCCAATATCTCCAACGGTGGCGGACTCCGTGTGAACCGCCCGTTCCATCAATAAGCCGCTGACTGAGTGAGGAAATCGGGCGTGCTGGCCCGCTCCTGCATGGGCGTATGAAACACCGGGGTCGTCGCCGGTGACAGGGGCGGCACGATCCAATCCCAACGAGCCGAGACCTCGCGCCCGGCCGACTTTTCCAGGGCACAAAATTTCATGAACTCGGCCGAGGCAGTGTGATGATCGACTAGTTTTACGCCCTCGAGTTCATAGGAATGAAGCACAGCGGCATTGAGTTCGAGCAACGCGCGGTCCTTCCAAAGACTGCGCGGGTTGCGGCAGTCTAGGCCGAGCATTTCGGCAACTCGGGGGAGCAGGTTGTAACGATCCGCATCGGCGAGGTTTCGTGCGCCAATCTCGGTGCCCATGTACCACCCGTTAAAGGGTGCCGCCGGGTAGTCCGTGCCGGCCGCGTGCAGCCGCATATCGCTGACCACCGGCACCGCGTACCAGCGCAGCCCCAGCCCCTCAAACCAGGGCAAGGAGGGATGCCGCAACCGTACTTCGCGCACCAGGCCCGGCGGCAACGCAAAGAGCTGGGGGCGGCCGTCGCGCCCAGCGATGATCCATGGCAACAGGTCAAAGGGCCCGGGCGTGGACGGCTGGCGCCAGCCAAGCTCGCAGGCGCGGGTGGTGAGGGCGATATTCTTGGGGTCGCCGAGCAGGGTGCCATCGGCATGACGATACCCGGCATAAGCGCAAAGCTGGTGGTTCCAGATCCGTGGCGCAGGCGCCCCCGGATGCTCGGCGGGCGCAAAAACCGTCAGATGTGAACGCACATTACCCTCACCTTGAGCAAGTTCCAAATGCTCGAGCAGGCTGCCATAGAGTTGCTCTGGAGTGTCCAGGTGGCGGTGATCGCGCACCGTTAGACTACGCCAATAAAGGCGCCCGATGCAGCGCGCATGATTACGCCAAGCAATTCGGCCTGCCCAGGTCAGTTCAGCCGCAGTCAAGGGGCCCGGCCGGCCGGCCGCCAGCGCTTCCCGACAAATCGTCAGGCGCCGTTCAAGCGTTGAACCGCTATGAGCCTCGGACAGGAACGCGAGTTCGTGCGTAATGGCCTCAGCCAAACCCATGCCCGCAGCGGAGTTGGCGGGCACCGGCGGCAATGAAGCCGCAGGAGGGCTTGAGTGAAAAGGACAGCCTGACATGTCCCAACAATGGCGACCGATTCTCGGTTAATGCAACGCCACTGGTTGGCCGAGGGAAGGGCAACCGGACGTTTTTCGCTCAAGGCCTTGCGCCTGGCCGCCCCCGTCCATCCGCCTCAGAACTTGAGCAACTGCTGGGTTAAAAACGCGGTCTGCAGGGCGCTAATTTCCTTAATCCCCTTCTGCCCAAGCGCGATCAGGCTGAGCAACTGCTCGTGGGTGTAGGTGGCTTCTTCGCCGCTGCCTTGGACTTCCACAAACTTACCTTGGCCGGTCATGACGATGTTAAAATCCACCTCGGCGCCCTTGTCTTCGACGTAGGGCAGGTCGAGTAACTCGCGGCCCTCGAACAGGCCCACACTCACCGCCGCCACGCTGTCGACCAGCGGGTTTTCCGGAATGCGTTTGGCGTCGAGCAGGGTCTGAATGGCTAGACGGGCCGCCAGGTAGGCGCCGGTGATCGAAGCGGTGCGGGTGCCGCCGTCGGCTTGGAGTACGTCGCAGTCAATCCAGAGGGTGTTTTCGCCCAGTTTTTTGAGATCCAACACGGCGCGCAGCGAGCGGCCGATCAGGCGCTGGATTTCCACGGTGCGCCCGTCGAGTTTGCCACGGGAAATGTCACGCTGCTTGCGCTCGTGGGTGCTGTAGGGAAGCAGGGAATACTCGGCAGTGAGCCAGCCGCCGGGCACGCGCTGTTGTTTCATCCAGCTGGGCACCTTCGGCTCGATGGTGGCCGCGCAGATCACCCGGGTGCTGCCAAAGGAAACCAGCACCGAGCCGGTGGCGTGAGGGGCGATCCCGGCTTCGAAGGTGATGGAACGGAGCTGGTCGACCTTGCGGCCGTCGGAGCGGAGGGCGGATGACGTCATGTGCGGGTGACGGTGCGGCACGGGCGGCGGCACCGCGACCGAAAAATCAGATCGCCCCGAATCGTGCGCGCGCGGGCAACGGAAGATTGCGCCGCAGCCGGCGGGGCGGTTTGTTCAAGCGCGTGCCCGCCAGCTACCGCCCATCCCCCGAACTCTTCGGCGTCTTTAAAACGACGACCCGGGTGCGTTGCGACTGGATCACCCCGCTAGCCCTGCTCGCCCTCGGCGCCATCGGCGTGGCCTTTATCTACAGCGCCCAACTGGCCACCGCCCAAAACAACTGGACAACCCAGCTCGTCTGGCTGGCCGCCGGCGCCCTTTTGTATGGCGCGGTCTCCCTGATCGACTACCGCCTGTGGCTGAGCATCTCCCACTGGTTCTACTTCGGCTGCATCCTCACCCTGCTGCTGGTCCTCACCCCCGGCATCGGCACCGAACGCTACGGGGCGCAACGCTGGCTGGACCTGGGTTTTTTCGCGCTGCAACCCTCCGAACCGACCAAGGCGGCGGTGCTGCTGATGACCGCCGGCATCCTCGTTCGATCCAAGGTCGGCACCCTCGCCCGCTCCCTCGGCACCTTGGGTAAATTGGCGCTTGCTGCGGGTTTGCCCATCTTCCTTATCCTGCTCCAGCCCGACATTAAATCGGCCATCGTCCTACCCCCTGTGATCTTCTCCATGCTCTACGTTTCCAAGCTGTCCACCCGCTTTTTTGCGGTGGCTTTGGGCGCGTTCCTGATCCTCGTGAGCCTGGTCAGCCTGGACTGCTACCGCTACGTCAAGTTTATGGAGGTTAACAACTTCTCCTTCTCCGCGGACAAGGGAAAGTTTGAGCCGCACGCCCTGTTGCCGCTGCACGATTACCAGCGCAACCGGATCATCTCCTTTGCCATGCCCGACAAAATCGACCCGAACGGGGTGGGCTGGAACCAGCGCCAGTCGCTGATCTCGGTGGGCTCGGGCGGGTTGACCGGCAAGGGATGGACCCAGGGAACGCAGGCCCAGTTGGGCTACCTGCCACGCGCCGTCGCGCACAACGATTTTATCGCCTCGGTGATTGCCGAGGAAAAAGGATTTTTGGGAAGTGTTACAGTTTTGGGTTTGTTTGGGATAGTGATGTTCAACGGCATACGCATTGCGGGCCTGTCGAGGGACCGGTTCGGCACCTTGATCGCCATCGGCGTGACGGTGCTCTTCGCCGTGCACGTGTTTGTTAACATCGCGATGACCATCGGACTCGTGCCCATTACGGGCATACCGCTTCCCTTTATCAGCTACGGTGGCTCCTTTGTGCTGAGTTGCTGCTTGCTGCAAGGACTGGTCCAAAGCGTCTATCGCTTCCGAAAGGACTTCACATGAACCTGAAGCCTTCCTGCGATAACGACCGCTTTGCCGGAATTTCCTGCGCCGCAACTTGCGCCCACGGGTCCACCGTCCACCACCACCAGGACCACGACCACCATGAGCGATCAACCCGCCTCACCCACACCCTCCGGCGACCCAAGCCAGCGCAATTATGACGAGGAGCTCGCCCTCCCTCCCCCCATCCACGAACCCGAACCCGTCGACCGCGACGAGCTGAAGGCCGACGCCAAAACCCGCTCCAAGGACCGCCCGCTGCTGGAGAAAATCCTCTCCGTTTTTAAGAAGGAAAAGACCACCTTCCGCGAACTCATCATCAACTCCGAACCGCTCGAAAAGCGGGTCGCGTTGCTGGTCGACGGCGTGCTGGAAAAGTTCGAAATCGAACGCGAGTCCGACAGCCGGATGGTCGGTGGCATTTACAAGGGCAAGATCAAGAACCTCGATTCCGGCCTCAAAGCCGCCTTCGTCGACATCGGTTACAGCAAAAACGCCTTCCTGCACTACTGGGACATGCTCCCGGCCGCCGCCGATTCGTCGGTGGAAATCGTGCGCGTGAACAAGCGCAAGAACGCCCCGGTGCGCCCCACCGAGCCCACGGTAAAGGACATCCCCTCGATGTACCCGCCCGGCAGCGAAATCGTCATCCAGGTGACCAAGGGCCCGATCGGCACCAAGGGCCCGCGCACCACCACCAACCTCGCCCTGCCCGGGCGTTATCTGGTGCTGATGCCCTTCTCCGAACAGTGCGGTATTTCGCGCAAAATCGAAGACCCCAAGGAGCGCGTGCGTCTTAAGCAGATGCTCCAGGAGTTAACCATTCCCGAGGGCATGGGCGTGATCGTGCGCACCGCCGGCGAGGGCAAAAAGACCCGCTACTTCGTGCGCGACCTCCACATCATGCTCAAGAAGTGGGAGGAGATTCAGAACAAGATGCAGTCCGACCGCGCCCCGGCCTGCCTTTATCAGGAGCCCGATCTGGTCGAGCGCACGGTGCGCGATTTCCTCACCGAGGAAGTCGACCGCGTGCTCATCGACGACGAGGTCGGCCACAAACACACCCAGGATTTGGTCGGCCAAATCTCCAAGCGTTCCCGCTCCAAGATCGCGCTGTATAAGGACAACATTCCGATTTTTGAGCGCTTCAATATCGAGCGCCAGATCGAGCAGACCTTCCAGCGCAAGGTGGCGTTGCCCTCCGGCGGCGAGATCGTGATCGACGAAACCGAGGCGCTCATCGCCATCGACGTGAACACCGGTTCGCACAAAAACCGCGGCGGCGACGAGAAGAACGTCATCTACGCGGTGAACATGGAAGCGGCGGTCGAGGCCGCCCGCCAGATCCGCCTGCGCAACTTGGGCGGGTTAATCATCATCGACTTCATCGACATGAAGGAGCGCCGCCACCGCAACGGCGTTTACGACATGATGATCGAGGCCATGTCGACCGACAAAGCCAAGAACCACATCCTGCCGATCAGCCAGCTGGGCATTTTGCAGATGACCCGCCAGCGCCAGCAGGAGTCGCTCTCGTCGAACCTTTACACCGACTGCCCGTACTGCCGCGGTCGGGGTATTGTGAAGAGCGCCACCACGATGTCGGTCGAGCTGCAGCGCCGCTTGAGCGCGCTCATCCGCCGCCTGACCGGTCGCAACGACGGCAAGGACTACAGCCTGCGGGTGCTGGTGCACCCGAGCATTCTCGAGCGGCTGCGCAGCGAGGACGCCGACCTGTTGGTGCGCATGGAGAACCTGTTCGGGGTCAAGTTGGCCTTCCGCGCCGACGCCGCCTACCACGTGGAGAACTACAAGATCGTCAACGCGATCACCGGCGAAGAGTACCGGTAAACCGCACGCCAAAAGTACTGCGCACAGCGCCGACCCTTTTTAGGGGTCGGCGCTTTTTTTGGCGCGGGAGATACCAACGGGGGCTTGAGATTAGACATTCTCGGAACCGAGCCCAACGACTCAGTCGTTAGGCTACGCGCGCTGAATTCCGAAGGTAGCGAGATCGCGGAGCGATTTTGATCCGGGAACCCAACGACTCCGTCGTCAGGCTACGGGGTGACGGCACCTCACCGCCCAGCCAGCAGCGCGTAAATCAGCACCGCGCCGGCCACCGAGACGTTGAGCGACTCGACCCGGCCGCTACCGGGAATCGTCACCAAGCGGGTGCAGGCCCGCTCGACGTCGGGGGCGAGGCCGTGTTCCTCGTTGCCCAACACCACCGCCACCGGCTTGGCCGGACCGGCCAGCGCCACCGGTTTGCCGCCGCGCGCCGCCGC
>CAMBUJ010000081.1 GCA_945871005.1 Opitutus sp. GAS368 | reverse complement strand
CAAAACCCGCTGATCAAAGCGGTGGTCGAGCACTTCGCGGCTATTTTTACTCCAGGAGGACGGGTGGTCTATCTCGGCGACACCGAGACCAAGTTCTTGCACCTGGATACGCCTTATCTGGCTAAACTGGGCGTCGCTTTGAATTCCGCCGCCAAGATGCCCGATGTCGTCATTCACGACGTGCGCCGCAATTGGCTTATCCTGATCGAAGCGGTGACCAGCGCTGGTCCGGTGGACGGCAAACGTCGCTCAGAGCTGAAGCAATTGTTCAAGGGTTCTTCGGCGGGGCTCGTTTTTGTGACCGCCTTCGAGACCCGCAAAGCCATGCAATCCTTTCTCGGCCAGATTTCATGGGAATCCGAAGTCTGGATCGCCGAGGCACCGGACCACTTGATCCACTTCAATGGCGAGCGCTTCCTCGGCCCGTATCCGGATGCGATGCCCTCATAATATGAAATCACCCCAACGCATCAGCCGTTCTCAACCACTCACTGAGTTCGATGAGGACCGGCCGATGTCCAAACGCGAACGGGCCAGTCTGGTCGCGACGATTGCGGAACTGAATGATCCGGTTCGCTACGTGATCGTCGCTGTATTTTCGCGAAAATTCTGCATGTATTATTTCCCCTCCGACGGGTGTTTCATGATGAATGCAATCACGCCCGCCTGTCTGTTTAAGCATAAGGCGGAGGCCCAGGCGGTGGCGAAGTTGCTCGAGGGTCGGCGCGCCAAGAAAGCCCCCAGGACGATTACCGTCATCGCCGTGAAGAAAACCAAAAGCGGCGTGCGGATTTTGGATGAGATCACCAACCCTTGGCATCCGAACGAAACCTGGAAACCGATCTTGCGCAAAAAAGACCGAACCCCGACTGGCTGAACGTGGTCGATCAGGTGTTTTGGTTGAAGCTCCATGGGTTTTCCGCGTCCTTTCGCCCGCCACACCTAGGCAACCGCGGGCGGGCGATGACTCAGCTCCCCGCCGCCGCCGGGGAGTACCGACTAGGAGACGCCTTTCACCACGGCCCGTCAGCCGGCCCACTCGAAGTCGCCTATGCGCTCTATGGCGAGACCGGGATGGAACGCGTGAGGTACGCGAGGAACAGGGAGTGTACCAGTCCTTTGTTCGTCACCTTCGGCGCGTAGGCGAGGGGCTGGTGGCAGGCGCGTTTTACGGGGCGACGGTCACCCGCAGGCGGATGAACCGCCGCGCCGCGGTGGGGGTGGCGAGGCTGTCGCGCACCTTCAGCTCGTTGGCGGTGTTGACCTCCACCACCGTGTTGGCCGCGCTCCAATCGTTGAGCGTGCCGCAGGTTTCCACCACATAGGTCAGGTTGGTGGCGGCCGGGTTCTTCGTCACGCTCAGGCGCAGATGGCGACCATCGGCAAGATCCGTGAAATCGTGGATAATCGGACTGGGGTTCGCCTGCAGCGGGTCGGTGTTGAAGGCGAATTCGAGCAGGTTATTGAGGCCGTCTCCGTCCGCATCCTCGGTGGCGACATGGGCCCCCAAGTCGGCATTGCCGAAGCGGGCGATTTCCCAGGCGTCGAGGATGCCGTTGTTATTGCCATCGGCCGCCCTGACCAGGATTTGCAGGGTAGCCGTGGCGTTCGCCGCGAAGCTGTCGGTCACCTTCACGCTAAAACTGGCCGTGCCGAGGTCGCCGGCCGCCGGAGTGCCGCTGAGTGCGCCGTTGGCGGCTACGGTTAACCAGGCCGGGCCTGAGAGTTTGGCATAGGTCAACGTTTCGCCAAGGTCGGGGTCGATGACCGAGCCGGCGAGTGTGGCCGCATAAGGGCTACCGACGAAGGCCGCTGCCTTGCTGAACGGATTAGCGGCGAACGCCGGCACGGTGTTAAAACGGGTGTAGGCGAGCACCAGGCTGTTGCCGACCTGTTTGACCGCCCACACGCCCTTCGCCGTGGTTAGGGCGGAGGTATCCAAACTACAGTTGGTGGCGGTGAGCCCGGTGATGCCGGCGGTGGTTTGGATGAGGGTGAAGGTTTTGGAGGTTTCGGTGAAGTTCACCAGTGAAGCGGGCAACAGCCGGAGGGTGACCGGAGCGGCGCTGGTGGCGGTGAGTTTCAGGCTGGAGGCGGTGATCACATCGTAGCCGGAGCCGGGCGAGCCGTTCCAGTTGGCGACTTCCCAGTCGATGGTCGAATTGGCGGCCAGCGTGAGGGCGGCGTTGATTTTGAGATTACCGGCGGCCGTGTTGCCGGGGGCGAGCGTACCGTTGTTGGTGACCGGGCTGTTGAGGGTGCCAGTGCCGCCCAGAGTCGTGCCGGCGTCCACCGTGGTGACGCTGGGGGTGGTGGCGAGCGAACCGTTCACCAGCAGCGTGCCGGCGCTGACCGTGGTCGTGCCGGTATAGGTGTTGGTGCCGCCGAGGGTGAGGGTGCCGGTGCCATATTTGGTCAAGGCTGCGGTGGTGCCCGCGCCGATCCCGGTGGCGAAGGTCACGTCGTTGTCGCTGGTATCTAAAGACGCGGTTTTGCCGGCGACCAGGATGATCCGGGCGGACACATCTTCGGAATTCTGCTCGGTGGTGGAATAATACCAGATCAGACGGCCGCCCTCCATCGAGATGGGCCCGGTGGAGCCGAGCGAGCCCGGGAAGAAGGCGAGGTTGCCGGAACGCAGGAAGGTGCCGCCGCTATAGGTGTTGGAGCCGCTGAGGGTGACGGTTTCCGCGCCGCTGCGGATCAGGCCGCCGGGGCCGCTGATGACGCCACTGAAGCTGGCATTCCCATAGCCTCCGCCAAAGCCGAGCGTACTGGTGACGTTGACGGTGATCGGGCTGCCGATGGTGGCCCCGTTGGGGCCGGGCCAGTCGCTGTTGAACGTAGCGCCGTTAAGGACGATGGGCATGGTGAGCGTGAGTCCGCTGGTCCAATTGTTGATCTTGAGTGCGGTGCCCGCATTGAGCGTCAGGGTGCCCGTGCCTTTCATGGTCGTGGCCTGCTGGATACCGACCAAGTAGTCGTCGAAGAGCTGAAGCGTGCCGGCGGTCACGTTGATGTTACCCGCACCGGTCATCGTGACGCCGTTGAGCACGAGAGTGCCGGCACCGGCTTTGGTCAGGGTGTGACCGTTGAGCGCGAGCGTGGCGTTTTGCCCGGTGGTGGAGCCGAGGACCAGTTTGCCACTGCTCGGATTGAGCGTGGTGTTTGCCGCCAGACTGGTGTTGCGCAGGTAAGCCTTGGTCGCGCTGCTGTTGAGGATAGCGCCGGCCCCGCCGATGCCGGTGCCGCTGACGGTGACGAGCTCGGTCACCGGGGAGAGGTTGAGGCCGTTCAAATCGAGCGCGGCTCCGCTGTTCACCGTGGTACCCGCCGTGGTGGCGCCGAGGGCGTACAGGTCGCCTAGCTTCAGGATGCCTTGGCTGACCAGGGTGGTGCCGTCGTAGGGGTTGGCGCCACTGAGCAGCAGCGTGCCCGCTCCAGTTTTGGCAAACCCCTGCGCGCCGGCGAGGACCACACCGAGGGTGGCGGTTTGGTTGACCACCTCGATCGTGGGCGTACCGCTTAAGCTGGCCAAGGTGAGGGGGCCGCCGGTGCCCGTGCTGAGGGTCCAGTTGTGAGTGGGCGTGGTGTCGCCAAATTTCAGCCCGCCCAGGGTGCGCGCGCCGTCGAGGGTAACGGTGGTGTTGGCGATCAGATTGAGGGTGGAGAAATCGGCGGTGGCGGCGGCGCTGTTGGCGATCACGCCGCTCAACCAATTACCGGCCGTCGACCAGGAACCGCCGGCGGCATTGGTCCAGCGGGGCAGGCTTACGGTGAGCAGGGCACTGGTTGAGGTGGCGGTGCCGGCCACGTTGGTGGCCACGCAGCGGAAGCGGATGCCGTTGCTCGCGCTCTCGACCAGCGGGATCACGTAGCTGGTACCGGTTGCACCCGGGAGGTTGGTCCACGTTGTGTCATTCGGGCTGGATTGCCATTGCAGGCCGGGCGCGGGCGAACCGGAGGCGGCCACGGTGAACCCGGCGCTTTGTCCGGCCACGGTGGTGACAGCGACCGGCTGCTGGGTGAAGACCGGCGGTGAAATCACCTGGATGACCAGGGTCGCATCCGCAGAAGCGCCGTGATTATCGGTGGCGCGCACGGTGAACGTGTTGGCTCCGACATCGCCGGCTGTGGGCGTTCCGCTCAGACCGCCGGAAGCGGAGATCGCCAGCCATGCTGGGCCGGAAACTTTGCTGTAGGTGAAGGTGTCGCCGGCATCGGGGTCGGCGGCGGCGGTGGCAATACTCGCGACGTAGGCCATGGCGGGTTTGGCGTTGGCGGCGGTGAACGGAGTGGCGGCGAAGATCGGGGGGAAGTTCACCTCGCTCACCGTGATCGAGACGGTGCCGCTGGCGGTGTCAGCCACCGTGTCGTTGCCCTTGAAGGTAAAGCTATCGGCGCCGAACCAGTAGGATTCCGGGGTGTAGGTGAAGGCTCCCGTGGCGGCATTGAGCACGATCGAGCCATGCGCAGGCTGGGTGAGCACCGTGTAGGTGAGCGCAAACCCGTTGCTCGGCGAGGCGCCGGTGAGCGTGCCGGCGAGCACTTGGTTTTCCGCAGTGGTCAGCGACTGGGAGTTCACCGTGGGGGCGGCATCGACGGCAAACCACACGGGTGCCGAGTCGATGGTGGAGCTGGTGTTGTAGGTGACGCGGGCGGTAAGTAGGCCGGTGCCGACCGGGCGGTTGGTCAGCGCGAGCGAATAGGGCGCAGTGGTGTCTTCACCCAGCAGGCTCGTGCCGTCGTAGAAGGATACCTTGTTGACGGTGGTGCCATTGGCGGTGACGGCGGCGGTCACCGTGAGGTTGGCCGGGGCCGGGAAGTGCGCGTTGTCCGCAGGCGAAGTCAGCGTGACGCTTGGCGGCGGTACGGCCGTGCGAAGGGCGTAGTGATCGGCGACCTCGGCGGCGGTGAGGATTTTTTTATAGACGGCGGGTTCGTCGAGCACGCCGGTGAAGTAGGTAGCTGAACCGGAGGTCGTGTGGTCGTAACTCGCCATGCGGAACCGGGTGATGGTGGGGGCAAACAGGTTGGCTGGCGCGGTTCCAGTGGTCAGGTCCTGCACGCCGTTGATGTAGAACTTAATCGAGCCTGCTCCGCCGTTCGGGGTGCACACGGCCACGACGTGATTCCAAGTGTTGGCGGCGAGGGCGGTGGTGGAGGTCACCGTGGTGGTGGTGCCGGCGGAGTTACGCACCTCCAGCGCGAGTTTTCCGGTTTTGAGGAAAAGCCGGAAAACGTTGTTGGTGGGGGCCTGGCCACGCTGGAAAATCGGGTCATTGGCTCCCGCGGTGGATGATGGCTTCACCCAGGCTTCGAGCGAAAACGGCTGGGTGGCCGCAAACTGGAGCGCTGCATCCACTGTCGTTACAACGAGGCGGCCTTGACCGGAACTGGCGAAGGCCACCGCTTTGTTGGCGGCGTCCCCGGTGAGCGGACCGGTTTGTCCCAGGGTGGACCCGCTCGTGAAGAAGCTCGCATCGTTCGCACCGATGGCATCGGCGGCGCTGGTGCCGGTGGTTTCATTGAGCCGCCACCAGGCGACCGGGCCGGAGGCGTTGATGGCGTCCTGATAGAGTCGGACCGCGGCCGGGGCATTGAAGACCGTGAGCGAAACCAGCGCCGGGCGTGAGTCGAGGGCGCCGTCGTTGGCCTTAAAGGTAAACGAATCCGCTCCGGACCAGCCCGCCGTTGGCGTGTAGACGAAGGCACCGGTTGCGGCGTTGATGCTCACCGTGCCATGGGCGGGCGAACGGGCGATCGCGTAAGTCAGCACCGTCGTGCCCACGTCGGTGGCGACGGCGGTTCGGCTCACCGTGGCATTGACCGCGCAGGTGTAGTCGGCGGGCACGGCGAGCGGGGCGACGTTGTACACCGTGATGGTCACCGTGGCATCGACCGTGCGGTTGTGGATGTCGCTGGCGCGAATCGTGAAGGTGTTTACGCCGATTTGCAGGTTGGACGGGGTTCCGCCGAGTGCGCCGTTGGCGGCCACGGTCAGCCAAGCCGGGCCGGCAATTTTCGTGTAGGAAATCGTGTCGCCGTTGGCGGCGTCGGGATCGGTGGCCGCACCGCTCAGTGTGGCGGAGTAGGCCTGGCCCTCGGCTGTGGCGGGGGCGGTGAACGGGGCCGTTTTCCAGGCGGGCGGCTGGTTGTGGGCGGTGATGGTGACGGTGACGGTGGCGGTTGCTGTTTTGAGCGAGTAAACTCCGCCTAGGCCGAGATCTTGAGTGGTCACCGTGAGGGTCTTGACCCCCGGCACGAGCGCGGCGCCGTTGGCGACGGTAATGACCCCGTTGGGCCCAGCGGCGAAGGCGCCGCCGGCATCCCCGGCGGTGATGGCGTAGACGAGGGCTTCGCCCTCCGGATCACTGGCGAGCACCGTTCCCAGCACCGTGCCGACGGGGTCGGTGTCCTTGGCGCTGAAGGCGTAGGTGGTCGGGCTGAACGACGGGGCGGTGTTGAAGTCGTAGGGTTTTAGCGCACTGGCCGGAATGATTGTGGGCGTGGCGTAGTCGGGGCCGGTCCAGGCGACTTGGACTTGATCGCCACCGGTACCGTCCTTTTGCAGCGTCTCGATGTAGTAGCTTTGGCCGGCAGTCAGAGTGACGGCGGCGGAGGTTTGCGAGGGGAACTGGGTCCACACGCCGGGGGCCGACGCACCGTTGGTAACCGAGGCGATCACGGTGGCGTTGGCCGGGGAGTTGGTGCTGCTGAGCTTCAACTGGCCGTCGTCATCGGAGGACAGATAAAAGGTGTAGCTGCCGGTGGTGGGCGGTACCACGTAGGCGCGGATACGTGAACCGTAGTTATCTGCGAGATTGGTGCCGCTATCGAAGCCGCCGGTCAGCATCCGCGTGGAGGTGGGGGCGTTGGGGTAGTTTGCGTTGGAGGTGAGTTTGTTGAGGGTGGTGCCGGAAATGTCGGACCAGATCTGTTGGGTCAGCGCGGTGGTGCCGATGATGTTGGCGGCCAGTACGGTGACGGTGACCGTGCCGGTGCCGTCGAGAGCGGGCGCACCGCTGTCGGTGGTGCGGAGAGTGAGGGTGTGGCTGGGAATGGTGGCGGCATTCAGCAGCCCTGTACGGGCTATGTAGATACGCCCGGTGGCCGGTTCGATGCCGAAGATGCCGGTGTCATTGCCCGCGGTGATGGCATAGTTCGCGAAGCTGTCGCGGGAGTTGATATCGGTGGCCGTGACTGTGCCCACGGTTTGGTTGGCTACCGCGTTTTCACGCACCGTAAAGGTGGCGGCGGTGATGGCGGGCGGGTAATTCTGGTAAAACGGCGCCATGAAGGTGGCGGGAATAACCTGCGGACTGCTGATGCCGGGACCGCTCCAGGCAACCTCCAGATGGTCCCCAGCGCCGGCCTGCTTGTGGCGTGCCTCAATGTAGTACGGCTGACCGGCGATGAGGTTAAACGCGGCCGATTGCTGGGACGGTAATTTGGTCCACAAATACCGCGCGGAGTAGGTGCCAACGCTGGCGATCGACACCGCGCCGCTCGGCGCTGGCCCCGCAGGGTTGAAGAGCAACTGGCTGGCATCGTCGGAGGAGATCCATAACTGATAGGCGCCGGTGACGGGCGGGATCAGATATCCACGGATGGTGGAGCCGTAGTTGCTCCCATGGGCGGCGCCGTCGAAGGCGGTGAGGAATTGCTCGCTGTTGGGTTGGTTGGGAAACCTGGCGTTACCGGTGAGGCTGGCCACGGTGGTCCCCGTGCCGATGCCATCAAAGAAGGTCCGCACAATACGGCCGGTTTCGTAACCGGGGGCGATGTTGATGACGTTAATGGCAACGTTGACCGTGGCGACCAAGGCCGGCGAACCCTGGTCAGTGGCGGTGACGGTGAGGTTAAACACCGTGTTGCTACTGACCTCCGGCGAGTTGGCCACGGTGAGGCGGCCGGTGGTGGGATCGATGGTGAAGAAGTTGCCGGCATTGCCGGCGGTGATCGCGTAAGTGGGGAAATCGTAGTGATCGGCCTCGCTGGCGGCCAGCGTCACCAACGTCGTGCCGACGAGGGCGCGTTCGAGGATCGTCAGGTTCGCGGTGGCCATGACCGGGGCCTCATTGACATCGAGTACCGTGACTACGGTGCGGATCGACTCGCTGAGCGCGGGATTGGTCGCGTCGGTGAGGGTGATAAACAGCTCGATGGTGGCCGGGTCATCCCACCGCAGGCAGAGCGCCTCGAAGTCGACGGCGGCGGGATTGGCGACGGTGAGAACACCGGTGGTCGGGTGGATGGTGAAGGCGCCGTTGGTGTTGCCGGAGGCGATGCTCCAACTGCGGGAATTGGCACCGTGGTTGAGGCGGGCGATAACGGTTCCCACGGTCGCGCCGTTGGCCGGGTTTTCGGCAATGGAGAAGCGGTCGGACAACGTGCCCCCGGCGACGCTGCCGGAAATCGTGTACGAGCCGAGACTCCCGTAGTTGGTGTAGCCGTCGACCATCGGGTCGCCACGCCCGGTGCCTCGGATGCGCAACAGGTATTCACCGGCTGGTAACACGGCGGAAACCGTGGCCTTGATGTCCAGGTCCGGGTTGGCCGAGGCGATTACCGCCAGGGTGGAGGCGTTGACGATCTCGGCGACGATATCGAGGTTGGGATTAAGGGCGACGGGCTTGGCGGTCAGGGAGGCGGTGCCGCCGCGGGTGGAGAAACGGAAGGCGTCAATGTCACCGGTTCGTTCGATAATACCCTCGTTGCGCACGGTGTTGTCGGCCGCGATTTCGAGGTATTTGGCGGTGTCGAGCGTGTCGCCCATGTCATCGTCGCGGTAGGCTACATCGTTGTTGGTGGTGGTGATGATGGTGAGATCGTCCTGAAAGTTGTTGGCGTTGGCGTACTCGCCCTTCGACCACTGGGAGAGGTTTTTGTAGTCCCCCAAGCCCATGATAGGTGCCCATCCCACCGGGTATGTGCCATGGCCGGCGTAGTATCCCTCGGACGGGCTTCGCCCGTCATGGTCCAGCCCGAGTGTGTGGCCGACCTCGTGCGAAATCACCTCGACTGCGTCTTTCCCACCGCCGGAAAAAGACCAGCAAACCGGGTCGCCCGACCAGTTAAAGGACCCCACATAGGCGACACCTCCTTTGCCTGGGGCGGCGGTGGTGGTCGGGGTGATGATCACATGAATGCGACGGCCTTGGGGTGCTTGGTCATACACCTTGCGATCGGTGGTGATGTTGAGGTTAAAGCCCTGGAAATCCTCGCAGACCATTTTCCAAATATCGAAAACGCCCTCGTTGGACGTGCCTGAAGGAGCGGCGTCGAAATTGCCCCAATTGGTGAAGGGGCCTTTTTCACCGTCAAAATCCAAGTAGATCACCCCGACCGCCCCGGGCAGGCTTTGCAGGGGAGTGACCGCTTGATAGGTCGGCAGGGGAATGTCCGTGGGGTGGGCCTCAGGGATGTTGGCGGTGACCATCGCGGTGGCTTTGGGGTCCACGCCGTAGTTGTGGCAGAGGATTTGATCAACTGGGGTCGCTACCAGTACAGCGGCTTTGCGGTCGGCGGTGGGCACAATTTTCCAACCGTCGGTACTGCCATCGAAGCGGATATTTCCCACAAAGGGTCCCGCCACGCCGGTCACGGTTTGGCGTTGGAGAAAATACGTGCCGGGGGCCGGTTGCGTAAGGCGGCCCTGAACGAACAAGACGCCATCGGAATCGCGCTGGGTCAGGCCCACCGAGCCCTCGGCGGTGGTGCCGTCGGGTAACGGAATGGCGACACGCGTGCCCTCGATGATGCGATCGAGGAAGTCAGGGGGGAGTGTCATCCCGGCCTGGTCGTGGGCTTGGGTTGCGGCGGGGGGGGGCGGGGCAACCTTGGTTGCGGGAGGGTGGGTGCAGGCGGCATGGCCGTGGCCAGGGTGGGTGCAGGGCGACTCGGCTAAGCGGGGAGGGGGGGCGTGCCCGTGGGAGGCGTGCTGCGCGGTAACCGCGGGGGCAGGCACGACCCGTGTCGCTGCCGACCACCAACCCATCAGAAGTAGCAAGGCCGCGATGAAGAGGAAACCAAGGGAGGCGGGGCGGAGAAAGCGTTTCATGACGGGGTAGGGGGGACTTGAGTCGAGCGGCGGTTTCCGGGGGAAATCGCCGTAGTCCGGGGCTTGAAAGTAGGGGGTAAGCCTCAGGCTGATCTAGGGTGTCTTCCTTATGCGCGTTTGATTTCACCGCTTACGAGTTAATTGGGGGGACAGTCGGGTTTTTGACTGAAATTTGACGGGTGTTTTTACATCCGGTTAAGGTCGTTGGGGTTATCCGCCCACGCTCAATGACGAGAAGACTCACCACCAATAAGAAGTCTGTATGCGCTCGGGCTGGTGTTTCCCGTTTTTTTTGCATTTCTCTCTGTGTTTAGGGCAGCCGAACCAACCTGCACCCTCACTTTTACGTTCAATGCTCAGCGGGTCATTTCCGCCTCCATGACTGTCTTTGTCGAAATCCTCATCATTTTCGTTCTGCTTCTGGCCAATGGCGTTTTTGCCATGTCGGAGATTGCCGTCTTGTCCGCACGCAAAGCCCGACTCAAAAGCCTGGCCGACGAGGGTAACGTGAAGGCGCGCGCCGCGCTCGCGCTTGCCCAGCAGCCCTCCAATTTTCTCTCCACCGTTCAGATCGGCATCACGCTGGTCGGCATCCTCGCCGGCACCTTCGGCGGGGCCACGCTCTCGGAACAGCTCAGGGTCTGGCTTGAGACTCAGCCGGGTCTAGCGCCGTACGCGGAATGGATCAGCATCCTGGTGGTCGTCGGTGCGATCACCTACTTTTCCCTCATCATCGGTGAACTGGTGCCCAAGCGCGTTGCGCTCAGCAATCCCGAGGGCCGGGCCATGCTCATCGCCAAGCCGATGACCGGCCTCGCCGTCCTGGCCGCACCCGCCGTTTGGTTTCTCACGATCTCCACCAACCTCGTGCTTAAGGTCTTCGGTTTGGGCAAGGACGTGGAGGCACCGCCCTCGGAGGAGGAAATTTCCAACCTGATCGAGCAGGGCACCACCGCAGGGGTTTTCCACCGGGCCGAGCGGGCCATGGTCGAGGGCGTGCTCCGGCTCGATGAGCGCTGCGTCACCGAAATCATGACGCGCCGCACCAAGATCGTCTGGCTGAACGTCGCCGATACCGAGGAGCTCAACTGGCGCAAAATCGTCACCAGCGGGCATTCGCATTTCCCAGTTTATGAGGGAACGCGCGATCACGTCATCGGCATGGTCTCGGTTAAATCCCTCTGGGCCAACGCCGCCGCCGGGGTCGCCAACGACATCCGCAACCACCTCACCCAGCCGCTCGTGGTGCCGCAGACCGTGCATGTGGTGCAGCTGCTCGACGGCTTTAAGAAATCAGGCAAACACCTCGCCCTCGTCACCGATGAATTCGGCAGCGTGCAGGGCCTGGTGACGCTCATCGACGTGATGGAGGCGATTGTCGGCGATCTGCCCGAGCCCGGCGACCGGGTCTCGCCCGACGCGGTGCAACGCGACGACGGCTCCTGGCTGGTCGATGGCAGCCTGGAGGTGGGCGAACTACGCCACCGTTTCGAGCTGCCGGCGCTGCCCGGCGAGGAGGACGAGGATTATGAGACCCTTGGCGGTTTCGTTCTCGATCGCATGGGCTACATCCCGCGTCCCGGCGAGCATTTCACCTGCCATGGTTGGCGCTTCGAGGTGGTGGACATGGATCGAAACCGGGTGGACAAGGTGTTGCTCGCCAAAATCCCGTTGCCCCCGGGAGCGGCTAGGGGACCGGGGGCCAAGTCCGCCTAACCCATGCGTTTCCCCTACTGGATATTGCGTTGGTTGCATCGTAGCCGGCTTTCCCGCAGTCGGTTGCGAGGAACCTGGCTGCACACGCGCTTGGGCGACCGCCTGCTGGACAAGACCCTCTGGAAACCCACGCGCGAATCGCTGGCACGCGCCTGGTTGGTGGGTTTCCCCATCACCATTATTCCGTTTCTTCCGCTTCAGTCGGTACTGGCCTGCATTGTCGCGATCTTCTTTCGCGGAAACCTGCTGCTGAGCATCGCGCTGCAGTTTCTTTCGACGCCCCTGACCGCGCCGGTTCACTTGCCCGCGTGTTATTTTGTCGGCGAGGTGGTGCGCGGCAACCGGCCCGCCGAGGTTTGGCATAAAATCACCCACGCTCCCCTCGGGGTGTTCACCGGGGACTCGCTTGTTTCGCTGTACCTGGGGGCCGTTGTGCTTGGCGTTACCATCGGCTTGATTGGCTATTTCGGGCTCAGAAAATTTTGGCAAATGCCCCTGAAAAAACGTCCGTCTTCAGCCGCCGGGCGCGATCACGGTTAAGTGCTGGTTTCGCGTTCGGGCGGAGAAACCGGACCGGCGAAGAGTTGCTGGCGTTTCTCCTCCTGTTTCTCCTTCAGCCGTTCCTCCCACGGCACAGCAAAACTGGAGCTTTTGGCGATGCCGCACCCAGGCCGACCTGGGACGCACTCGCAGCTTAACCGCAGGCAGGAATCGTTATCCGGTAGGAAATGGGGACAGGCGAAACTCATGGTGGGTGGGGGCCGGAGGTGAAGCCGGGACGCCAAACTAGAAAAACCGGGCGCGACTTAAACCCGGAAATAGCGATGGGTAACTCAGGGAGTCCGCACCGGCTGGCCGGCGGCTTTCCAGGCGGAGAAACCGCCGGCGTTGGCGGTCTTGAATTTTTCACCGGCGAGCAACCGCACGGCGATTCCGGAGCGGTTGCCCGATCGGCAATAGAGAATCAGCTCTTTGTCCGCGTTGGCCGCCAACACCGGTTTCCACTGCTGGCGGTCGCCTTGCAGGTCGCTGAGCGGCAGGAGAAGCGCGCCCGTCACCACCCCGTCGCGCCACTCGTTCGGCTCGCGCACGTCAATCAAGACCGCCGTGCCGGCGGCCACCCGGCGGGCCGCCTCCTCGGGCGTGAGGATTGGTCCGGCCAGCATCCGCTGGGTGACGAACCGGACGGCGAAGACCAGGGCGATGAGAAGGAGGATTTTCATGGGAGACAGACGGGCGTGGCGGGTGGATGAAGCGGCGGGCGGCACGGAGTGGGGGGGGCGGTCGGCGCGGCGTGGCAGTTGCGCAAACAACGGGTGCGAGCCGGTTACTTTTTGGTTTTGTCGCAGGGTTTTTCGTCCGAGCCGGAGCAGGCGCAAGAGCATCCACCGGTATTAATCCCGAACGGCAGGTAGGCGGGACAAAAACGCACCACAGCGGTGAGGATCGGCACCAGGCCGACGATGCCCCACCAGGAGTGGAGAACCAGGCCGCCGCTCAACAGAGCGAAGCCGATAACGAGGCGAGTAATACGATCAAGGGAACCAATGTTAGTTTTCATAGGAGGAAAGTGAGTGGAAATGGCGCTGGGTAACTCAGGTGGTGGCTTGGTTTTGGTTGGCCATATAATACAGCACTGGGACCGCCATGCGGCTGATCAGTAACGAGGCGATCTCCCCGAACATCAGGCTGATGGCCAGCCCTTGGAAAATCGGGTCGGCCAAAATCACGCTCGCCCCGACGATCACCGCCAGCGCGGTGAGCAGCATCGGCCGGAAGCGCACCGCGCCAGCCTCCACCACCGCCTCGCGCAGCGGCAGGCCGTGGGCACGGCGCAGCTCGATGAAATCCACCAAGATGATCGAGTTGCGCACCACGATCCCGGCGCCAGCCATGAAGCCGATCATCGAGGTGGCGGTGAAAAACGCCCCCAGCGCCCAGTGCGCCGGCAGGATGCCGATCAGCGAAAACGGGATCGCCGCCATCACCACCAGCGGCGTCACGTAGCTTTTGAACCAGCCGACCATCAGCATGGCGATGAGCACCAGCACTGCAGCGAAGGCCAGCCCGAGGTCGCGAAACACCTCCAGCGTGATGTGCCATTCACCGTCCCATTTAAGCGCCGGCTCGAGGTCGTCGGTGGGGACATTGAGGTGGTA
>CAMBUJ010000080.1 GCA_945871005.1 Opitutus sp. GAS368 | reverse complement strand
GTCATCGAACTGATGAACTCCATGAACAGCTCGGGCAGTTCCATGTAGTGGATCGGGTTGAAGCAGCAGAGCGCGCGCACGCCCGGCTCGGGCGGGTTGTTGCGGCGGCCGGGCACCAACACGTTGACCGGGGTATGGATCGGCGCACCTACGGGCAATGCGCGGTGCAGACGCAGGCCGAGCTGGGCGAGCGCCGTGGCGCGGGGATTGGCTACGTCGGGACGAATCTGCAGGTAGCGGGTGTTTTTGGAGGGCTTGCCGCCTACCAGGCGCGGGTTGGCAGTGGATACGAAGTAAGCCGGCGAGGCTCCGGCGGGCTGCACGGCGGCCTTTTTCACCAACTCCTGCATGGGCGCGGTGTAGGCGGAGAAACCGACCGCATCCTCAATCTGGGCGCGGGCATCTTCGCCGGTGAGCGGCTCGTAGTTGGACAAAAAGGTGCCGGGGGCGGCGATGTCCGCCTCGGCCTGTTTGTCGTAACCGCGATGGATGGCGTCGTCGGGGCGCTGGAACAGCCGGGCTTCGCAGTTCTGTACGAACTTGTAGGAGCGCGGGGCGGGGGCTGCGGCGTTGCCGTTGGCCGGCACCTTGACCGCGCTGGCCGGAGCGACCACCGAGGCGGTGATGTCGTCCTCCATCTGTACCTTGGCGGCGGGGTGGAAATCGTGGCGCAGGCCGAACACACGCCAGGAGCCGTCCTCCTCGTAACCGACGCGCAGGGTGTTCACCACCAGCTTGCGGCCGTCGAGCTTGAGCTCGTAGCCGGGGCGACCGTTGATCGTATCGACCGAGAAGTGCTTGCGCCAATCCTCGCCCCAGCCGGCCTTGTGGTAGCGTTTAACCACGAAAACCAGCTCCTTGACGTGGCGGGGGATGGCATTGAGCCAACTGTTGTAAGCGTCGGTGTAATCGCGGCGCGACGGGGTGAGCAGCTTGATCACGCTGCCGAGAGTGCGCTCGGGGCTGAGGATGGGGCGCTTGTCATTGCCGTTGCGCGTGACGTCGCGGAAGCGGCCGGAGTAATCGCGCTCAAGCAGCGCGGTCACGTTGTCGAGGTCGCGATCAATGTCGGCCAGGAACACGTGGCCGGGCAGGATGGCGTCGGAGATGGCCTTGGAGATCTCCGACTTGCCGCCGCCCGAAACGGTGCAGGGCTTGTGGCAAAGGGTGGTTTCAGCCACGGTGCCGACCAGGCGCCACTGGCCGCGTTCGCCGCGCACCGGCTCCATATGTACGCGATAACCGCTGGGGCGCACGTAGGTTTTGCCCGCGAGCAGCTTGATCTGGCGGGCGGTGCCGTCGGTTTCCGACCAGCTGACCCGCTGCTGGCGCAGGTCGAAGTGGGTGGCCTCGGGCACGAGCACGGTGTCGGCGATCTGGGTGGCGAGCGCGTGGCCCTCGGGCTGGACGGACCACTCGGCGGGCTCGCGGGCGAGCACAGCGGCGACCGTGTACTCGGGGTTGCCCTCGACGTAGCCGGCGAAATCCTCGCCGAGGTCGTAGCTGGGGAACACCAAGGCGCCGCCGGCGTGTTCCTCCTCGGCCATGCCGTAGAGGTTGGCCGCGAAGCTGATCATGGTCTTAACCTCTTTCTTGCAGTAGCCGTAGTAGTTGTCGGCGATGATCGTGACGATCACCCCGCGCGCGTCGCGGGCGCAGAGCTTGAAGGCGCTGCCGCCGTTGTAGAGTTCGTCCTCGGTTTTCCAGCACATGCCGTCGCGGCGCTGGCGCGGGGTGGCCAGATCCCAGTGCGGCAGGCCGACGATATGTTTGCGCACCCCGACCAGGTGCGGGGCGAGGATCACGCAGCCGGTGTGGCCGGACCAGCCATCGACATCGAGGGCGGCGTCGTTTTCGGCGATGAACGGGTCGCCGGCGTTACCGAAAATGGCCTCGACGAAATCGAGATTGGAGACGAGCGAGCCGGGGGCGAAGAAGCGCACCTCCATGCGTTTTTCGCCGATGAAGCCGGGCACGGCGGGCACGACCAAGGGGCGCAGCAGCAGCGAAACGATGCACTCGGCCGGGGCGGTCTGGCCGGCGGTGAAGGGCAGGCGGAGCAGCTCGGGCTGGGGCCGCAGGGCCAGGTCGACCAGACGCGAAAAGGTCAGCTTGGGCACGGCGAGCTTGTCGTCGGGCACGGGCAGGCCGCCCTCGGCGACGTGGAAAACGCCCTGGGTGGTGCGACGATCGTTGGCGGGGTTGTGCAACACGCCGTTGTGCAGGCGATAGCTCTTCAGCAGCGGCGAATTGACCGTGTCGCCGGCGGCCGGCAGGGACAGCTCGCGGGCTAGGCCGGGCTGATCGAGCACGAAGGTGCGTGCGGGCAAGCGGGGCGCCGGGCCGATGTCGGCGAGGTAGGTGTTAAGAAAATGCTGGATACGCTCGTCCACCGGCGAGAGCTGGTGGGTGAGGCGGCGGGTGATCTCGCGCTGCTGGGCGAACAGGGGGGCGGCGACGCTCGTCAAGTCGGTGCCGGCGGCGTCGGCGACGGGGGCGCAACCCAACAGGCCAAGGCGAAGGTTGATGGCCAAACGAAGCTGTTCAGGGAGGAGGGCGGTGGTCGGCATGGTGTGTTACGGGAAGCGCAGTTGAACGCAGGGACAATCGAAAGTTATAGCAAATTGCACGCCGCCACCACGCATCAATTGTAAAGGTGTCCGCATCGACACCGGGCTGCGCGCCAGAAGTAACCAAAATCAGCCAAAATCCGCCAACCCATCGGGCGCTCAGGCCACCTCGCCGGCCCACAGGTGCAGGCCCCATTGGATGAGGCGCTGGCCGTAAATGGCGAAAAGGGCGAAAAACACCACGTTGAGGGCGAAGGCCAGGTAGCCGGCGAGGATGAAGCGCCCGTCGCGCTCGAGCAGCCCGCCCGCCATCAGAATAATACAGAGCGCCGGCGGGAAATTGGTCCCCGGAGGCAGGGGCAACAGCAGCACAAAAGCGGCGACAAAAATGATGAAGGCGTGCAGTTGCACCAGCAGGGGCGAGTCGGTCAGCCAGAGCTGGCGGGGCTTGAGCATGACCTCGAGGTAGCGCAACACGCGGCTCGCTCCCGCCAGCAGGGTGGGGAAAAACTTCGGCGGCAGCTCGCGGTCGAGCAGGCGCGCGGGCAACCAGGGTTTTTGCCCCAACGTCAGCCGCAGCGCGATCAGAGCGATCACCGAGCCGAGCAAAAACGACAGCCCGGGCAGCGGAATCGGCAGCAAAAACGGCAGCGACAGCAGCAACATCAGCAGCAGGTAGGCGCGTCCCTGGAGCAGGGCGATGACCTCGCGCAAACTCACCGGGCGTTCGTGAAACGACGCGATGATATGCAGGAGCACCTCGGAGAGTTTGCACGGCGGCTGGGCCGCACCCAGGGCGACGATGAGCGGGGGTAGGGGCTCACCCGCGCAGGCGCCGGTTGCCTCCGCGGAGCCGGGCTCAGGCAAGGGCTCGGGCGAGGGATCAGGTGCCGCGTTTGTTGCCATAGAGTTCGATGTGCAGGCGGTGAGCGTAACGGTAGCCGCGCGCCTTGCACAGTTCGCCAAGCCAGGCCGCGCGCTCGCGCATTTTCTCCAGCGAGGTTGCCTCGGGCATGAGCAAGACCTTGTGCGGGGGAATGTCGCGCCCGAGCCCGGCCAGCAGCCCCTCCAGCTCGGCCACGTCGGCCGGGGTCGAGACCACGAATTTGAACTGGTAGGCGTAGCCATCGACCCAGGCGCGCACCGCCTCGGGCTGCCAGCGGGTCGCCTCATGACGCTCGCGCCAGGCCGCGGGCAGGCGCTCGTCGGGCGCGGAGTTGCCCAGCTTCGGCGAGAGCGAGGCGAGGTCGCAGGCAATCCCGTCGGGGGCGACTGTGGCGGCGGTCTCGATGGTGATATGGCGCTTTGCCGCCCGCAGCGCGGCGGCCAGCTCGTGGATGCTTTTGGCGATCATCGGCTCGCCGCCGGTCAGAACCACATGGCGGCCGGGGTGGGTGCAGGCCTCGGCGACCAGATATTCCACCGTGCGCTCGGTGCCCTCGGGCCGCCACGAGGCGTAGGGCGTGTCGCACCAGTTACAGCGCAAGTTGCACCCCGCCGTGCGAATGAACACCGAGGGCACCCCGGTCAACTCGCCCTCACCCTGCAACGAATAAAAAGTTTCGGAAATGAGCATCGAAGATTCCTGCTTGTTTTAGGCGGAGGCGGCGGGCGCGGGTTTGAGCGGCAACGGGCCGGTGTCGGTGTAGGCGGTCGGATCGGAAAGGCCGGCGTGGATAAACGCCTCGCGGCGCTCGACGCAGGTGCCGCAGGTGCCGCAGTGGATCGCCGCGCCCTTGTAGCACGACCAGGTTTTGGAAAAATCCACGCCGAGTCGCGCGCCCTCGGCGGCGATTTCGGCCTTGGTTAACGTGATGAAGGGGCGCAGCAACTGGATGCCGGCGTAGGTACCCAGGCGCATGGTTTCACCCATCGCCTGCATGAACTCCTCGCGGCAGTCCGGGTAAATCGCGTGGTCGCCCCCGTGTGCGGCGATGATCAGACCCTCGGCGCCCACGCTTTCAGCAAACCCCGTGGCCACCGAAAGCATGATCGCGTTACGAAACGGCACCACGGTCTGCTTCATGTTGGCCGCCTCGTAGTGGCCGTCGGGGATATCTCCGCCGGAGGTCAGCAGGTCAGAGGCGAACAGGCGGTTAACGAAATCGAGTTTCACGATCTCGTGGCGCAGGCCGAGGCGGGCGGCGGCTGCGGCGGCGAAGGGCAGTTCGCGCGGGTTGTGTTTGGCTCCGTAGTCAAAACTGATGACGGCGGCCACGACGTGGTGGAGCTGCGCCCACTGGAGCGCGGCCACCGAATCCATCCCCCCCGAGCACAAGACAACGACCTTCATGCCGCCCATGGCGGCAAAGCCCGGGGCAAAGCGCAAAGGCAATCGCACCGCGTGCGGTGCGGCGAAATCGAGCCGGGCGGAATCGGACTTTAACGCAAAGTCGCAAAGGGCACGCCAAGGTCGCGAAGAAATTCACGGCCTGGCTTTGCGTTCTTCGGATCAAACTTTGCGCCTTTGCGTTAAAACTCCGCGTTGTGGCGCTCACGACCGTTCGGTTACGACCTGCCACCCCACGGTGACTGCCTGCGCCCTGACCACGAATCGATCCCCCTGCATTTCGCGCTTCCGTCCCGCCCCGCTTCGCCATTTCTTTGAACCCCTAGTGAACGAAGCCGCTTTGCCTCCTTATAAGTTGATCGACCAGCCCGGCCAGTTGGCCCCCCTCCTCGCCGCCCTCGAGCGGGTGGAGGAGTGCGCCCTCGATACTGAGGCGGACAACATGTTCCACTACCGCACCCGCGTCTGCCTGCTGCAGTTCCTCGTCTCCGGGGAGATTTTCCTCGTCGACGCGCTCGCCCCGATCGACTTCCAGCCCCTCTGGACGATCCTCGCGACCAAACACATTTTGATCCACGGCAGCGATTTCGACCTGCGCCTGCTCGCCGACCTCTGCCAGTTCCGTCCCAAGAGCATCTTCGACACGATGCTCGCCGCCCAGTTGCTCAACCGCCAGCGCATCGGTCTGGCCGCCCTGCTTGAACAACACTTTGGCCTGGCCCTCGACAAGGACGGCCAGAAGGCCAATTGGTCAAAGCGTCCCATCACCCGCGACCTGCTCGACTACGCCGCGCTCGACGTCTGGCACTTGCCCGCCCTGCGCGACATTCTCACCCAGGAACTCGCCCAGCTCGACCGCCTCGACTGGCTCGACCAGCAGTGCCGCCGCCAGATCGAATCCGGCCTGATCGGCTTCCCCCGCGACGATGACAACGACTGGCGCATTGGCCGCTCCGAGCGCCTGCGCGGGCGCGGCCTCGGCGTGCTTCATTCCGTCTGGCACTGGCGCGAGGAGTGGGCCCGCGAGCTCGATGTGCCGCCCTTCAAAGTGTGCAACAGCGACATGCTGCTCAACATCGCCTACGCCGCCGAAGACGGCGAGTCGGTCGAAGCCATCCTGGCCCAGGTCAACTTGGGTAAACGCCACGCCCGTCTCGTGCCCAACCTCGCCAGCGCTCTCCACCAGGGCATCGGCCGCGACCCGCAGTCGCTGCCCCGCCGGCGCCGCTCCGACCTCGCGCCGCTCTCGCCGCGCGAGATCGCCCTGCAGGACCGGATCAAAACCGACCGCGACCGCATTGCCGCCGGGATCTCGCTTGAATCCACCCTGATCGCCAACCGCGCCCAGCTCGCCCAAATCGCCCGCGACCCGAGCAAACTCGACGAGGTCCTCCTGCCTTGGCAGGCTAACCTGTTACGCGGCGAGCCCTCGCTCCAGCCCGCCTGAAGCGGCGCCGGAAAGGACCGCCCCACCCCCAGCTAACCCCGCCCAAATTCCTAGGCTTGCCAAACCCCACGCCCGCGACCAACTTCCCGCACACCCCTATGAAATCGAAGACCCTCCTTGTCCTCGCCACGTGTGCCGTTGTTGCCTCCCTGTCCTCGGGCTGCTCCACGCAAAAGACCCGCACCGGCCGCAACAGCAGCTTCCTCGGAGGCCTGTTCGTCTATAACACCGGCAGCTACCAGCCGGTCACGCCCCACACCATCGACTTGGACGGCACCCAGTTCCTCGGTCGCGTCAACCCGTCCGGCACCCAAGTCTCCGCGCTCTGGGGTACGGTCACCCTGCACGACTACTGAGCCGACGGTTCAGTCCTGACTTCCCGACCCCGCGTCCGGCCCTGAGCCGCGCGGGGTTTTTCTTTGCCTCCGCCCGCCGATCCGTGAGCGTTTCCCCCACCCGTGCCTCCGGATAACGCCAACATCGCCCGCCACCTCGCCCTCATGGCCGCGCGGCAGCCCCTCACCGCCGCGCTCAAAGTCCCGCGCGGGCGCACCCGCACCGGCGACATCGACTACCTCACGCTCTCCTTCGCCGAACTCGCCGCCGAAGTCGCCACCTGGCAGGCGGACCTGACCGCCCGCGGCGTACGACCGGCCGACCGGGTGCTCGTGATGGTCCGCCCCGGGCTGCCGCTGATCGCCGCGGCCTTCGCGCTGTTTAGCCTCGGCGCGGTGCCCATCGTGATCGACCCCGGCATGGGGCTGAAAAGTTTCCTGGCCTGCGTGGCCCGCTCCCAACCCCGCGTGCTGCTCGGTATTCCCCTGGCGCGCGTGATCAGCCGAGTTTACCGCAAAACCTTCCGCAGCGTCGAAATCCGCGTGCCCGCCAGTGGCTCGGCTACGGGGCGGCTCAGGCGGCTGCGCCGCCCATCTCAAATCTCAGATCTCAAATCTCAAATGGCGGCGGACGCGCCCCTCGCCGCGTCAGCCGCCACCGATCTCGCCGCGATCCTTTTCACCTCCGGTTCCACCGGGGCGCCCAAGGGCGTTTGTTACACCCACGGCATGTTCGACGCCCAAGTCGAACTGATCCGCGCCACCTACGACATCCGTCCCGGCGAGATCGACCTGCCGCTCTTGCCGCTCTTCGCGTTGTTTAACCCCGCCCTCGGCATGACCACCATCGTGCCCGAGATCGATCCGAGCCGCCCCGCCAGCGTCGACCCGAAAAAAATCATCCAAGCCATTCGTCAGGAGGGCGTGACCAGCTCGTTTGGCTCGCCGACCCTCTGGCGCAAAATCGCCCTCCACTGCCACGCCCACCAGATCGAGTTACCCACCCTCAAACGCGTGCTCTGCGCCGGCGCCCCGGTGCCGCCCGACCTTTGGGATTTGATGACCCCGGTACTGCCTCACGGCATGCTTCACAGCCCGTATGGGGCGACGGAAGTGTTGCCGGTTAGTTCAATCAGTGGTGCGGAAGTCCTGGCCGGTACGGCGGCGGCGACCTCGCGCGGGGCGGGCACCTGTGTGGGCCGACCGTTGTCCGCCAATCAGGTTAAAATCATCGCCTTGGCCGAAGGCCCGCTGGCCACCGTCCGCGAACTCGCGTGCGGCCAGATCGGCGAAATCATCGTGAGCGGCCCCACGGTGACCCACAGCTACGACGGCCTGCCCGAAGCCACCGCCGCCGCGAAAATCCAGTCTGCGCCCTGTGGGGGATTTGAAATTTCAAATCTGAAATCTGAAAACGCAGCAGCGGAGCTTTCCGGGCGATCTCAGATCTCCAAACTAAAACCGAAGAGCGCAGTCGTTGCGCCCTTCGGGCAAACTCAAAGCTCAAATCTGAAATCTGAGATCTCAGCCGCCGAGTCCGCGGAAATTTCAAAGCACAAATCTCAAATCCCAGCGACTACGCCCGCTCAAATTCCGAATGCGCAAGTCGACGCTGCGGGAGCGGTCCCCTTTCAGATTTCAGATCTCAAATCTCAAATGATGACGACGCAGGAGGCGGCGGAAGCCGCCTGCTGCGTCGTCATCTGGCACCGCCTCGGCGACCTCGGCTACCTCGACGGTGAGGGGCGCCTCTGGTTTTGCGGCCGCAAGGTCGAGCGGGTGGAGACGGTCGACGGCCCGCTCTACACCGAGCAAATTGAGCCGCTCTTCAACGCCCACCCCTCGGTGCGCCGCTGCGCCCTGATCGGGCTGGGCGAACGCGGGCGCCAGCGTCCGGCCGTGGTGATCGAACCCACCGACTGGTCGCTGGCCGAGACCAGCAACGAGTGCCGCCCCTTTGCCCGCGAGCTGCGGTTACTGGCCCAAAACGCGCCGCAAACCGAAGGGATTAAACTGTTTTACTTCCTCAAAGCGTTTCCGGTCGATGTGCGTCACAACGCCAAGATCCACCGCCTCTCCCTGGCCCAGTGGGCATTGACCGCCAAAGGCTACGAATCCGACCCGAAGCGATGAACCCCGCCGCGATTTCCCCTCCCCGCCCCGAGCAGCTAACCAACACAATGGGTTGCTTTTTCGCGCCGCCTCCAGGCGCCCTCCTCGCCCCGGTGCTGGTCACCGGCGGGACGGGTTTCCTCGGCCGCCGCCTCGTCGAGCGCCTGCTCGCCCAGGGCCGTTCCGTGGTCGTGCTCGGCCGCACTCCCGCCCCCGAGCTGGAGCAACGCGGGGTGCGCTTCGTACGCGCCAGCCTCGACGACAGCGACGCGGTCAGCGCCGCCTGCGCGGGCATCGGCACGGTTTTCCACGTGGCCGCGAAAGTCGGGGTCTGGGGGCGTTACGACGATTTTTTCCGCGCCAACGTGCTGGGCACCCGCGCCCTGCTCGCCGGCTGCCGCGCCCACGGGGTCGCCCGCCTCGTCCACACCAGCACGCCCAGCGTGGTGTTTAACGGCCAAAACCTCGCCGGCGCCGACGAGTCGCTTCCGCTCACCACCGCCTGCCCCAGCCCGTATCCATTAACCAAAGCCATCGCCGAGCGCGAAGTGCTGGCGGCGAATTCGCCGGGCCTGCGCACGGTGGCGCTGCGCCCGCACCTGATTTGGGGCGTGGGCGACCCGCACCTGGTGCCGCGCATCCTTGCCCGCGCCCGCGCCGGCCGCCTGCGCATCGTCGGCGACGGCCAGAACCGCATGGATATGGTCCACGTTGAAAATGCGGTCGACGCCCACCTCGCAGCCGAAGCCGCCCTGGCGGCGCAATCGCCTCAAGCGAACGCCCAGCCAGCGGCGGGCGGGCGCGCGTATTTTATCACCAACGACGAGCCGGTGGTGCTGTGGGACTGGATCAACGGTTTGCTGAGCGCGCTGGGCGAGCCGCCGATTACCCGCTGCGTTTCCCTGCAAACGGCCACGGCGGTCGGGGCGCTCTGCGAGGCGGCCTGGCGGGTGCTGCCACTGCGGGGTGAGCCGCCGATGACGCGCTTCATCGCCGCCGAACTGGCCAAAGACCACTGGTTTTCGATCGCCGCAGCCCGGCGCGATCTCGGTTATGTGCCCCGCATTAGCATGGCCGCCGGCACCGCCGAACTGGTCGCCGCCCTGCGCGCGGCGCGCGGCCAAGCCTAGGAGCCTGCTTGCAGGCGCGGGCGCGCGGATGCGGCGCCCACAACAATCACCGGCACTCGCCCCGACCACCGGGGCCCGGTGCGGTGCGGCGTTTAGCGCTTTTTGCCGCTGCTTTCGCCACCGCGGCCGCTGGGTTTGGCGGACCCGCCGTTGAGCAGGGTGCCGCCGATCACCCCGACGGCAAACATCGCGAAATAGACGATGGCGGCCGAGGAGCGCACCGGCTTGGTAAAGGCCAACGAGAAGTGGAAATCGATCGTGTGGGTGTTTTCGATGCTCACGAAAACCACCAGAAACAGGATAATCAAAAACCCGATGGTGCGGAGGATAGTTTGGAAGTTCATAGGAAAGGGGAGGCGGCGGGAGTTCCCCGCGGTCGGCTTGGTGAATCGCAGTCCGGCGCATCCGGGGCAAAACCAAAACGCGGCTCCCGGTTTACGCCCACCCGTTGCCCGGCCCAGTCGCCTTCGTTGACATACGAAAAAAGTGACTACAAATGTAGTGCCATGGTTAAACTGACGACTGTCCCGACTTCCATCCGTCTCAGCCCGGCCGAAAAACGCCAGATCGCCGCCGCCGCGAGTAAAGCAGGCGTGAGCCCGGCCAAATTCATCGCCACCGCCGCCCTGCGCGCAGCCTCGCCCCTTGGCGGAGCCGAACAAGCCTTGGCGGCCGAGCTCGTGGCGACCACCCGACGCCACCTCGCCCGACTGGAAGCCGAACAAGACAAGCTTGATGCCGATGCCGCTGCCGCAGCCTGGGAGCACCATGTAAAAAACAAAACCCGCCTATTTACCCCCGAGGAGGCCAAACGTGAGTTGGGATTATAAAATCGAAGCCTCCGCCCTGCATGGCCTGCGCAACCTTGGCCACGCTGCCCGGGCTGAAATCATCGGCTATCTGGATCAACGCATTCGCGGTGCCAGCGATCCTCGAGTCTTCGGTAAACCCCTGAAGCATCAGCTCAAAGGACTCTGGCGCTACCGGGTTCGTGACTGGCGTTTGCTGTGCCGACTACAAGACGGGGTCTGCATTGTGGTGGTGGTGGACGTTGGCCACCGCTCCGGCATTTACGACTAAGCCGACCGGCCGGACTCAGCGCCCGCAATTGAGCGCTTCGTCGGTGGTGTCGTTATGCCGCTTGAATCGACCGTTCTTGTTTTAACACCTTACCCTGTCGTTAGGCGTTAGCCCGCAGTTAAACCCGTAACCGGGATCCCTTGATTGCGCGCGTTTGCTTTGCCTTTGCGGGCGCACGGGCTTGGCTCGGCGGCCATGTTGACCAAGGCCCAGTTCTCCCGATTGCGCGCGTTACGCGACAAAAAGGCCCGCGAGGCCGAGGGCCTTTACGTGGTCGAAAACCCCAAGGTCGTGGCCGAACTGCTCGCCGCCGGGGTCCGTTTTTCCGAACTCTACGCCACCCCTGCCTGGCCCGGCTCGCCGCCCGTCGCTGGCGCCCACGCACTGGCGATCACCCCCGTCACGGCCGATGAAATGGCGCGTATCAGCCATTTCCCCACCCCTTCCGCAGTCTTCGCGGTCGGGCGTATCGAGCGCCCGGCCCTGCCCGCCACCGGCTTGGGCCGCGGCCTGACCCTCGCCTTGGACGGAATTCAAGATCCGGGCAACGTCGGTACGCTCCTGCGGGTGGCCGACTGGTTTGCCTTCGACCGAGTGGTGCTTTCGGCGGACTGCGCCGACTTGTTTTCCCAGAAAGTGATCAACGCCAGCATGGGTTCGTTCGCCCGGGTCAGGACGTTCACCGTCGACCTACCCGCGGTGCTGGCCAGCGCCGGCGCCCCGGTGCTCGGCTGCGACCTGGGGGGCGACGACGTGCATGCCCTGCCGACGCTGCCCGACGCGGTGGTGGTGATTGGCAGCGAAGGCCGCGGGCTCTCGCCCGAGGTGCGCGCCTGCGTGGGGCGCTTTGTGACCATCCCGCGCTACGGCGGGGCCGAGTCGCTCAACGCCGGGGTCGCCGCGGCGATCGTCTGCGACAACCTACGCCGCCAAAGCGGCCGGTAAACGGGAGCGGCCTTGGAGAACCTTGGCCGAGGACGGCCAAAGATTGGGGAATTTTAAGCGCTCGCTTATACCAACGGCTGGATGCTTTTCGGCTTTTCCGATCGCGGATCAAAATCGCTCCGCGATCTCGCTACGTTCCGGAAGCACCCCGCGTGTTCCGAGGCGTAGCGGGACGACGGAGTCGTTTCGTTTGGTAAAGTCTAAGCTCAGGTAGCTTTTGGCATTAATCGCTGCTTTCTGAATCCACCTCCGTCCTCCGGCAGCCGCCCTCCCTCATCCGGCCTGCGCCGCGCGACGCCGCCCGCCGAGGGTGAGCGGTATTAGAATGAGCAGCCCCACCGCGAAAAATCCGGCGTTTACCGCGATCGCCGTGCGGTACCCGGCCCAGGTCACCAGCCATCCAAACACCAACGGCCCGATCACCCCCGCCAGTTTCCCGAAAAATCCCCAGTAGCCAAAAAACTCCCCGCTGCGCCCCGCCGGAGTCAGCGTCGCCACCACCGCCCGGGCCGAAGCCTGCAGGGCGCCCATGCCCACCCCCGCCAGCGCACTGATCACATAAAACTCCCCCGTGCTGTGGCTGTACGCCGCGCCCACGCACACCCCGATCCAGAGCAGCAAGGCGAGCACCAGCGGCAGCTTGGCCCCGGTGCGGTCCTGCAAAAACCCAAAGCCGAACGCCCCCGCCACCCCCGCCAGTTGCAAGACCACAAAAAGCCCGATCACCTCGGACTCGCTCATGCCGATGACCTGGGTCGCGTATAGCGCGGCGAAGGCCACCACCGCCAGCAGGCCCGACAAAAACACGGTCAGCGCGACGAAAAACAGCGCCAAGGTCCGGTGCTGGGGCAACTCACGCTTGATCTGGGCAAGCTGCCGCCAGCCGAGGGTGAACGCGTTTTCCCCAGCCAAAAGCACCCGCGGCCGGGCCCGTTCGCGTAACAGCAGCAGCGTCGGCAGGCTGGCCAAAAAGAAAAACGCCCCCGTCATCACAAAGGTCCACGGCACCCGCCCCTCGCCGCTGCGGATGATCAATAGCGCCAGCACCAAACTGAGCAGCCCGCCCAGGTATCCAAAACTCCAGCCGTAGCCGGAAATGCGCCCGACGTTCTCCGGGGTGCTGATCTCGGGCAAAAAAGCGGCGCAGAGGTTTTCGCTCAGAGAAAACGCGAGGTTGGCCACCCCCACCAGCAGCAGCGCCAGCACCACCTCGCCCGGCCCGACCCAGTAAAGTGCTGCGGTGGCCAGCGCGCAGACCACCGCCGTGCCCATCAGGAAGACCTTTTTGCGGGCGGTGACGTCAGCAAACGCCCCGACAAACGGCGCCAGCACGATGACCACCCCTTGGGAAAGCGCCAGGGCCGTGCCCCACCAACCGGCGGCGCGCGGGTCGTTGGCGGCAACCACCTTTTGAAAATAAACTGCGTAAACCACCGTGATGATCAGGGTGGTGAACGCGGAGTTAGCGAAATCGAAGCAGCACCAGCCGACAATCTCGCGCCGCTTAACCGGATACCGCTCGGGCAGTTGACTCATGTTAACCCCACTGGACCCGCCCGCCCCCGCTCACGCAAGCCCTCTGCGCAAGCGGGCCCGCCGCAGAAATGCCCCGCGCAATTGTAACCGCCTTTCCGCAAACCCGACTTGCACCATGGGGCCTTCACCCCTTAGTTGCCCCCCCTTTAACCTCCCTTGCCTGTGACTGAATCCGCTACCACACCTCCCTCGTTTTTCCGCCGCGCGGCCACCGCCGTGACCCAGTGGATTGACTCCGACTACTGCCCCGGTGGGGCCGAAAAGATGCGCAACGAGCCCGACAAGGTCGATTGGGTGCGGGTCATGCCTTTTGTCGTCCTTCACGTGGGCTGCTTCGGCGTGCTCTGGGTCGGGGTGAGCGCCTTCGCCGCCTGGGCCGCCGTCTTCCTTTATGTCGTGCGCATGTTCGCGGTCACCGGCATTCACCACCGCTATTTTTCCCATAAGACCTATAGCACCAGCCGTTTCGGCCAGTTCTTTCTCGCCGTCTGGGCCGGCACCACGGTGCAGCG
>CAMBUJ010000079.1 GCA_945871005.1 Opitutus sp. GAS368 | reverse complement strand
CCCGCGCTCGCCTCGGCCCACGGCGTGACGACACCCCTGCTGGTGCGCGAGTTGTTCCAGCCCGCTTCGCGGGCCACCTCAAAGGCGGAGGTGATCAACGAACTTGTGGCCATGGTCGATGGGGCCGGACGCACTCACAATGGACTCGCCCTGGAAGAGGCGATTTGGACCCGCGAAGACGTGTACGCGACGAACTTCGGCCACGGGTTTGCCGTGCCGCATTGCCAGACCGCCCAGGTGTCCGCGCCGGTGATCGCGTTGGTGCGCCTGGCCACCCCGGTGGCCTGGAGCCAGGGCGAGGACAACCTCGTGCGCATCGCCCTCATGCTGGCCATGCCGGCGGGAGAAAACCGCGGGCACCTCAAGATTTTCGCGCGGATTTCCCGGTTGATCATGCGCGATGAATTCCGTGCCGCCCTCGACGCCGCCCCTGACGCCGAAGCGCTGCGCGCTGTGTTGGCGGAAGCCCTTGATCCGCAATCCACTATTGTCTGAGCGGTGTTAAAGCCTCGTGTAGCAACAACTACACGGGATGTGCCCTCCTCACTTTCAGCTCATCATTATACAATTAACCACCCTTCACCCCATGACTATAAAATCACTCCACCTTAAATCATTACTTATGTGTTCACTCGGCCTTTTGAGTTTAAGCGCTTCGCTGCCGGCAGAAACCGAGCTGCCGGCCTGGGCGATCGGGCCGTTTATTCGCCCGGAAACCGGCAATCCGGTGATCGATCCGGATGCCTCTATATTGTTTAATTGTCCCATGCGAAAGAAGCCCATTCGTTGGGAATCCCTGCATGCGTTCAACCCCGCCGCGGTGGCCAAGGACGGCAAGATTTTTGTTTTATATCGGGCCGAGGACGATACCGGCCCGATGATTATCGGCCACCACACCTCGCGCATCGGTTTGGCGGAAAGCGCGGATGGCGTTAAGTTTAGCAAACAGCCGCTGCCGGTGCTTTATCCCGATAATGATAACCAGGCCGCCGGGGAGTGGACGGGCGGTTGTGAAGACCCCCGCGTGGTGGAGGGTGAAAACGGGCTCTATGTGATGACTTATACCCAGTGGAATCAAAAGGACTGGCGCCTGGCCATCGCCACCTCCAGGGACTTGGTGAAATGGGAAAAGCAGGGTCCGGCGTTTGCCAAGGCATTGGAGGGCAAATACGCGAAACTCAAATGCAAGTCCGGGGCCATTGTCACCCAGCTCGACGGCGACCGGCTTAAAGCAGTCAAAATCAACGGCAAATATTGGATGTATTGGGGCGTGGGCGTGGTTTACTTGGCCTATTCGGACAATTTAGTGGATTGGACGATTTTGGAAGACGGCAAGGGCGAGAAAATTGCGGTCTTGCAGGGGCGCGCCGGGCATTTTGATAGCAGCATGGTCGAGGGCGGTCCGCCCGCGGTGCTCACCGACAAGGGCGTGGTTGTTTTATATAATGGCGAGAACTTGGGCCAGGAGGGGAAAGTTAAAGGCGATCCGACCTTGGGCGCGCGTGCCTATTCCGGCGGGCAAGCCCTCTTTGATAGCAAGGATCTCACGAAGCTGCTGGGCCGCACCAAGACCCCGTTCTTTAAGCCCGAGCTGCCGTATGAAAAAACCGGGCAATATGTCGCCGGCACCACCTTTATCGAGGGACTGGTCTATGCGAAGGGGAAGTGGTTTTTATATTATGGCTGTGCCGACTCCAAAGTCGGCGTAGCGATCTACGACCCGAGCCGCTAAATACGGCTAATCCGCACGGGGCGGATTAGCCCGAGGTTGGGCATTTAGCACCTTTTGCTCATCGATAAAAAAGCCGCGCTGAAAAATCAGCGCGGCTTTTTTGTGGACTGAGGCTGCGGTGTGGGGCGCCCCCTTCGGCTCTTTACGGGGCCTTGAGGTCGGTGCGCTTGTCCTTGAGCGGCCACTGCTGGCCGCCGAGTTCGACCATCACCGCCTGCGGGCTTTCCGTCTGCAGAGTGATCTTGGTGTTGCGCACCAAGGCGCGTTTTTCACCGGCCTTGAGCGGGCCTTTAAACAGAACTGTCCCGTTGGCATCGGTGGCGGTCACCAGATCGACGGCGGCCACCGCGACCAATCCGATGGTACGGTCGCCCTCCTGCGGTTTAACCCAGGTGATCTCGGCGGCGGCCGGTTTGCTTCCGCTCAGGGCGTTGACCCCCCACACACCCAGAAGGACCAGCACCACCACCCCGCCGAGGAGTGCGGCGCCTTTGATCAGCAGGTTGGGGTCGAGGTTAAGGCCGCCGGGAGCGCGGGGACGGAAGGTGGCCGGGTTCTTGTCGCCGTGGACCGAGTCGCCTCCCGGGGTCATGGCGGCGGCGGCCGGAGAGGGGGCCTCGACCACGTTGCCCGCCTTGGCCGTGGCCACGTTGATATCCATGCGCCCGTAGACCTCGCGGTTGAGCGAGCGGCCGGTCTTGGCGGTATCGCCCAAGCCGAGCGACAAATAGTCGGTCACCAGCTTATCGCCGGACAATCGGAGGTAGTTGCCGTAGGTGCGCAAAAAGCCGCGTACGTAGATCTCGGGCAGTTTGATATCAAACTGGTTGCTCTCGAATTTGTGCAGGTAGTCGCCGCGAATCTTCGTCGCTTCGGCAGCCTCCCGAATGGAGATGCCTTTGCGTTTACGAGCTTCTTCGAGGCGTTCGCCGATAGTCTGCATAGGGTGGGCTTAAGGAAAAGGGAGATGGAGGGGAAGGCGGATTTTACAGCGAATCGAGGTCGACGAGGATTTCGCGCGGACTGGAGCCGTTTTCAGGGCCAACGATGCCCTTTTGCTCCATCAGATCCATGATGCGGGCCGCGCGGTTGTAGCCGATGCGCAGGCGGCGCTGGATCATCGAGGTGGAGGCGCGCTTGGTGGATTTCATCACGTCGAGCGCCTGGTCGTAGAGCTCCTGGTCGTCGCCGAGGTCACTGTCGGCCTCCTCGCCTTCCTCGTCGTCGGCCGACGCGTCGCGGTCGATCTGCTGCTGGACGGACTGGGCGTACTGGGGCGGGCCGTTTTTCTTCAAAAACTCGACGACTTCCTGGACCTCTTCGTCGGAGACAAACGCACCCTGGGCGCGCACCAGCCGCGAGCTGCCGGGGGGCGAGAACAACATGTCGCCGCGCCCGATCAGGGTGTCGGCGCCCTTGCCGTCAAGGATGGTGCGGGAGTCGACTTGGGAGGCGACCTGGAAGGCGATACGCGAGGGCAAGTTGGCTTTGATCACCCCGGTGATGACGTTCACCGAGGGGCGCTGGGTGGCGATGATCAGGTGGATGCCGGCGGCGCGCGCCAGCTGGGCGAGGCGGGCGATCGAGGTCTCGATCTCGGCGGGGGCGACCATCATCAGGTCGGCGAGCTCGTCGATGATGGCGACGATGTAGGGCAGGCGATCGGGAATGACCAACCCATCGTCGTCGCCGAGCGGATCAAGGCCTTCGAGGGAAGGCTGGGGGTCGTTGGGGGTGCCTCCGGTGGCGACGGGTTTCTTGCGGCTGTTGAAGCCGGCGATGTTGCGTACCCCAACCTTGGCGAACTGCTGGTAACGCTGCTCCATTTCGCCGAGCAGCCACTTGAGGGCGGCGGGCACTTTTTTCGCCTCGGTGACCACCGGGATGAGCATGTGCGGCAGGGTGTTGAACACCTTGAGTTCAACCACCTTCGGGTCGACCATGATCAGGCGCAGGTCCTTCGGGCTCTTACGGTAAACGATCGAGGCGATGATCGAGTTAATACACACCGATTTGCCCGAGCCGGTCGCGCCGGCGATGAGCAAGTGGGGCATCTTGGCCAGGTCGGAAATGAGCGGCTTGCCGGACACGTCCTTGCCCAAGGCGATGGGGATCTCTGCCTTGGCGGCCGACCAGTCCTCGGATTCGAGGATCTCGCGCATGCCCACGGGGGTGGGGATACGGTTGGGGATTTCGACGCCGACGGCGGCCTTGCCCGGGATGGGCGCGAGGATGCGCACCGATTGGGCGCGCATGCCCAGGGCGATGTTTTTGTCGAGGGCTGCGATTTTTTCGACGCGCACGCCGGGGGCGGGGACGAGTTCGTAGCAGGTGATCACCGGGCCGACGTGGATCTCGCCAGGGGCAACGGTGACGTTGAACTCACCGAGGATGCGCACGAGGTCGGCCATGTTGCGGGCGTACTCGTCGTCGGAGCCCTCGGATGACGCGGCGGCCTGTTCCTTGAGCAGCTCGAGCGGGGGAAACTGGTAGTTTTCCTCGACCAGGGGCACGGCGGGCGACTTGGCCTTTTTGGTTTCCTCGGCTTTGACGATGGCAATGGGGCCGAGGCCGGCGGGTAGTTTTTCCAAGGTGGGCTCGGGTTTGGCCGGGCTCCGATTGATCTTGGGCAGGGCCGCCGCCGTCTCGCTGGCGGCTTCCGGGTCGGTGCTGGTTGAGGGCGGCTGGGAGGTAACGGCAAACGGCGGGGCGGTCTGGTCGCTGCGGGCGAGGCTGAGCTTTTTATCCGCCACGGGCGGCGCGGCCACGAGCGGGGCGACCTTGGTTTCGGTTTTGCGTTTGGCCTCGGCGGCCTTGGCGGCGGCGAACATCTCGGCGGCTTCGGCTTTGGCGGCGGCGCGCGTGTCCTTCCAGCTTTGGAGGGCTTGGAGGATTTTGTCGCACTCGGCGCCGATGTCGCGCACGAGGATAAAGACAAAGGCGAGGCAGTAGGTGACCCCGAGCAGCACCACGGTGCCGAAAACCCCGAGGGTGTCCTTGAACAGGCCCTGATAGACCCAGTTGCCGAGTAGGCCGCCGAGACCCTCGGTGAAATACTGGTTTTTGGCGAAACTCTCGATCATGGACACCAGCGCCGAGCCGGTGACGATGCAGATGAGCATGGCGGTAACCCGAGTGGCGGCGAACTGTTTGACGCTACGCACCGCCAGGTAGGTCATCAAAAACAAGAACGGGGGAATCAGCCAGATGCTTAGGCCGATGGTGTGCAGGGCCCACCAGGTGAACTCGGCGCCGAAGCTGCCGACGAGGTTGGGGGCGGCCTGATGGAAGTTGGTGCCGGTTTGCCGGCTTTGCTCGGGGGTGAAGTCCAAAAAGGCTACCGAGAGCAAGAGGGCGACCAGGAAGCAGACACTCGCGGCCACCCAGCGCGGACGGTGGCGGGGGGGCTCAAAGGAGGGCGTGGCTTTTGACGTTGAACTGACGGGCTTGGACATGGGTTTTTCGGCCGAGGGGAAAGGGATGAATTGCATGCCAGCGCTCTGCTCGCGCAAAGGCAATATCCCCCTGCGTCATTTTCGCGTGCAAAATTGATCGTCCCGTGGCCCCCGCTTCTTTGTTTGCCCCCGTTGTTATCAGGAACGCGTCTGGGGCGAACCTGCGCTCGCGGGGGTATGTACCCGCAGCCTGTCAGACCACGCGCCCGATCGGCGAAAGATGGGCGATCGCCTTGGGTTTGGTGCGGGGCGGCCACTTCATTCGGCTCGATGCTGTAAAAAACACGTTTATTGCCAAAAAAGCCGCACGCGTGCTGGTAACGGGAAAATTTTGCTGACACAAAAAGTGCAGGAGAAGTTATGCACCTTAAACATTCACGTTCTAAGCGGGGTGGCGGGGTTTTAACTCAAACGGTGGTTTTTGTTCTCTGCGCCGGGGGCATGTTGGCCCTGGGTTGGCTGGTGCTTTTGCCCGGACTGTTCACCAGCGTGATCCAAGATCGCACCGGCTTTCCGGCTAAAATCGACTATTTCTACGCCAACCCGTTCACCGCCGAGGTGCGGATGCGCGGGCTGGTCATCATGAATCCGGCCGGCTTCGCCGACGCCAGCTGCCTGGAGATGCGCCAGTTCACCGCCAAGGCCGACCTGTTTTCGCTGCTGAGCCGCACGCCGGTGCTCGATATGAGCACGATCGATGTGGCCCGCATCACGGTGGTGACCAACGCCAACGGTACGACTAACCTCGATTTGATCGGTCGACGCCTCGCTCCCTCTCCGACCGGCCCGGCGGCGCGCCCCGGCGCTAAACCGGCCTCGACCAACGGCACGGCCGACGCCCCGCTTCAGTTCCTGGTGCGCAACCTGAATGTGCGGGTCAACCAAGTGGTGATTAAGGACGAGCGACCCGGGACCAATCCCCAGCAGGTGCACCAACTCGCCTTTCAGCGTAGTTACCAAGATGTGACCCCTGAGACCCGGTTTAACACGGACCTGCCCCCGGCGGTGACCGCGGCCGGTAAAGAGGTTGGGGAGCGGGTCAATGGGGCGCTCAAAACGCTGCTCGCCAACACCACTCAGCCGATCCCGCACCAGACCTACGCGTGGGGCGACAAGAGCAAAAAAGAGTGAGTCGGGGGAAAATACCGCCCGAGGCGCTAGGAAACTTGAAGAACGGCCGAAGGCTTGTTTAGGTGTGCGTTTTATGAACGCGACCGACTCCGAAGCCAACGACTCCTCTGCCTCCCAACCCGCCGTGAACCCCGTGCCCGCTCCCGAGGCCGCCCCGGCGCCCGCCACCCCCGACTCGGCCGAACTGCTCGCCACCGCCAAAAAAGAGGCGGCCGACAACTACGACCGCTATGTCCGCTCGGTGGCCGACCTCGAAAACCACCGCCGCCGCACCCTGCGCGAAAAGGAAGAGCTGCGCCAGTTCGCCGCCTCCCGCGTCCTGGAGGACCTCTTGCCCGTCCTCGACAACCTCGGCCTCGGCCTAGCCGCTGCCAAGGCGCCCAACGCCGACCTTAAAACCCTCGTCGGCGGCATCAGTATGGTCGCCGACCAGCTGAAAAACTCGCTGGCCAACCACGGTCTCAAGGAAGTTAACCCGCTCGGCCAGCCCTTTGACCCGAATCTTCACGAGGCCATTTCGCAGCAGCCCAATGCCGACGTTGCCGAGGGATCCGTCGTCACCGTGGTGCGCGTGGGCTTTACCCTCAACGGCCGCCTGCTCCGTCCCGCCTCCGTCATCGTCTCCACCGGCCCAGCCGTGATCGAAGCGACCACCGTCTGATTATTCCCATGGCCCAACAAGATTACTACGAGCTGCTCAGTGTCGAAAAAGGCGCGAACGACGAAGAGCTAAAGAAGGCCTACCGCAAAAAGGCGGTCCAGTTCCATCCGGACAAAAACCCCGGCAACAAGGAGGCAGAGGAGATGTTTAAAAAAGTCTCCGAGGCCTATGAGGTGCTCAAGGACTCGCAGAAACGTGCGGCCTACGATCGCTACGGCCACGCCGCCTTTCAGCAGGGTGGCGGCGCCGGCCCGCGCGGGCCCGGTGGTGGCGGCGGCGGCGATCCGTTCGACATTTTCCGCGACGTCTTCGGTGGCGGCGGAGGTGGCGGCGGCGGCGGGGTGTTCGACGAGATGTTCGGCGGCGGCGGTGGTGGCCGCGGGGGCGACCGCGACGGCGCCGACCTGCGCTACGACCTCGAAATCACGCTGGAAGAGGCCGCCAAGGGGCTCGAGAAAGAGATCTCCTTCCGCAAGGCAGTCACTTGCGAACGATGCAACGGCACCGGCGCCGAGCCCGGCTCCAAAAAGGTGGTTTGCCCGACGTGCAAAGGCCACGGCCAGGTGCGTCGCAGCGGCGGTATTATTACCTTCACGCAGACTTGCCCGACGTGCAACGGCAGCGGTCAACGCATCGAGAAACCCTGCTCGGCTTGCCGTGGCGAGGGTCGCACCGCGAAAACCACCAAGCTCACCGTTCGCGTGCCCGCCGGCGTAGAAACCGGCTCGCGCCTGCGTTCCAGCGGCAATGGCGAAGCGGGCCTGGCCGGCGGTCAGTCGGGCGATCTCTACATCGTGATCAACGTGCGCGACCACGAACTGTTCGAGCGCCACGGTAACGACCTGTTCTGCGAAATTCCGATCAAGTTCACCCTCGCCGCTCTCGGTGGCAGCATCGAGGTGCCCACGCTCTCGGGCAAAGCCTCGCTCAAGATCCCGGTCGGCACGCAAAGCGGCACCACCTTCCGCCTCAAGGGCAAGGGCATGCCGAGCCTGCGCGGCGGGGCAGCCGGCGACCAACTCCTACGCGTCCAGGTCGAGGTGCCCCAGTCGCTCTCGCCCGAGCAGCGCAAGATCCTCGAGGACTTCGCCCGCGTCAGCGGCGACGCCGACGAGCCCACCTCGAAGTCCTTCTTCGAAAAAGCGAAAAAGTTCTTCTGAGCCGACTCATGCGTCTCGTCATCCTCGGTTCGGGTCGCGGCTCCAACGCCGAAGCCATCCTCGTGGCTCAGCGCGCCGGCCAGCTCGGCCGGGCTGAGGTGGTGCAACTGTTCTCCGACCAGCCCGCCGCCGGTATTTTGGCGCTCGGGCTGAGCTTCGGGGTGCCGGCGACCTTTCTCGATCCGGCGCCGTTCAAAACCAAACTCGATGGCGAGGGCGAGCAGCGCTACATCGCCGCGATTCAAGCCTGCCAGCCCGACCTCGTCGTGCTGGCCGGTTTTATGCGCGTGATCAAACCGGCTTTCCTCGCGGCCTTCGCCGGTAAAATCATCAACTTGCACCCCAGCCTGCTGCCCAGTTTCCCCGGGCTCGACGGCATTGGCCAAGCCTGGCGGCGCGGCGTCAAAGTCGCCGGTTGCACCGTTCACTACGTCACTGCCGAGGTCGATGGCGGGCCGATCATCGACCAGGCGGTCGTGCGCATCGAGTCCACTGATACGCCAGAGAGTTTTGCCCAAAAAGTCCACGCCGCCGAACACGCGCTTTTGCCGGCGGTCATCGCCCGCCTGAGCCACGCCACTGTCACCAACGCCGCCAACGCCTGAAACCCACACCCATGAAAACCAAGATTTTTGTCGACGGCCAAGAAGGCACCACCGGCCTGCAAATTCACGAGCGCCTCGCGCTGCGTCCTGAGCTGGAGATGATCGAGATCGATCCGGCGTACCGCAAGGATCCCACCGCCCGCGCCGCCTGCCTCAACGCCGCCGACGTGGCCTTCCTTTGCCTGCCCGATTCCGCATCCAAGGAATCGGCCTCTCTGGTGGTTAACCCGCGCACCTGCATCATCGACGCCTCGACCGCCCACCGCGTGGATCCGTCCTGGGTGTACGGCGTGCCCGAGCTGGGCGCGGAGTACCGCGCGGCGATTCGCACCAGCAAACGCATCGCCAACCCCGGCTGCCACGCCACCGCCTTCGCCCTGGCGATCCGCCCGTTGGTGCAACGCGGGCTCGTTCCGGCGGATTTCCCGCTCTCCTGTTTTTCCATCACCGGCTACAGCGGCGGCGGCAAAAAGATGATCGCCGACTACGAGCGCACCCCGCTGCCCGAGGCGCTGAAAAGCCCGCGCCCCTACGCGCTCGGTTTGATGCACAAGCACTTGCCTGAGATGAAGGTGCACGCCGGCCTGGCCAACGCCCCGATTTTCACCCCGATTGTCGGTAGTTTTTATCAAGGTCTGACCGTGACCGTGCCGTTGCCGCTGCGCCAGTTGCCGGTCGGCCCGAGTCCGCAGGCGCTGCACCACGCGCTGGTGGAAATCTACGCCGGCGAACGCTTCATCCGGGTGCTGCCGTTCGGCGACGAGAGCGTGCTCGATAGCGGCTTTTTCGACGTGCAGGCCAACAACGGCACGAACCGCTGCGACGTGGCGGTGTTTGGTCACGCCGATCAGGCGGTGGTCATGGCGCGGTTGGACAACTTGGGCAAAGGCGCCTCGGGCGCGGCCATCCAGTGTATGAACCTGCACTTGGGCCTGCCCGAAGACACCGGATTGGAAGCCTGAGAACGCCCCTCGGGAAAAGTAGCGCAGACTTCCAGTCTGCTCGGTTTGCCGGGGCAAGCGGGGGGCAAGCAGACTGGAAGTCTGCGCTTCTTGCGCCGTAACGGCTAGATGCTGTTAGACGTTCCGATATCGGATCGAAAGCGCTCCGCGCTCCCGCTACGTTCCCGAGCCACCCCCGACCGCCGAGGCGTAGCGGGACGACGGAGTCGTTTCGGTTCCGGCAATGGCTAATTTTAAGCAGCCGTGTGATCTCAAAGCCCGCGGCGCTGTAGTTCGGCTTCCAGTTGGCGCATAAAATCTTGCGCGTCGGCCGGGGTGGGGCGGTAGCCCGGTTGGCTGATCTCGGTGAAACCGGGACGGCCTTGGTGGTCGATGATCCACTTGCCGGTGACCCCGTCGCTGAAGGTGACCTTGCCGCTGGCCAGGGCGTTGGGCAGCAAGGTGACACGGTCAACCTCCAGGCTCACGCCGGCACCGGGCAGCGGTTGGTCGGCCTCGGCCAAGTCATCCTCGGCGGGCAGGCCGGGTTCGGCGCTCGGGGCGGGCGCGGCGGGGGCGGGCTGAGATTTGCTCAGGTCGTTGGCATCGGCCTTCTTCGGCGCGTCTTTGAGCTGGAGATCGAGGTCGTCGACCAGAAAGCGCACATCCATATAAGTGAGGGCGACACTGAAGTGCTCGCGGAGCTTTTTTTGGATCTCGGAGAGGTTGTCGCCGGCAGTGACCCAGCTGGCGACGGTGGCGGTTTGTTCGGGAGTGAGGCTCATGGTTTTTAAAAGGAGTTAACGCCTGGGCTCGTCGTTGCCCACAGCTATCTTAATCCAAGTACATCTCTTTTGGCTAAAGCAGCGGAAGTTAATAATTCCTTTGCCGCAACTGGGCCGGCGTAGCGCAGGCTTCCAGCGTGCATTGCCCGATCTGAGCAGACTGGACGTCTGCGCTACTTTTCATCCGCCTCCGCGCTTCCCGCTCAGCGGCTGAGCTGGGAGCGCAGGAACTCGATGGCACCGCGGGCGGTGGTGTCTTGCTCCATCATGTTGTCCACCGATTTGCAGGCGTGGATCACCGTGCCGTGGTCGCGGCCACCGAAGGCATCACCGATATCCTGCAACGAGTGCTTGGTCAGGGTGCGGCTCAGGTACATCGCGATCTGGCGGGGGATGGCGATGTTGTTGGGCCGGCGCTTGCTGGTCATGTCGCTGTGGCGGATCTGGTAGTGATCGGCCACGCGTTTCTGGATGATCTCAATGGTCAGCTGGTTCTGGGCCTGCTCCATGAGCACATCCTGGAGCAGCATCTCGGTGGCCGGCAGGTCGATGACCTTGCCGGTGAGGGTGGCGTAGCTGGCCACCTTGATCAGCGCGCCTTCGAGGCGGCGGATGTTTTTGGAGATGTGGAGGGCGACGAAGTTGGCGACGTTGGCGGGGATGTCGAACTTGAGGGTTGCCGCTTTGGTGCGCAGGATCGCCAGGCGCGTTTCGAAATCGGGCGCCTGGATGTCGGCTGGAAGTCCCCATTCGAAGCGGGAAACCAAGCGGGCCTCGAGTTTTTGGATGTCGGCGGCGCGGCGGTCGCTCGAGAGGATGATCTGTTTGCCCGACTCGAACAGGTCGTTAAAGGTGTGGAAGAACTCCTCCTGGATGCGCTCTTTGCCGGCGAGGAACTGGACGTCGTCGATCAGCAGCACGTCGACGCTGCGGTAGCGCTGGCGGAACTTGGTTAACGAGTTCTCCTGCAACGCCTGGATGAAGTCGTTGGTGAACTTTTCTGTGGACAGGTAGGCGACCTTGGCATCGGGCTTGGCGCGCAAAATCGCGTGGCCGATGGCGTGCATCAGGTGGGTTTTGCCCAGGCCGGTATCGCCGTAAAGGAAGAGCGGGTTGTAGGCCTGCGCGGGGGACTGGGCCACGGCCATGGCGGCGGCGTGGGCCATCTGGCAGTTGGAGCCGACCACGAAGGTCTCAAAGGTGTTACGCGGGTTGAGCGAGCCGATGTAGGCGCCGCTGCCGCGCTCGTCGTAGCGGGCGGTTCGTTTGGCGGCGGCCGGCTTGGCGCGCGGGGACGGAGCAGACTCGCTGGCGCTGGCCGACTCGGCCGGGGCGCCGGATTTCTTCAACTTGACGGTGATCACCCGGCCGGCGGTGAGCCGGAGGCGCTGGACGATCAGGTCGAGATAGTTGTCGTTAATCCAGATCGCGGCGAAGTCGTTGGGTACCCCGAGGGTCAGTGCATCCTCCGTTGCTTCGAGGCAGGTGATCGGCTCGAACCAGAGTTGATAGACATCCTCCGGAAAGAGTCCTTTGAAATCGCTTTTGACGATTTCCCAAAGGTTCGGGGAGGTGAGTACAGGAGGCATGGAAAAAGGACCGGAAACGGACAAAACTAGAGATTATTCACACGAGGCGCGGAGTGGTGGTTCGGGGCTACGTCTTCGGGATCAAATCTGCTCAGCACGTTGGGCGCCAAAAGGAGGGCGCGCCACCGTTAATGTGGGCGGCGCAAGGGTTTTGGTTTAACCAGCTCGTTATGAGCGGGATAAACTTTTTCTGGCGGGGCGTGCGGCAGACGGATCGGACGAGGACGTGTCAAAGAGCCAACGGAGCGATCCGGTGAAATTAGCGGGGGGCGAATAACGGGTAAGGCGCTGGGAGATTCAAGCGCAAGTTTCCCCCAAGTTATTCACAATCGAGATGCGGATAAGTTTTTCACTTTTTTAGGTTGCCACAGGGTGTGTTTTTTCGGTCCCCGCCGGGACCGCTGGGCGGCGGCCCTGTTGCCCTGCAGTCGGGCCGGGACGGGCAAGGCGCGGGCTTGCCTCGGGGGCGGCCTGGGGGCTTACTTCGGCCCATGACCGATGACCTTTTCCTCGAGGACATGGAGCGGCGGGCTTTTCGGTATTTTTTCGACACGGCGCATCCGCACACCGGCTTGATTCCCGACCGGGCCAAGGCCGACGGTTCCCTCCCGGGGGAGATGGCCAGTATCGCCGCGGTGGGTTTCGGCCTGACCGCCCTGGTGATTGGCGCCGAGCGCGGTTGGGAGTCGCGGGCCGAGTGCCGCGCCTGCGCCGAACGCGTGCTGCGCACCCTCTGGCGCGACGTGCCTCACGAGCACGGCTTCTTTTTCCACTTCGTGGACATGCGTACCAGCACGCGGGCGTGGAACTGCGAGGCATCGAGCATCGACACGGCCCTGGCGGTGTTTGGCGCCCTGGCGGCCGGACGCTACTTCGGCGGGGTGGTCGCCGAGTTGGCCCAGGCGATCGAAGCCCGCGTCGATTGGCCGTGGCTGGTGGATGCGGGCGGTCGCATTCGCCACGGCTGGACGCCGGAGCACGGGCTGATGCCCTACTATTGGGATCAGTATTCGGAGCACTACGGGATGACCTGGTTCGCTGTCCACGGGGCGAGTCGCCCGGCGCCGGCCGCGACCTGGCAGGCATGGCGGCGCGCGCCGTGGGTGGACTATGCGGGCGAGCGGTTTCTCCAGCATCCCCCGCTCTTTGTGCATCAGTTTCCCCAGGCGTGGCTGGACTGGCGCGGTTATACCGACCCGGTCAGCGGGATTAACTTTTTTGCCAACGCCTGTGCGGCCACGCGGGCGCAAAAGCAGTTTTGCCTCGACCAGCGCGCGCGCTTTCCCGGCTACGAGGAGAACGTGTGGGGGCTGACCTCCTCGGACGGGGCGGCTGGCTACATCGACTGGGGCGGGCCGGCGGTGCGGCCGGGCGAAGTCGATCCGCGCATTGACGGCACGGTGGTGCCGTGTGCGGCGGCCGGTTCGCTGCCCTTCGTGCCGGGGGACTGTTTGGCGGTGCTGCGCGAGCTGCACACCCGGTGGGGCGAAAAAATCTACGGCCCCTACGGTTTCGCCGATGCGTTTAACCCCCAGACCGGCTGGGTGGGCACCGACGTTATTGGGATTGATCAGGGCATCACCCTGCTGATGGCGGAAAATCTCCGCACCGGGCTGATCTGGCGGCTGATGGAGCCGTGGCGGCCGCAGTGAAGCGGAGTGCGGGGGCAATGGAGGCTGCTGGGTGCGGTTAATTTTTCCGATCGCGGATTAAAATCGCTCCGCGATCCCGCTACGTTTCGGAGTATCAGGGCGCGAAGAGGGTTCCGGGGCGTAGCGGGACGACGGAGTCGTTTCGGAGTTTGGGGGTGGGCAAGCGGAGGAGCGGGCGAGCCTCGAAATCGCTTCGCGATCCCGCTACGTTTCGGAGTATCGGAGCGCGGCGTGGGCTCCGGGGCGTAGCGGGACGACGGAGTCGTTTCGATGTTTGGGGGTGGGCGAGCTGAGGAGCGGACGAGCATCGAAATCGCTTCGCGATCCCGCTACGTTTCGGA
>CAMBUJ010000078.1 GCA_945871005.1 Opitutus sp. GAS368 | reverse complement strand
CCGCGACCTGGAGAAAATGGTGCGCGAGGGGAAGTTTCGCGAAGACCTGTTTTTTCGCCTCAACGTGGTGCGCATTACCCTGCCGTCGCTGCGCGAGCGCCCCGACGACATCCCGCTGCTGCTGGCGCATTACCTCAAGTTTTTCGCCCGGGAAAACGGCGTGCCCGCGCTCACGCTGGAGCCGGGGGCGTTGCGCTACCTGCAAGCCTACCCTTGGCCGGGTAACATCCGCGAGCTGCGCAATTTTACAGAGAACGCGGTGGTGCTGCACCGCGGCGCCAAGTTGACCGAATACGACCTCGAGGCGCGTTTCCGCGGAGAACGCCTCGCCTTGCCGGCCCCCGCCAACGGCGCTGCGCTGCCCATGGCGCTCTCGGGGGCGGACCGCGACGGGCCGGTTGGGGCGGCGCTGGGAGGAGGGTCGCTCTCGGTCGAGCAGAGTGAGCGGCGCTTGTTGCGCGAGGCGCTGATCAAGGCCCGGGGCAACCGCACCCAGGCTGCGGAGCTGATGGGGATCAGCCGGCGCACCCTGCATCGCAAACTGGCCCAATGGCCCGAGCTCGACGTGATCGACGGCTGAGGTGTGTGGCGGAGCGCCGAGCTCCAGCTCGGCTTTGTTGCCGCTGGCTGATCGCCGTGTCTGGGGGGCGGCGAGAGGCCCGAGCCGAGCTGGAGCTCCGCGCTCCTTTTCAGGCAAAGCGGGACTCGCCCGCTGCGCAGCGGGCCGTGGGCTTAGGGGTTGCCTCCGTGCGCGAGTGATCGTTTTCTCGGCCCCACTTAACGCTATGCGCCCCCTCTCGTTACTTTTGGTCACTGCTCTGAGTTTGTCGGTGAGTCGCGCCGAGGTGCGCGTCGTCGGTTCCGATCTGCTCGGGCCCGACTTTACCTCGGCACTGGCGGCTCACTCGAAGCGCAACGAACTCGGGCTGACCCTGAAGTTGGAGGGCAGTCGCGCCGGGATGGAGAAGTTGGAAAGCGGACAGGCCGATGTGGCGGTGGTGTATTTTTCGCCCAACGAGAAGTTGCCGGGGGCGCCCTATGTGGCTTGGCCGGTGGCTTATCAGACGGCGGTGGTGGTGGTGCCGACCGGCTTGCCGCTCAGCCAGATCACCTTTGAGCAGCTCAACATGATTTACGGGGACATTGCCCAGTCGGGGCTGAAGCGCTGGCGGGACCTGGGCGTGGCCGGCGAGTGGGCCCACCGCAATATTTTGCCCAACCTGCTCGGGGCGAGCGGCGGGCTGACGTATGATTTGTTTCGGTACACGGTGCTGGCGGCGCCGGCGTTGCGGCCGACGGTGGGGGTGCAGGCGAGTATGGCCGAAAGCATGACGCGTATTCTGGGAGAAGAGGGCGGGTTGGCGGTGTTGCCGGTGCTACCGGCCAACCAGCCGCAGTTGAAGGCGCTGCTGGTAGCCCGGGGCGGGGCCGAGGTAGCCTTTGGGCCCACTGCGGACAACCTCTACACGGGCGACTACCCGATTCGTTTGCCGGTGTACCTGGTATTCCGCAAGGAGGCGGCCAAACGGCTGCAGGCCGGGCTGCATTATTTGCTCAGCGAGGAGGCGGTTCCCCTCTGGGAGAGTGCCCAGTTGGTGCCCCTGCCGCTGCGAATTCGCAACCAGCAGATCTTTGATTTGGAGGTTCTGTAAATTTAGTAAAATAGGTGTTGACGAGTGGGTGGGGAATTCTTGTTCTCCACCTCTCTCACGCAGGCGTAGCTCAGTTGGTAGAGCACCACCTTGCCAAGGTGGACGTCGAGAGTTCGAGTCTCTTCGCCTGCTCCATTTTAAGGGATAGCCCTGTAGCCCAAAAGGTTACAGGGCTTTTTGTTTTTCGGCGGTCGTTTGAGTGGTAACAAAAAGGGGCCTTAGTGGTAACAGTCCGCCCATTAACGCAGATAGCGCGGACGTTTTAACGGGCAGAGATTGAACGGCAGCAGGTGCGACCCGTGGACAGTTAAAAGCGCCCGAGTGCGCATTGGGCTGTGAAGTGTTGCTAGCCGAGGGATTCGCCCTAGTTAATTCATCAATTGTCTCTTTTCTTCGCTTCGCACGTGGCGCAAGCGGCAGGGGTAAGAAGGGCATTAAAACTCGGTAAACATGAAAAAAATCATACTGCTGTTGATCGCACTACCTGCCCTTGTATTTGCGCAAAAAACACCTCCGTCCTTCAAGGGGGTTCCTTTCGGTGTAGGCACATCAACGTTTCTTTCCCTCTATAAGCCCGGTGGTCGATGGGCTGAGCGGGGCGGCGTGCCTCAGGTGGAATTAAATGAAGCTAGCCGTGCGGTGATAGTTCAGCCCCCGAATGTCTCAGGCGTTAGCATGGGGCAGATGTATTCGGCTACGCTACAAGATAGCGTGGCAAACGTTGATGCCCAAATTGTTCTGTTTTTCGCCATACAATCAGAACAAGATTTTAAGCTTATGAAATCAGGGGTCACTCGCGCTCTAGCTGAGCGGGCCTTGTTTTCTGAGGTATTTGCTAGCTTTGAGGCGAGAGCGTTTGATCACGTTTTTAACGCGACACAGGCCCGCTATGGTGAACCTACTCAGATAAACTCGGTTATCGGAATAAGTGAATGGGATACGCCCGAAGTCTTTGTGCGACTTCAGGCGAAGTACTTAAAGACAGGGCGTTGCGCCCTAACCATTAAGTCTAAAACGGTTAAGTCCTTGGCGAATAGTTCGGCTGCCGATCAAATGTAAGGCTTCTTTCTCCAATGAATCGTTCCCCGTGGACACGAAAACGCCCGCCTCCGGTTTGAGCCAGAGACGGGCGACACGCCCCGCTTGTGTTAAGCCCCAGTGGGTCACACTGGGGAAGGTGTTTAGTTATGCGGCTTTTTTGGCGGGGGGGCTCACGGTATCGACTTCATCGAAAGCCCTAGAGATTTCCTCGGTGGTGGCGGCAGGGAGCCCTTGCCCCTTAAGCTCTGCGTCGAGTTTCTTCCGCAGGTCGGAGGGCGTGCCGTTCATTTGCTCAAATTCCAGCGCGGTCACGCCTTCACGGATCGCGGCGGCTTTCCTCAAATTGAAGAACAGCACGGCGTCGCGGTGTTTGCAGATAAGCGATGAGCGGGACGGCGGCGGATTGAAAAAGAGGTTTAACCGCTTGGACGCTTTCGGGGGTGCGTTGTTGTGGCGGTCGAAGTCCTCGGGTTGGTAAGGCTTGGCGGTGTCCTCTGCGAGTGCCAGCGCGAGAGACAGGCGGGCCTCGGTTGCCTTTATCTCGGCAAGGATAACGGGCAGCAGGTGCAACCACTCCGAGACGGTGGCACAGGGGGCGAACAGGGCCGTTTGGCGGTCGCGCTCATCGGTGAGTAGGTGCGAGCGATTAACGAGGCGTTCGAGGTCGCCCTTCTGCGTCTCTAGGTCGCCGAGGTCGCCCTTGCCGCTCATTAACCACGGCGAGACACGCAACGAGACCGCCTCGGCTAGTGCTGCGAGCACAGCGGCGCGGGCAGTCCCGAGACTTGAGACGAGTTTTTGGGCGGCGGGGGCGAACTCCGTCTTGTCCATCGCCTCCATGCGGCGGCGGTCGCTGGCAATCATCTTCCCGAGGGCTTGGCTTTCGCCTTCGAGGCGGGACAGGTCAGCCGTTAGCGTCGGGCCTGTGCTCGGGTCGGCAAGTAGTGCCTCGGACTGTGCGGCTAGGTCGCGCAGTTGTTTCTCAGCAGTGGCGATGCGCTCGGCGATGGCGGCACGCTGAACGAAGAACGGCGGCAAATTGCCCGAGAGGTCGGGACGCTTGGCGGTGGTGGTGTTGGCTTTTCTTAACATGGCGGGGGGGGGGCGTTGATGTTGGTTTGTGGTTGGTTACGGGCGGGAAAGTCTCGGGGCGTGTAAGCCGATGACACGGGCGCGGGTCATCACAGGCACAGCGATTCGCCCCACGGCGTCCACGGTGGCGGCGTCGTAGAGGTAGGCGCGGCCAGTGATGGCAGCAGGGCGGATTTGCCCAGCTACGCGGGCGCAACGAATGAAGGCGGGGGAGCGGCGGGACGCCCCAGCAAGCTCAGCCTCGGACAAAAGGGTTTTGGGCTCGGGGGTGTTCATTTCGAGAGGTTCCGGTAAGCGTTGAACACAAGCAGCGATTTAGGGGAGAGCAGGACGGGGCGGAGGCGGCAGGGGGAGATAAGGCCAGAGGCGAGAACGGGGGCGAAGGTGGCGCGGGCCTTGCAGTGAGCGGCGAAGCGTTCGAGTAGCGAAGCGGGGATGAGATATGGTTTTGTCATTGAAATATGAATACACTATTATGCGTATGTAGCAACGGCTAATTTTGACAGCGGGAGCGGGCGCGGCGGTCACAGCAAATCCTCGCCCCTGTGGCGTAGCTTGGCGGCGGCGCGTTGGGCCTTTAGACGGTCGAAAGCAGCCTGTGCAGCCTCGGGGCTGGCAGCATTGGGGAACATTGCCGCAGCGGTGGGGAAACGCTTTTGCCGTTGGGGTGCGGTTCCGCTCCCGAACACGGGGCGGCAGATTGCTTTGATTTGGGCGACGGCTTCGAGGTCATACACGAAACGCCCGTTTACCTCTGCGGCGGGCGTGACTAGCCCAACGCGGCGAGCTTGGCGGACGTAACGGGCAGACCTGCCAGCAGCGGCGGCAAGTTGGCGTTCGGAGAGACGGGGGGCGGGAGAGGGGTTCATTGGCGGAATCGGTGGTTTAATTGGGTAAAAGGCTCAAAATTTGCCTGAATTTCGCGGCGGTATTTGTTTGTGACACATTCGGTGGGCGAGCGTAGGGCGGGAACCCGCACATGGCCCCCCCTCTAGCCTCCGCGCATAACAAGCAGGCGGCGGCACGGGGTAACGGGGTAACGGTTGCAGGGAGAGAGACTGCGGAGGGTGCGGAGGGTGAAACTCCCGAGTTCTTCCCTGTATAATATATTATTACCCCCTTTTATTTTTCCCATGACATTAGATGTAGATAGTTGCACCCTCCGCACCCTCCGCACTTGGTGATTGATATCCTGCGGAGGGTGCGGAGGGTTGAACTTTCAAGTCCGACACCTCGGTTTTATAGCAAATCCTCCCGTTCGATTCGCCAGCAGGCTTGCGAGCGGTTCACGGTTCGACCGCCTGCCCGCTTGGTGGCGTGCGACAATCGCCCGCGCCAGTCGGGTTTCTCTGCGAGTTTGGCCAGTAGGTGCCCGAGGTGTTTCGGGCTATAACACAGCCTTTGCCGTGCAAGCCCGCCGTGGGCTTCGGTGTCCAGTATCCGAAACAACTCGATTGTGGGCAGAAGCTGAAACCCTACGTTTTCGGGCCAAGTATCAACCCAAGCCTCTAGCAGATCGGCGAACGGTCGGAGCGGGTCGCCCTCACCCAGCAACGCCAGCACGGCGGGGTGGTGCCACTCGGTCACGCCGAACCGCCCCTTGCGCAGCTTCGCGGGTATCTCGAAGGCGTCCACGAAATGCAGGAAAGCGGGGAGCTCGTTGCGGATCGCTGCGGAGAACCGCTCTCGTTCGCCTGCCGCCTGTGCCGAGTAGAACGGCGCGGGCGGAAGGTAGCATTTAAGGTAAATGATTTTATCGGCAAAGCTCGCGTCCAATGTTGGCAGGTTGCTTGCGCTCTCGGTGTCATCGTTTGCGGACAGTGACACACGCCACACGGGGCGGAAGGTGAGCCCGTCGCGCCCCTTCCCGTGCAAGGGGTAGGTGGGCTCGGCGGCGACACGCTTTAGCTCGTTGCGTAGCTCTGAACGCTGCGAGCCGTTTACGTCGAGAGCCTTGTCCCCGATGGCGAGGTGTTCGGCTCCCCATAAGTCAGCGTTGAACGTGGTTTGACCTGTGAAGAAAAGGCCAGGATCGGCACAACGCCCCCCAAGGGCGGGGGTGAGGATCGCCGATTGCAGCAGAGACTTTCCGCAGTCAGGCGGGCCAACTAGTGCGAGAACTTGGGCGGGGCGGTGTTCGGAGGGGTGTCGGAGAGCGTCCCGCCCCGTTTTTACCCATGCCAGCAAAAGGGCTTTTTGCGTTTCGGCGTGAGCATCGCCAGCCGCACGCCCCAGCAGGTTAGACAGCAGGGAATCAATCACGGGCCACGCGCCCGCCTTGGTTTCAATTATCGTCGGGCCACGGGTCGCCAGCACGCGCAGCCCGTTCTCGTTATGCAGGCCAGCGGGACGGCCACAGAGCGGGCCCGCGTAGTCCACGCGGTTCCTCGTTTGCAGCTCGTGCAACTTGGCATCGCAGGGGCTCGGATCGCCCGATTTCGAGAGTCCGGCAAGGTTGATGTGCAACCGTGCATCTTCGCGACAGATCTTCCCATAAGCCCCTTGCGCGTTGAGATAATATGACGAGCCGTCGAAAAAAAGTGGTTTTTCGCCCGTCTCACCGTCGAGAGCTTCGAGGGCTCGCGCCTGTGCGACTGCCTCCGCCTCCGCTTGCTTGGCCTCGGTGTGAGACTTCACGGCAGCACGGAAGACGACTTTTCCGACCCCCAGCAACTTGCAGCCGATGCCCTCCAGCTCAGCGGCGGCGAACTTGTCCCCAGATGCCGAGACAGCGGCGGCGAGTTCAACCAGTCGCGCCCGTGCGGCGGTTAGCTCGGCAGGGGGGAAGCCTCTGCGGGCGAGCTTGTCCGCCTCCGTGGTGAGCAGTCGGACGGCGAGAGCAGGGCGCGGGGTGGTGGCGTCGGCGTCGAGCGCGGCACGCCATGCAGCGGCGAACGATTCGCCCCACGTTGCAGCAGGGAACCAGCCCGACGCTCCGACGCCTGATTTGATCGCGGCGACACGCTCGGGGGCGTGTTCCTTCGCGATATGAAACAGGGTGCCAGCGCGGACGGTGGGCAGTCGGTGGCGGTATTTGCTGCGGTATTCGTTGGGGATTTCCTCGGGGCTCCACGCTTCGAGGGCGGCACACCCTGCAAACTCTCCGAGAGCGTCCCAAACAGCCGAGGCGATGCGGAGCCATTGCCCGTATTCGGGGCGGGGCGGGATGCAGGCCAGCAGCGCGGCGACCGTTTCGGCGTCCGGCTTGTTGTGCGCTTTGTCCAGCGAGTCCAGCAGATCGGGGGCTTCGGGCTTGGGCTCCGCCTCCAGAGTTGCAGCAGGCGCGGCGGGCAGCACTTGGGCGGCGGCGTTAATAAACAGAGCGGGGTCGTCTGACACGAAGCACAGGCGCGCCAAGTCACTGCCGCTTTCGTCGATTCGTTCGCCAGTGAGTGCCAGAACGTGGGCACCCATTGCCGTGAACGCTTCGGCGTGCGGGCGCGTGAGGTTGCACCTATAAAGCACTTTTAGCCCTGTCCCTGTGGGTGAGGTGAAAACGGCGAGGGTGAACGGATCGGCTTCGATTTGGGCGCGGACGGCGGCGAGCCGTTCGTTTTTGAGGCCGTCCAGATCGGCGACAATTAAGCCCGAGCGAGTTTCAATGGCATCGTTGGCGCGTCGGGTGAACGTCCCCGCAGCAGTGAAGCAGGGCAGGGCTTTCTTGAGCGGCGCGGCGGCATCCCTGCCGCCCTGTGCGTAAGCCGAGCGAACGGCGGCAATGTCGGCGCGGTGGGTGCCGTTGCGGATTTCTTCGAGCTCATCCAAAACTGGGCGGTGGTTCCTTGGCGTAGTGGTTTGCGCGTTGGCGAACGTCGAAACCATTACGGCGGCGAGGTCGAAAGGTGATTCGTTGGGGCTCATCGCTTGGCCTTTCCGCCTTGCGGCACGGTGCGACCCTCTGCGGCTGCGAGTTCGGCGCGGATTTGATTTAACTGTGCGACACCTTGCAGGCGTTCGGCGGCGGTGGCGTGCTCGCACTCGTTGAACGCGGCTACGGCGTCGGCGAGGCGCTGGCGTAGCTGCGCGGCGTGCCGCTGCCTGTGGCGTTGGCGCAGCAGGCACAGCCGGACCGCGTTAGCGGTCGGTAAGCCGTCTTGACCTTGGGCAGCGGTGGCGGCAGTTTGGGAGGTATCTGATAGGGACTGTTGAGCCCCTGCCGTTAGCGCGGCGGGGCTTTCCTGTGTTTGGGGCCGGACTTCGTCCGCAAGTGCCTCGTCGGTGTGGTCGGTTATCATGCGGCCTCCTTTTCGTAATCGCCGCGAGCGGGTGCGGGTTGGTCGTTAATGAAGCCAAGCAGGCTCGCCTTGTTAATGAGCAAGACGCCACGCTGTGCGCCTTTGCGTTTGAGCAAGCGGCTTTCCACTAGTGGCGTGAACTCGTTACGGGGGCAGGGGCGAACCAGCTCGGCAAGCGTCGAGCGGGAAAGTCCCGAGATCGGACAGCGTGCCCCAGCACGGGGCAGGCGAATCCATGTTTGCAGATCGAAAACGGCTTTGTTCGAGCCGTCGAGGTGAGGGTGTTGGGTTGGTTGGTTGTGAGCCATGCCACCCACAACCATTCCCTGCGGCTTCTATGTCGAAAGGACGAGTTCCCGACATGGCTTGTCGGGAATCATTTTAAACTCATTTAACGGCACGCTCTTTTTTCCATCGGGTAAACCAGTTCTCTCTCGTTTTGGGCTTAATTTTATCGACCTCGGGAACATGGCTCCAAATGGCATTAGCCGAGAAATCAACCCCTCTCTCTTTCTTTCTCTGAAACTCGGCGTAAGCATCATCAAGTAATTGAAATACAATCACTTTTTGGGGTGCTTTTCCTAATCGACTTAAACTTTCCATTACCCGAACGCGTAGCCTTTCAACAAATTGGCCTAACGCGTAGAGGTGGCATGATGCGGTTTCTAGGTCTTCCCGTTTATGGGCTTCACGTAGGCAGTGAAGACGAAAGGCTGCATCAGATAGATCGCGTTCGGCGGGTGTTCCCCGTTCGGAGGAGGGGAAATCACTTTCCCATTCAAGACTGAGCGTAGCGGCGAATAGCTTTAACCGTGCTTCGGCATCGTCCGCACTGCCCAGTATAGACCACCGTCGCTTATTTTCCTCAGCAAGTGCGCTTAGTTTAGATCGCCCTTCTTTGGTGCGCATAAGCTCAATTGGGTTCGGCCCACTAGGCTTTTCGTCGCCTCTCCAGCGGTCTATTTTTACAGGGCGTTTTCGGGCCCGTGATTTCGTCTCTTCGATTTTATCTAGTTTCTTGTTGAGCCTATCGACGGCCTTAACATCGCCCTTCATCGCGGCTCGTTCGATTGCATCAATGGTCGATTGTTTGAGGGACTTTTTCATGCGGTGGCGGCAGGTTGGACAGGCTTGGGGGTGATGCGGGGCACGGCAGAGAGGGCGGCACGCATCGTCTCGGTTTCGTGGTGGGTATAGGCGCGGTGAGCGTCGGAGGCGTGCCCGACGTGTTCGCGGCGGATTTCCTCGCTTACGCCAGCGTTGGCGGCGGCGGAAACGCAGGAATGGCGGAGGGCATGAAACCCGAGATCGAAAAACGCCTTGTTCGCCCCTTCGCCGGACACGTCAGCAAATTTGATGTCGGCGGTTTTGAGCAGGCGGCGAAAGGTGAGGGATAGACCGTTGCAGCCCCCGCTCTTTCTGCCGTGGAGCGTTGGGCAAACCGGAGCGGTGCCGACGCCTTGGCGGGGGCGGAGCCATTCGAGGATTTCGGCGGTGAGGACGGTTTCCTTTTTGTGGGCCTTGCGGTGGCGGGCTTCTTTGGCGGGTCGCATGACGACGACACCTCGGTCTAGGTCGATTTGATTCCAGCGCAGCGAGGCGGCGTCTTGGATGCGGAAGCCGAGGTGGTAGCCGAGCAAGATCATGGTTCGCCAGTCATTGTCGGCGGCGGCGAAAACGTCGCGCAGTTCGGCGAGGGAAAAAACGCGGCGTTCGGCGGCGTCGTGGCCTAGCAAGTCCACAGCTTCGGCGGGGTTGGTCGTTATGATTCCTTGCGCACGGGCTTTGTTAAACGGCACGCGCAGGACTTTGACCGCCATGTTTGCCGAGGCGTTGGACATTCCCCGTTCAAGCTCACGGTCGCGAAACCCCTCCACGTCGCGCACGGAGACGTTAGCAAGTGGCATATCGGCACGTTTCCCCATAAATGCCGCAAAGTCTTCGATAATGCGTTTGTAGCGTAGTGCTGTGCCGTTGGCGCGTGCTTTGGTCTTTTCGCTGATAAAGACCGCCAGAAACTCACGGGTTGTTTCTGTTTTGAGGCGGTCTTGACCGGATGCGGCGAGAAGATCGGACATAAAGCCCTGTGCATCGGCTAGGGTTAGCTCTCGGGTCTTTACCCGTTGGGTGAGCGTCACAATGGATTCAAGCAGGGCAGCCGAGTTTGGCAGGGTGAGCGCATCGGCGGGGCCAGATGCGAGGGTGTCGGCTTGCCGTTGCCAGCGTTCGACTACGGCAAGGGCGGCGTTTCGGTCGGTTTCCTTGGTGGAGCGTTGGCGGCGGCGTCCCTTGTCGTCGGTAAAGTAGCCAAACCAAAAAGGGGAGCGGGGGCGTTTTAGGACCGTTGCCATAAAGTGGTAACACTAGTGGTAACAACGCCAAAGGTTGTCAAGGCCGCCAATCGTTGATTTTAGCCTATTTACGGAAGAGCTTAGGGCCTGTCTCGAATCGAGAGTTCGAGTCTCTTCGCCTGCTCCATTTTAAGGGATAGCCCTGTAGCCCAAAAGGTTACAGGGCTTTTTGTTTTCCGGATGGGTCTCCTCTGCTAACAAAAACGGCCTTTTTTGCTAACAGTCACGCCGAAGTCCGCCGATGTCGCTGACGTAAGTTAAAGTCCGGAGCCCCCCATTTCCAGTAACAGTCCCCGATCCGCGTTATATTACCTCTGAGCAGGACATCGTCGTCCTATTCACTCGCCTCGGCCTGCCCGACCACAACCGGTGCTTCTAGCGTGATACTCCCTTTGAAAATGCAACGGTCGGCCGCGCGGCAGTTAAAATACCCCCAATCGTCGCCCTCGTTGCAGTCAAATTCCAGCAGGCCGTTACCACAGAACGGGCAGAGGATTTTACGCTGCCCTTGGTTGTAGCGGTAGGCGATGCGGGCAACGCGGTTGCGCATCCGAGCGGAGCTCGCGTTATCCGAGGCGCTATCCCAGTGGAGCTTTTCTCTGCCAGGGGAAAAACTCCCACTGGCACGGTCGTAAATTAACCGTCCGCTGACACTCTCCTCGCCCTCAGGGGAAATGAACGAGAACCAGACCTGGTAGCGGTTTTTGAGGACACTCATTGGGCCCAGGTGCCGATCCTGGTCATAGGGTGCATAGACTTCGCCTTTTATCACCGGCTCCTTGCCCCGAATGCGCGGGACGATGTGGCTGCGCACAAAGGCAAAGAGGTCGGCGCGGAACTGGTCGTCTACCGCGTGCTGAAAATACTCCGTTTGAAAGGGGCCGAAGGTCGTGCCCTCTTCGAGCGTTCTCGCCCCGCTGGCGTACTGTACGGCGTAGGGCACCAGGTCGAAGCGCGGGTCGCCGATCGTGATGTCATGGTCGGCCGTGGCGCGCAGGGCGGCGAGTTCGCGCTCCTTTAGTTCGGTGGCCTCCTTGCGCGTCCGCACGTTGTCGATCCTGAGCCAACAGTTGAGCGGTTGGCCAACCTCGCGCAGGTCAATGCTTCCCTGAACCCGTTCGGTTTCGTCCGCCGAGGTGAACTCCAGGTCAAACTCATACGCGAACTTAACGATACTGTAGGGGCCGACGTGGCGCTCCTTGTCGTAGTCGGAATAGACCCGGCCCTTGACGGAGAGGACCGGACCGGTGAGCTGCGGGATGATGTCCACGGTGATCTGGCCAAGGAACCACTCGCGCATACGCTCGTCCGCGTGGCGTTGGAAGTGCTCGGTTACGAAGGGGCCAAAGGTGATCGTCTGTTCGGAGATTTCGAGAGTCATGGGTGGTCGGGTGGGGGAGATGAGCAGGTGCGCAGAGGGTGGCAGTGGGAGCAGGCTGGGCAAATCGCCCAACCCCGGGGCCGGAGGGTCAGTTGAGGTCGGGTGAGTGGCGCCGGACGTGGACCATCCAAACGCGGTCTTCCGGGCCGGGGACGAAGGCCCAGTTACTGGTTTCGTCCCGGTCGTAAGCGAAGCGGTACAGTCCCGCACGCATTTCGGCATCTATTGGCAACCGGTTAAAACGTGCCTCTTCGGTCACCGCCCACACCGGGATCAAGGGATCGGGAAAACGCGGGAGTTCATCCCAATCAAGCGGGATCAGGTCCCGGTTCGCGAGCCACGCCTGGGCATTTTTGGAAATGATGAGCTTATCGACGATGGTGAGCATGGTGATGTCGCCCAGAGTACCTGAGGGGGTTGGACAGCCGTGGGTGCAGGGTGTGGCTCCCCACGCGAAGCCAGTCGATTATGGCCGATTTTTCCGCCGCCTGCGCTACCTTACCGCAGCAGCCAACGACCGCCGGCTATGGCGATGCCGACCAGTGCGCCCACCATGGCACCGTTGAGGCGGATGTATTGGAGGTCGTGGCCGACTTTGCTTTCCAACTGCACCACCAGTTCCTCGTTTTGCAGCCGGTCGATGGAGTCGCGAGCCGTCGCCCCGATGACCGAGTGGTAACGTGTCACCATGTCCTGAAGCGCCGACCGCGCCCAGGCATCCAACTTTTGCTGTGCCTCGGTGTCGGCCTTCAGCTTGGCCACCCCGCGCTCGATGACGTTCTCCAGCATCACACCCACCTCCTCCGGTTCTGATTCGAGGCGGCTTTGCACGAGCTCACGGAGGTCCGTCAGCAGGTGACCGACCACCTGTTCCAGGTCAGCGTGGTCAGCGAGGCGCTCTTGCATCGCTTGGAGTGCTTGAAGGGCTGCGCCTTCCTTGTCCGTCAGGCGTTGGGCATAGTCGCGCACCGCCGCGTCCAGTTTTCGGTTGAGCGGGTGGTTTTTCTGCCGCGACTGCTCGCGCAGCAGGTTACTCAGGGCACTGCGCACCGCGACGGTTTCGTCACCGGGATCGACCATCATGCCGACCACCGTACGTTTTAACCAATTCGACTCCGCCTTGTAGTTCTCCAGCGCCACCGACAAGGCCTCCTGGATAAACTCATCGAATGCCCCTGCGTCGGCCTGATCGGCCAAGGTGCGGGCGAGACTGGTCCAAACCACCCCGGTGTCGCCGGCGTCGATGCGGGCACTCAGCCAGCGGCCCAGTAGCGCCGCCAAATCGGCATTGCGGATCTGTTCGCGCAGCAGGTCGGTGAGGAACTGCCGTAGTTTTTCGTCCTCTAGTTCTCCGGAAAAGCGCCCCGCTAGCGACTGCAACGCGTCCACCGCCAGGGCGCGGCCCGAGGGGGATTCGAGTTGGGTCAACACCAGTTGACTCACGGATAGGCGACTAACTCGCGTTGATCCTCCCCCGAATAGGCCGCCAGTAGGGTTTCCGGCGTGGTTGGGTCCGGTGTGGCGTGATGCCAGGCGCCGGCCGACGGATCGAACATCGCGCCTTTGCCACCTGGAAAGGTCACCTGGATTTGGGCACTGCCCGGGAGCGTTAAGAGCTCTACGCTAAGGGTGGGTGTGATGGAGTATGTCATTGCGCGGTGGTGGGTGGGTTCGTCGGCTCATCGGCTTCCAGGGGCTCCGGGATCAGCCCGCGCACGCCCAGCGCCATCCAGAAACCGTAATCGAGCGCATGGACGCAGGCCTCTGGGCCGTCCCCGTCTTTAAGCAGGCCGAGGCGGCCTTCGATGTAGGCAGCACACGCAGCGTTTAGAACTTTCGCCGTTACGCCATCCGGGGACGATACCTCCAGTTGCTTGAACAGTTTCAGGGTGAAGCGCTGGTCGTGTGCTGAAAATTCAGCCCAGATTTTAGGAATCCCGATTTGGGCGGACTCCTCGGTCAGTTCGAGACCCTTCCTCCAACCGGCGTCGAGCCAGACGCTAAACGTCCAATGGATGCGCGGGCCGTCGTGGAGTTCCGGGGCGGTTTGGTAGATTTGGGTGTAGAGACAGGAATGCTCCGATCCGTGCCCGTAGAGGTGGTGAATGTATTCGGTGCCGCTGTCCTCGAGCCCCTCCATCGGCCCTCGGGGGTAACAGGTGCGACAGGGCGGAGTCTCGCCGCTCGCGGGCGATTTTGAGCGACTTGGTGCCGAGGGATCGGCGCACGCGGCCCTTCAGGGGGCCGGTGTGGGTGGCGTAGTGCAGGAACCAGGTTCCGTTATTAAGCCAGAGATGATGA
>CAMBUJ010000077.1 GCA_945871005.1 Opitutus sp. GAS368 | reverse complement strand
GGGCATCCCCAGCGTCATCGAAACCAACCGCCGCGAGGGGATGATCACGATGGACAACGCCGTGCTCGCCCTCTGGCAGGAGAAGAAAATCTCCGACCAGACCGCCGCCGACAACATCCTCAACCGCCTCGTCCGCCAGCAGATCCCCGGCGCCCGCTAATCCCCAAGCTCCACCCACCCCATGAACGCGATCAACCACATGCTCAGCGCCATGCACGCGCTGAAAGGCTCCGACCTCCACCTGATGATCGGCCAGTCGCCCCGCGCCCGCGCCTCCGGCTCACTCGTCCCCCTGAGCGAATTCCCCGCCATCACCGCCGAGCAAATGGAGTCGATCCTGCGCGAAATCTGCCCGCCCGCCCGCTGGAAACACTACCTCGAACACAACGACCTGGATTTCGCCTACGAAGTCCCCGGACAATGCCGCTACCGCGTCAATTACCTGCAAAACGCCTGGGGCATGGCCGCCGTGTTGCGCCAGATCCCCACCAAAATCCTCAGTTTCGACGAACTCGGCCTGCCCGTTTCGCTCAAAAAAATGTGCGCCCTGCGCGAGGGTCTGGTGTTGGTCACCGGCCCGACCGGCAGCGGTAAATCCACCACCTTGGCCGCGCTCATCGACCACATTAACAGCACCTCCCGGCGCAACATCATCACCGTTGAGGACCCCATCGAGTTTGTTCACCAAAACAAGCAGTCCATCGTCATCCACCGCGAGGTCGGCGATCACACCGAGAGCTTCGACGACGCGCTCAAAGGCGCGATGCGCGCCGACCCCGACGTGATCCTGGTGGGCGAGCTGCGCCAGACCGAGGTGATCCGCCTAGCCTTGGGCTGCGCCTCGATGGGCATGCTCGTTTTCGCCACGCTCCACACCAACAACGCGCCCAAGACGGTCGACCGCATCATCGACGCTTTCCCCGCCGACGAGCAGAACCAGATCCGCGTCCTGCTGGCCGGCTGCTTGCGCGGAATCGTCTCCCAGTTGCTCTGCAAAAAGGTGTCCGGCGGGCGTATCGCCGCCCACGAAATCCTGCTGCCCCACGACGCTCTCGGCGGGACGATTCGCAGCGGTAACATTTCGGCGATTCGCAACATCATCGAGGGCGCCCGCTCCGAGGGCATGGTGTCGATGGACATCACGCTTCGCGAGCACCTCGCGGCCGGGCACATCAGTGCCCGCGAGGCCTACATGAAGTCGACCGACAAGACCCTGTTCGAAAAACAACTCGCCGCCGAAACCGCCGGCTAAGCCCAAGTAGCGCAGGCTGGAAGGCTGCGCTACGCTTTCATCCCGCCCCATGACTGTCGCCGCCAAACAAGCCCAACTCATCGAAGACCTCGGCGTGATCGAGGACCAGCAGGAGCGGCTGGCGGCGGTCGTTGACCGCGCCCGTCGCCGCCCGGCATTCCCCGAGGCGGCCAAGACCGACGCCCACCGCGTCAACGGCTGCATTTCTGCGGTCTGGGTGGCCGGCGAGCTGCGCGATGGCGGTATGCATTTCCAATTCGAGGCCGACTCTCCGCTGGTCAAAGGCCTGGTCGCGCTGCTGGTGGATTTGTACGAAGGCGGCACGCCCGCCGACGTCCTGGCCACCGAGCCGACCCTGCTCGACGAGCTCGGCATCAATCGCGACCTGACGCCCACCCGGCGCAACGGTCTGGCTGCGGTGCGTACGCACATCCAAACGATCGCCCGCTCCGCCCTCGGCTAAAGCGTGGCTGACCGGAGCAACGCCCAACATTCAACGTCCAACTCTCAACGTCAAACAACCCCGCCGCCGGTTGCACGCTGAAGGTTCCATGTTGGATGTTGAACGTTAATCGCTCCCCCGCCGCATGCTCCACGACGCCCACAATCACCTGCAGGACGAGGCGCTCGCCCCGCACCTGGAACGCATCGCCGAGGCCGCCCGCACGCTGGGTATCGCCGACATGGTGGTGAACGGGACCTGTGAAACCGACTGGCCGCAAGTCCACGCCCTCGCGCAACGTTACCCCTTTGTGCGCCCCAGCTACGGGCTGCACCCCTGGGATGCGGGCAACCGTTCCCCTGGCTGGCTCGACACCCTGCGCGCCCGCCTCGCCGCCGAACCCAGCGCGGCCATCGGCGAGGTCGGCCTCGACCGCTGGATTCTCGATTCGGCCCGCCCCGACGATCCTCGCCTGGCCGGACTGCGCCGCGCCCCGATTGGGGAGCAGGCGGAGGTTTTTCTCGCGCAACTGGCTTTGGCCACGGCGGAGAACCGCCCGCTGACGATTCACTGCCTGCAAGCCTATGGGCTGCTCGACGAGCTGTTGCACGCGCACCCGGTGCCTGCGCGCGGCTTTTTGCTCCACGCCTACGGAGGACCCGCCGAGCTGATCGCCCGCTTCGCCGCACGCGGCGCCTATTTCTCCTTCAACGGCTACTTCCTCAAAGACGCCCCGGCGCCCCCGCCGCAAACCAACACAACGGGGTATATGTCAAAAAAACCCTCCCGACTGGAGGCGTTTAAGCGGGTGCCGCTGGAGCGGCTTTTGGTGGAGACGGATGCCCCGGCCATGCCGCTGCCGCCGGCCTGGCGCACGCATAAACTTCCGACCGGACCCGACGGGGCGACGGTCAACCACCCCGGCAACCTTGAAGCCGCCTACGCCGCCCTGGCTGCCTTGCGCGGGGTGCCGCTGGGCGAGCTCACCGCGCTGGTCAGCGCCAACTTCAGCCGCCTGTTCGGTCCGCGCTAAAGCCGACAGGAAGCTGCCCCGACAAGGAATCAGGCCTCGATCAGGTCTTTTTCCGCCCGCAGGTTTCCGATGATGAACTCCTGCCGGTCGGGCGTGTTTTTGCCCATGTAGAAGGTGAGCAGCCCTTCCACGTCGTGCAGGCGGTCAAGGGTGACTTTTTCGGCGCGCATGGCTTCGCCGATGAAATCCTTGAACTCGGCCGGGCTGACTTCACCCAAACCTTTGAAGCGCGTGATCTCGGCCGCTTGACCGAGCTTCATCATCGCCGCCTGTTTCTCGGCCTCACTGTAACAGTAACGCGTCTCCTTCTTGTTGCGCACCCGGAACAGCGGCGTCTCCAAAATAAACAGGTGACCCTGGGTGATCAGCTCGGGGAAAAACTGCAGGAGGAACGAGAGCAGCAGCAACCGGATGTGCATGCCGTCGACGTCGGCGTCGGTGGCGATGATGACCTTGTTGTAACGCAGGCCGTCCATGCCCTCCTCGATGTTGAGCGCGCTCTGCAGGAGGTGGAATTCCTCGTTTTCGTAGATGACCTTCTTGGTCAGGCCGAAGGTGTTGAGCGGTTTACCCTTCAGCGCGAAAACGGCCTGGGTCTGCACGTCGCGGCAGGAGGTAAGCGAGCCGGAGGCGGAGTCGCCCTCGACAATGAAGATCGTACTGGCCTCGGCGCGTTTGTCCTTGGTGTCGAGGTGGACGCGGCAGTCGCGCAGCTTGCGGTTGTGCAGCGAGGCCTTTTTGGCGCGCTCGCGGGCGAGGTTGCGGATGCCGGAGAGCTCTTTGCGCTCGCGCTCGCTTTCCTCGATCTTGCGCTTGAGGGCGTCGGCCGCCTCGGGGTTGCGATGCAGCCAGTTGTCGAGGTGGGTTTGGAGGAAACCGCCGATGAACTGGCGGATCGTCGGGCCCTTGGGGCCGAGGTCGTTGGAGCCGAGCTTGGTCTTGGTCTGCGACTCGAAGACCGGCTCCTGCACGCGGATCGAGACCGCGGCGATGACCGACTGGCGGATGTCGGCAGCGTCGTAGTCTTTTTTGAAGAAGTTGCGCAGGGTGGCGACCAGGGCCTCGCGGAAGGCGGCGAGGTGGGTGCCTCCCATGGTGGTGTGCTGGCCGTTGACGAAGGAGTAGTATTCCTCGCCGTAGTGGGCGCCGTGGGTGAGAGCGACCTCGATGTCCTCGGCCTCGATGTGGACGATCGGGTAAAGGGTGTCGCCGGTGAGTTTTTTCACCAAGAGGTCCTTGAGGCCGTTCTCGGATTTGTAGGCCTTACCGTTGAAGGTGAGGGTCAGACTGCGGTTGAGGTAGGCATAGTTCCAGAGCATCTCCTCGATGAACTCGGGGCGGAACTTAAAGTCCTGGCCGAAGAGCGCCTCGTCGGGGGTGAAGGTGATGATCGTGCCGTTGCGCTCGGCGGTTTTGTGGTTCTTGCGGTCCTTGCTCAGCTTGCCCTGCTCGAAGTCGACGATGCGCGTTTCGTTTTCACGGATGGCCTGGGCGGTGAAGGTGCGCGAGAGGGCGTTGACCGCCTTCTGGCCGACGCCGTTGAGGCCGACTGACTTCTGGAAGGTCTCGCTGTCGTATTTGGCGCCGGTGTTGATGATCGAGACGCAGTCGATGAGTTTGCCCAGCGGGATGCCCCGGCCGTAGTCGCGCACCCGGATGGTGCGCTCGTTGAGCTCGATTTCGATCTTCTTGCCGTGGCCCATGGTGAACTCGTCGATCGAGTTATCGATGGTCTCCTTGAGCAGAACGTAGATGCCGTCCTCGACGTTGGAGCCATTGCCGAGCCGGCCGATGTACATGCCGGGACGCAGCCGGATGTGTTCGAGCGGGGAGAGGGTCTTGATCGAGTCTTCGGTGTAATTGGACGCCATGGGGGAAGGAACGCAGGTTCGGTTGGGGCCAAAGCAGAGCCGCGCCTCCGGACTGACAAGGTAAAAGTGACCGCAGCCTCGGCAGCGGGGCGGCAGCCCGGTTTTTGCGGAACGCCGAGCTCCCGCCCGGCTCCGAGGCGGTGGATGCGGGAGGTGGGTGCGGGCCCGCGCGAACCGAGCTGGAGCTCGGCGCTCCGGGGAGCCAGCCTAGCGGTCGGGCAACGGATTGAGCGTCAGCGGGAAGATCGGCCGCCCCAAACGCCGCGAACTGATGTCCTCAAATTGCAGGCCAATAAGAAAGTCTTGGGTGATGAAGCTAAGGAAGTCGCTCTTGGAGACGATCAGGTTCCGCGAGGGCGTATGTGCCACGATCGTCGCGGTGGTGGGGCTGTTTTGCAGCAGGCTGATCTCGCCGAAGAAGTCCCCGGAGGAGAGCTTGGCAACCACTTTTTCGCGTTTGAGCACGCGCATTTCTCCCTCGTAAATCAGGTAAAAGAAACCGTTGTCCCGGCCCTCGGTGATCACGGTTTCGCCCAGCCGAACGTCCTGAAAAACGGTGCGGCGGGCGAAGGCGGCGACGGCATGCGGGCTCCAGTGACGCGAGAGCGGGATGCGCTGGAGGAACGCCATCTTTTGCACTGCGTTTTCGATGGCGGCGCGCGAGAGGCGAGAAAGCACGAGTTGCTCAAACTCGGCCTTCCCCAAAGAGAGCAACACGCAGGGAGTTAGGCAGCGCACCGAACGACGGCGGGCGCCATCCGGAGAAAGCAGGGCGATTTCCCCGAAAACATCCGCCTCCTGCAACGTGGCAATGGGCTCGGTGCGGCCCACCGTGAGCTCGCGCAGCACCTCGACCCGGCCGGAAAACACAATGTAGAGCTTTTCGCCCAGCTCGGCTTCACGCACCACGATGCTGCCCGCGGCGTGTTCCTCGGCGGTCAACGCCGCGGCGAGGGTGGCGATGTCGCCGGCGGCGAGCCCGCGGAAGAGCAGGGTGCGGCGCAGCAGCGCCTCGACGTTGCCCGCATCCACCGCGACCCATTCGGGCCGGGTGCGTTTGAGATTTTTGACCCGTAGCCACTCGCGCAGGTGCTTCCAGCCGATCCAGCCCAGCGCAGCCACGGTGCAGACCGCCATCAGGCCGAAGGTGGCCAGCAGGGCAAGCGCGGTAAAGTGCAGGCCGCCCGCGTCGTTGAAGCGGCGCACCAGCTCGAGGGCATTGACCTCAAGCAGCGCGCAGCCACCCAAAAACAGGATCACAAACCACACCGCAGTGTAGCTGGTGGTGATGAGCAGGAAGCGACGATCGGCAAACTTCAGCCGGGCACGAATGAGTACGTTAAAGAGCTGGTTTTGGATGAACTTGAAATCGTAGGTCATCGCCAGCCGGACATCGCCGTAGAGGGCCCGCAGCAAGTCGAGTAGGGGCGACTTCCACAGCGGGGAGAGCAGTACGAGCAAGCCACAGAGCAGGGGGAAAACCGCCCCGGGCAGATAAACGGTCGCCAAGGCGGTAAGGGCGAACTGCGGGGCGAGCCGTACCAGGGCGACGTCAATCTGGGCGTCGCGTCCACTCATGATGATGTCGCCGAGATCGACGTGGAAGTGGGGGGCGAGGGTGCGCCGCCAGAACAGAGCGGGCTGATAGATTTCGCCGCCCGCGCCGCGCACCACGCAGGCGGCCAGTACGTAGCCGAGGCTGGTGGCCAGACAGGTGAACAACCAGCCGAGCAGGAGGTGGCCGGCATGTTCGGGCAGAGGCAGGGGGCGCAGGACGATCGTCAGGCTGGCGGCGGCCATGGCGATGAGGGCCAGGCAGCGGGCGGGCAGGCCCTGGGTGCGCGCCTTCCAGATGGAGGCAGCGACCACCGGGGGCAGCGGCTGGTGATCCATTTGCAGGATACCCGCATCGAAGGCCTTGACCACAATCTCGTAGAATTCGCGCAACGGGAGCGTGCGCCGCTGGCCGATCAACTCCAATAAGACCCCCGGCACCGTCTGGCCGGTTTCGAACGCCTGCAGGGCATGCCATTGGATGGGCGTGAGCACCAAATAGCGCCGGCCGGGCTGGTATTTGACGACGACGCGCTCGGGCCGGGTGTGCTCCACGCGCAGCTTGGTGGAGAGCCTCAGGGTGGCGCCCGTCAGGAGGGTGCGTTGGTCCACTAGCGCAATGGCACAAGGGGCACTTGTGGCAACGGAGTCCAATTCCATAAGGGCATTTGTAAAAGGGCTTTTTACACAGGGGAAGGGCTAAACCCAGTCCCGCGCGGGAAAGGTGCCGGGAGGGCGCTCCTCCACCCCTCGGGGCCGCCGGAGAGCCACAGCCCTGACGAACGAGAACGAGTAAGAGAACGAGAACGATTCAATCCCCTGAACCCAGCCATCGTTCTCGTTCTCTTACTCCTACTCGTTCTCGTTCCGTTGCCGATACCCTCCGGACAACCCATGCCTTACAGGCATTGGGTTTAGCCGAGCGGGGTTTGGCGCATGTCACCGCTGCGCAGGAACTGCTCGTGGAAGGCGAAGGCGCGGCTGAGCGTCTGCGGGGTCTGACCCTGCTTGGACATCTCGTAGTAATGCTGGAGCAGGTCGTGGAATTGCGGGTGGGCGCACTTCTGAATGATCAACTGGGCGCGCTCGTTGGGGGTCTTGCCGCGCAGGTCGGCCACGCCGTTTTCCGTGACAACCACCTGCACCGAGTGCTCGCTGTGGTCCATATGGGAAACCAGCGGCACGATCGTGCTGATTTTGCCGCCCTTGGCCGACGACGGGCAGGTGAAGATCGAGATGTGGGCGTTGCGGGTGAAATCGCCCGAACCGCCGATGCCGTTCATCAGGTTGCTGCCCATGATGTGCGTCGAGTTGATGTTACCAAAAATATCCACCTCGATGGCGGTGTTGATGGTAATGATACCCAGACGGCGGACGATCTCGGGGTTGTTGGTGATCTCTTGCGGGCGGAGCAGAATGCGGGAACGGAAGAACTCCAGATCGTCGTAGAACTTCAGCAGCACCTCCTTGGCGATGGTCAGCGAGGTACCAGTGGCAAACTTCACCTTGCCCGTGCGCACCAGTTGGATGACCGAGTCTTGGATGACCTCGGAGTACATCTCGAAGGCGGGGATGCCCGGGTGGGCGCCGAGGCTGCCGAGGACTGCGTTGGCGATGTTACCCACTCCGGATTGGATGGGAAGAAACTGCTTGGGGATGCGCCCGGCGTGGAGTTCTCCGGCGATGAATTCGGCGACATTGTTGCCGATGCGCTCGGTGGTCTCGTCGGCGGGTTCGAAGCCGCCGTTTTCGTCGGGCATATCGCTATAAACCACGCCGACGATCTTGCTCGGATCGATTTTTACGGTCGGGGTGCCGATGCGATCAGACGGACGCAGAATCGGAATGGGTTGGCGGAAGGGCGGGTCCATCGGCTCGTAGATGTCGTGGAAACCGCGAAGGTTGGGCGAATGGAAGCGGTTGATTTCGATGATGACCTTCTTGGCGCAGCGCAGGAAAGTGGGGGAGGCGCCGACCGAAGTGGTCAGGGTGATTTCGCCAGAGGGGGAGACATCGCTGGCCTCGACGATGGCCCAGTCGATGTCGCCGAGGAAGCCGCTGCGCACCTGTTGGGGCAGGTGGGAAAGGTGCATGTCGAAAAAGCGGGTGCGGCCGGCGTTGATGCTCTCGCGCAGGGATTTATTGCTCTGATAAGGGGTGCGCCAGGAGATGGCGTCGGCGCGGGCCAGTTCGCCGTCGAGCGAGTCGCCGGTGGAGGCGCCGGAGACGATCGCGACCTTGAAGGGGCGACCGGCCTCATGCTCGGCCCGGGCGCGTGCCGCGAGGGCCTTGGGGACGACTTTGGCAGCGCCGGCGGGGGTGAAGCCGCTCACGCCAAGGGTCTGGCCGTTTTGGATAAGGGCGGCGGCCTCATCGGCCGTCATGGTAACAAATGGAGTGCTCATGGGTCTGTGCTAAGACTGCCTGTTTCGGCTCATTAGCGCCAATCGCGGGTTGGGAATGCCTACGCATCCTTTGCGCCAAAGCCGCCGCGGGCAGGCTTGCGACCGCCCCGAATGCCTGCACTTTCCCCTGCCTTAACTCCCTATGAAAAAACTCCTGATCATTCTCGGCGGCCTGTTCGCCCTTTTGGTAATTGGCGGCGTAGTCGCCTCCTTTTTCCTCGGCTCGGTCGTGACCAAGGCGGTCAACACCTTCGCGCCGAAGGTCACCGGCACGCCGGTCACCCTGGAGAGCACCTCAATTTCGCCGTTTACCGGCTCGGGCACCCTCAAGGGGTTGTTCGTGGGCAATCCCACCGGATGGAAAAGCCCCAAGGCGTTCTCCCTGGGCCAAGCCCATGTGAGCATCGCCCCGCTCTCGCTGCTCGGCGACCACATCATCGTCAACGAGGTGCTGATCGACGGGCCCGAGTTTGTTTATGAGACCAACATCGTTCGCAATAACATCAAGGACCTGCTGGCCAACATCGAGCAGTTCACCAGCGGCCTGCCCGGTGGCGCCGCGCCGGCACCGGCCGACAAACCCGCCGGTAAGCCGATCAAATTTGAGGTGAAGAAATTCCGCCTGCAAAACGTCAAGGTGACCGTCGGGGTAGGTGCAGCCGCCCTGACCCTGCCGCTGCCGCCGATCACCCTGACCGATCTCGGCACCGCCGAGGGCGGCATCACCCCCGACCAGATCGCCACCAAGGTTTTGACCAATGTGTTGGGCAGCATCACCGGAGCGGTGGGCGAATCCCTGCTCAAGGGCGGCAACAAGGGCGGCGATGCCGCTGCCGGCGCGGCCAAGGCCGCCAGCGAGGGGCTGAAAAAGCTTTTCGGCGGCAATAAGTAAGTGGGGCGCCCGCTCGCTCCGAGGCGTAGCGGGACGACGCAGTCGTTTCGAGTTGGGGCAGCGAAAGCGCTCCGCGCTCCCGCTACGTTCCCGAAACGGGCGGCCGCTTAGCTTTGGGAATAAACGCGGCGTTACTTGCCGCGCGGCACTTACCGCGGGGCGCGCTGCACCGCCGTAATCCACAGGATCTCACAGGCGCCCCCGCGGGTGTCCGTGCGGCTGAGCGAAGAGCGCCAGGGATTGCCAGCCCCCGGACTGGTCACTTCGACCAAGTAACCGTCCAAGGTGACCACCTCGTGGCGCTTCACCGCCAGCAGTTGGCTGCGGACGGCCGGGGTGGCGGGCAGGCAGTGGGTGTTGGCGGAATGCACGGCGATCTGATCGGTCGGCAGGGGTTCTTCACCGGACCAGGAGTACTCATACCAGCGGCCGGACTGGGAGATGTTCAGCTCGTTGATCACGGCGGCGGTGGACATCGGGCCCCAGCCGAGCGCGAGGTCGAGCGGGGCCAACTCCGCGGTGGCATCGTAGCGGTAACGCTGGCGGGAGAGCACCACCGCCTTGATCGAATACCCGGCGAGCGGGGTGATCGTGTGCTCGCCGTGGTTAAAGGGCTGCGGCAGGCCGGTGGACGTTTGCAGCGGCTCTCCGGCGGCGGGCATGCCCCGCCAGGTCGCTTTGGGCTCGTGCCAGTAAAACCAGCTGGCGAGCGCGAGGAGGGTGTATACCAGGAGTTTTTTCATGGGAGCGACGAGTCGAAGTAGCGCAGACTTCCAGTCTGCATTGGCCCCGAGCAGACTGGAAGTCTGCGCTACTTTCGCTGCTACCCCCGGAGCGAGGCGCGCGGGCACAAAAAAAGCCGCCCCGGATTGGGGCGGCTTTTTGGCGCGGTTAAATTTTACCGGCTTTGCGCTTCTCGATCAGGTTGTAGAAGTCGCTGAACAGCGGGTCGGCGTCGTTCGGGCCGGGGGCGGCTTCGGGGTGGTATTGCACCGAGAACACCGGCAGCTCCTTGTGGCGCAGGCCCTCGACCGTGTTGTCGTTGAGGTTGATCTCGGTGACGATCGCGCCGCCCTTGGCCAGCGACGCCGGATCGGTGGCGAAACCGTGGTTTTGCGCGGTGATGGAGACCTTGCCGGTCTCGAGGTTTTTCACCGGCTGGTTGCCGCCGCGGTGGCCGAACTTGAGCTTAAAGGTGGTGCCGCCCAGCGCGTGGGTGATCATCTGGTGGCCGAGGCAGATGCCGAAAATCGGGTAGTGCGGCACCAGCGCGGTCACCGTGCGATGGATATAGCCGAGGGCGGAGGGATCGCCAGGGCCGTTGGAGAGGAAAACGCCGTCGGGGGCGTGCTCTTTGATCTGCTCGGCGGTGGCGGTGGCGGGGAACACTTTTACGTCGAAGCCGTGGTTGACCAGCTTGCGGAAGATGGAGTGTTTGGCGCCGAAATCGAAAGCGGCCACAGTGAAGCGTTTGGCCGGGGTGTGGGGCAGGCCGAAGGTGGTGCCGGCGGGCACGTAGACGGCGTTGTGGTTGGCGGCGTCATCGGCGCGCCACAGGTAGGGCTCTTTGCAGGTGGTGTCTTTGACGTAGTCGCTGCCGGCCATGTCATGCCAGGCTTTGGCCTTGGCCACCGCCTCGGCGTCGGTGAGCGCGAGGGTCGATAGGCAGCACTTCATGGCCCCGTCGACGCGGAGCTTTTTGGTGAGGGCGCGGGTGTCGACCTCGCTGATGCCAGGAATGCCGTATTTGCGCAGGTAGGCGTCGAGGGAGGACTGGCTGCGCCAGTTGCTCACGATCGGGGAGAGTTCGCGCACGACCAGACCGCTGGCGCGGGGCACGGAGGCCTCGGTGTCCTCGTCGTTGACCCCGTAGTTGCCGATCATCGGCGCGGTCATGGTGACGATTTGGCCGAAATAGGAGGGATCGGTGATGATCTCCTGGTAGCCAGTCATGGAGGTGTTGAACACGCATTCACCCGAGATGGTGGCATCAGCGCCAAAGGCGCGGCCGCGGAACACGGAACCATCTTCGAGGGCAAGAACTGCAGGTTTGAACGAGGACATTAAAGAAGGACGAAAAGGCGTCGGGTCGCGCCTGCCAAGGGGTTTTTAAAAAAAAGCGGGGCGGAGGCGCGAATTCGGATTTAAGAATAAGCCAGGCAGGTGGTTGGGCCTGTTAGTCGGGTGTGGCCAAGCGGGCCATGGCTGGGCTTGAGCCGGCCGCACGGGGGCGTTAGCGCTTGGCAATGCCTGAACTGCCGGAAGTGGAAACGACGTTGCGCGGGGTCGCCCCGTATTTGCTCGGTCAGCGGATCTCCGCAGTGAACGTGCGCGAGCGGCGGCTGCGCTGGCCGGTGCCGGAGGCGGTCGATGGCTTGGCCGGAGTCACCATCAACTCCGCCCGCCGCCGGGCGAAATACCTGCTGTTCGGCACCACCGCGGGCACGGTGTTGATGCACCTGGGCATGTCCGGGGGCCTGCGGATCGTCGACCCTGCCTCGGCCTGGAAGAAGCACGATCATGTCGGCATCCTGCTGGAGTCGGGTAAACAACTGCGTTTTCACGACCCGCGCCGCTTTGGCTGCATCTTGCTGATCGCGGGCGACACGCCGGAAGCGCACCCGCTGCTGGCCGACTTGGGGCCGGAGCCGCTCGAGGCGGGCTTCACCGCCGAATACTTGTTTGCCCAGTCGCGCCAGAAAACCGCGGCGGTGAAAACCTTTATTATGGATGCGAAGGTGGTGGTCGGGGTGGGCAACATTTACGCGAACGAGGCGCTGTTTATGGCGGGCATCCGGCCGACCCGGCCGGCCGGCAAGGTGACGCGAGCCGAGTTTGGCCGCTTGGTAGAGGCGATTCAGCGCGTGCTGGCGGCGTCGATCGAGTCGGGCGGGACGACGTTGCGCGACTTTTTGCGCGAGGACGGGGCGCCGGGGTATTTTAAGCAAAGCCTGCGGGTCTATGACCGAGCAGGGGCGGGCTGCGTGCGCTGCGCGGGTGTGGTCAAACGCAGCGTGCTCGGGCAGCGCGCCACCTACTTTTGTCCGCAGTGCCAACGCTGAGTCGGCACCGGGGGGGGGCGGCAGTGGGCGGCCATAAAAGCGCCCGCTAAAACCGTTCGCCATGCGCATGGCTGCGGGTAGCCTTCAGCGCAAGGGCAGCGGCCAATCCCGGTCGTTGCCCACTGCCTGTCATGAGCCACCTGCACTCGGGAGAAATCGCCTACATCTACGCCTTCGATATCGCTTACGAAATCAAGGGCTCAGTCACCAGCCTGCTCGGCCAGACCGTCACCGAGACCACGCTGGATCCGAGCAAGCGCACCCCACGCCAGTCGTTCCTCTACCGCTCCCAATTGGTTAACTTGCCTGATGTCCACCTCGACGTAGATCGGGAGAGCCGGCGGGTGCCGGCCAACCGCACGGTGCGCCTGCTGCCCACCGGGGCGGTCAGCATCACCTTCCGGGTTCCCTTCGCTCAGAAATCCCTGGCCGACCTGGTCGCCTACCATGTGCCCTCCTTTGGGGTGATTGAGCTGCAGGAGCAGGCCCGTCAGTTGGCCCAGCAGATCGCCGCCGAGCTGGGCGATGCCTGCGTGCGTCCGCACACTCATCTGCCGGCCGAGGAAGCCTACACGGTGTTTTGCATCACCAGCCCGACCCCTGACGCCCTGGCCTGGCTGGAGGCCAACCGGCCCGAGGTCGCCGCCCTGCTCACCCAGGAGGATAATCCCGAAGAACTCGCCCAGGACGAAATCGAGGAAAGCATCGGCCAGCGCCTGAGTTATTACCGGCAAGATGCGACCGTGATCGACTGGGATGCAGCCCTGCTGGTGGACAACCCGCGCAACGTGCTGGAGGCGCTCCATGTGATCGAGCTGGCCAACCTGCAGCTGGCCGAGCTGGAGGCGTTTGACCGGCTGCTCGACGGGGTGCTCGACCGGGCTTACCGCGACGTGCGTTCGCCGAGCATGCGGATCAAAACCGGAGTACTGAAGGATCTTAAGGAGATCCGCATGGACATGGCGCGCTTTGGTGACGAGCTGTCCAACGCCACTAAGTTTTTGGGCGACTGGCATTATGCCCGGGTCTACCAACTGCTCTCGCGCCGCTTCCACCTCGACGACTGGCAGCGCAACATCACCACCAAGCTGAAGACCTTGGACGACCTGTATCAGATGCTGCAAAACGACCGGAACCACCGGTTGATGACGACCCTGGAGGTGGCCGTGGTGCTGATGTTTTTAATCGAGATCCTCCCCACCCTACTGGGCTGGCTGCGGGTGCTGCAGCAGCGGTTTTGAGAACGAGGACGGAGGGTAGGAGCCGAGCTGGAGCTCCGCGGTCCGGCCGGAGCGCGGAGCTCCAGCTCGGCTCGGGGCTGCCGGGAAATCGTTCTCTTTCTCTTAATCGTTCTCTTTCTCGATCCGCAGGCTGGGTTCGAACCGAGAACGATTAAGAGTAGGAGAACGAGAACGAGTCGGAGGCGAGGAGGGGCGGCTTGACCTTGGGCGAGTGCTTCGGGATGGGTGTCTACCGACTCCTCGCGACGGATAACCGATTGCCGCGCGCCATTATATGCCAGCCCTCGCCGTGCTCCTGACTCTGCTGTTCGTCTTT
>CAMBUJ010000076.1 GCA_945871005.1 Opitutus sp. GAS368 | reverse complement strand
TTTCTCTAACTGATAAGGCGAAAACCGGCCCAGATTTAAAGGGGTGACGATTTCGCAAGCATCCGGCGAAACCTTGGAGGTATTAGGGCCGATAGGGAGCGGGGGAGTTTCCATGAGGCGGCAGTAACAAAAAAGCCCGCCCAGAACGGGCGGGCTATATAAAACAGCTTTTTACAAAAACGTGCTTTAAGCAGCAACGCGGCGCTTACGATAAGCCGCCATTCCGAGAGCGGCAGCCCCGAACAGCGCAGCATAGGTGGTCGGCTCAGGAATTGCAGAAACGATAAAGCCACTAGATTGTATAACGCTAAATCCATTTATGGATATTTTGGAAAGTGTACCTGGGTCTAGGAGGCCACCAGTAACGATAATGGAATTGGCTTCGACTGCTCCCGTAAAATTCATGGTTCCGTTAGACCACTGAACACTATTGTCGAGAGTTAGAGTAGCACCTGAGCCGAAATTGGTGGATACTAAATAGTTTGATGCGAAATCCGTTCCGGTTGCAAAAGCCACTTTCGAATTTGAGGCAAGGGTTATGGCGCTACTAGCATTGAAGACAACCCCTAGGTTGAAAGTTAGATTTGAATTAGCGCCAAGCGTAATGCCACCTGCCCCAATAAGAAGTGATCCGACTCCGGTGGTGATATCGCTGGTTTTTGAACTGTCCAACGTGACCGACCGTATGCTCCAAGGAGCCCCTGAACCATTACCGATAGTATCAGACGTATTAATGAAGATGTCATCCGCACTCCCTGGTACTGCAACTGAGGGGCTCCAATTGGCAGTGTTTGTAGAATCGCTGTCGCCCACCGTATTAGTCCAAGTTACGGAGGCGGCATTTGAGCACGCCGTAACGCCGACTGCTGATATAATTGCTAGTATTTTTCTCATTTTCTATATTAGTTTAAAGTTGGGTCTGCATAAGGCCGATCAATCCCAATGAAGTTTGTAATTCCTGAATTAATGTTCCGCCTTAATACAGTAACAGGTACACCAAGAGGAATGACTTGGCTTGTGAAGTCGGTAGTTGCGTCTCCACTTCGTAGCCATAATCCGCTGTTTTTGTTTTTATAGTAGGACATCCACCTGACTCCATTCCAAGTGCTAACAGTATCGGCATTGAAAAGGGAGGTTCCGCTTAACAGAGGGTTTAAGGCATTAAATTGGAATGCGCTAAGCGGTAAATCAACAGGGAAAGGGGAGACGATTAGTTTGGTGGAATTATTTCCAGAATGGCGAATAAGCACTCTATGCATGGGCACATTTCCCATTACAGTGATTGATGTAGCTGGCGCACCAGGTTTCCGTTTAATTAAAACACCTTCATTTGGAATGATTATCGTATTATTGAAATTTCCTGCACTGCCTAATTTGGACCAGTACCCCAAATTTGAGTTATAGAAATAGGAGTCGTATTTGACTCCACTCCAGAAACTTACCGTGTCGGCGTTAAATGCCGAAGTCCCCGCGTTTAAAAGCAGTCCGCCACTTGTCCCGAAAAATGACGCTAACGTGTCAGCGGGGAATACATCTACAGTGTCGTTTATCGTTACTGCGAAACCAGCAATATCTAGCGCTACGCTGTTAGGCGTGCCATCTGTGATGTCTAATGTGCAGGTGTCGTTTGTGTTAGATACCACCTTTAAAACCCGACCCTGCTGGTTCCCTGATTTGATCCTAATGTAAAACGGGGATGCTGCAGTTGCTAGATTAGACCCCAAAAAAGGAGTCCCCGAAAAGCTGATCGTTGAACTCCCTAAACTGATTATTTGCCCTGAATAAACTGACTCGGATTGAAGCGGGAACCCAATAGCGGTTGTCGCAGGTCCAGCTGCTATCGCGATCTGTACAGCCCCGACCGGCACGGTGGTGACGGAGGTTTGGGCGGCGGCGGGGTACGCGAAAGCCAAACCGAGGGCGGCGCAGAGGGCGGTCAATCGGGCGTAGTAAAACAAGGGGGCGGATTTCATACGGTGTCGAAGGGTCAGGGGTGCTAGCGACTCCAGAAATCACCTGGCGTCAACGCCAATGATAAGAGGGGGCACTGGCGGATTCAGGGGTTGAGCGTCAGGGCGGGGCGGTGGCCTGGGGGTAGGTGCCGCTTCACCATGAGTATGCGGAATTGCCCCGGCGTCCAGTCCGGAGGCCGTAAAATCTAGGTAAAACCCCTCAGTCGCCGCCTGGGGGTTACCCCCTGCGTCCCGCTCGCCGTCTCGTTCCGCCTTTTCGCGCAGGGGGGGGCGCCAAAGAGTAAACGTTGACGGCGCTGGCGCCAGCTGAGCAACTGAAAGCAATGCCTGTTTGCCTGCCTTTAGTTTTCCGTCGTCTGGGCCTCCTGATCCTGGGGCTTGCCGCCGCGGCTTTGGCGGGGGCGGCGCAGGGCGAGGACCGTCCCGACCTGCAGCTCAGCGAGCTGAAGAATGTGCGTCTGGCTTTTTTTTCCAGTCTGGGGCCGGAACGCTTGGGCCACCTGCGGTTTGCCGAGGTCGGCGGAGCGCAACTGAAGCTGGGCCCGTTCCAAATCGCCACCCCCGGGGTGGCAATCAGGGAGGCGCGTCTGGAGATCAACGACACGGCCTGCACCGCGGCCGACTGGACGGCGTTCACCGGGAGTTTGGCCAAGTACCGCGCGGCGCAACTGCCGCAACCCCTGGTGGTCCGCTTGCCCGATGGGCGGGAATGTCTCTCGCCCCGCTTTCCGGCGGTGAAAGGACTGCTCTTGGTGTTTGAACGGGCCCAACTGCGTGCTCCCGGCGCGGCCTTGAGCGCGCCCCAAGCGGTGGTGGTGGGTTGGGAGGGCAATCGGGCACGAGTCCTGCAGCCAACCGGGTTCAGCCCGGCACCCGTCCTACCTGCTTCGGCCGAGGTCAGTGCACCCGCGCCGAGTCTCTCCAATCGCCCTTCGGCGTCCCCTTAATTTTCCTAACTTTAAGCCCATGAACCTCCGTCGTCTGCGCCTTGGCACCCTCAGCCTGCTTTGCCTGATTTTGGGCCAAGCCCTTATGCTGGCCGCGCCGGCCGTCACCGTGCCGCCGATTTCGTGCACCGTGGTCAACCAGGGCGGCGTCTTCAACCTGAGTGTGACCGCCACCGGTACTGGGCCGCTCAGTTACCAGTGGTACCACGACAACCGCCCTCTGGCCGGGGCCACCAGCGCCAGTTACTCTGACGCTAGTGCCAGCTACAGCGACCGAGGCGCCTACACGGTTAAAATCACCGACGGCAGCAACGAAGTCACCCGTGTGACGGGGTTTGTGAACGTGTTGATCCCGGGCGCCTCGGTGGTGGCGTGGGGGGCGAACTGGAGTGGCGAAAGCAGCGTTCCAGGCGGCCTGAGCGGCATCGTCGCTATCGCGGCCGGGAATAGTCATACGGTAGCCTTGAAAGCGGACGGCACCGTGAGTGCCTGGGGTGCAAATTGGAGTGGGGAAACGAATGTGCCTGAGGGGTTGACCCAAGTTGTGGCCATTGCCGCTAGCGGCAGCCACACCGTGGCGCTTAAAGCGGACGGTACGGTGGTTTCCTGGGGCACTAATTGGTATGGCGAACTCAATGTGCCGGCTGGTCTAGCCGACGTGATTGCAGTTGCCGCTGGCAGTAATTCGACGTTCGCCGTGAAGGCGGACGGCACGGTGGTGGCGTGGGGCTCTAATTGGTTTAGTGAAACCACCATTCCCTCTGACCTGGCGGACGTTACCGCCGTCACCGCCGGAACTAATCATACGGTCACCCTGAAAACGGACGGCACCTTGATCGCCTGGGGAGCCAATTGGGCTGGCCAAACCACCCTTCCAGTGGACCTGAACAATGTCGTCGCCATCGCAGCATTTAATAGCCGCACAATGGCACTGAAGGCCGACGGCACGGTGGTGGCATGGGGGAATAATGGATCGGGTGAAACGACTATTCCAGACGGGTTGAATGATGTGACCGCCATCGCTGCGGGCGGTAATCACTCGGTGGCGCTGAAGTCGAACGGCACGGTGGTCGCGTGGGGTTCTAATTGGAATGGTGAAACTACCGTTCCCAGCGGCTTGGGCGGCGTCGCGGCCATCGCGGCCGGCTATAGCCATACGGTGGCTCTGTTCACTGGCATCCCTCCGGCGATCAATCTTGGGCCGCAGTCCACGACGGTCGCCATTGGCCAGCCGGTGAGCCTCATGGTCACGGCCTCCGGCAGTCTTTTGGCCTACCAGTGGTACCGCAACGGAGTGGCCATTCCAGGACAAACCGGGCCCAGTTTGAGCGCGGATGCGGTCAGTTTCTATGATGCCGGCACCTACACGGTGACGGTCAGTAGCCCGCTCGGCACGCTCACCTCGGCGGCGGTGGGAGTCACGGTTACACTGCCCAGTTCGCTGGCCAACGCCACCGAGGCCTACCCGCTGATCAAGGGCTACGCCTTCGACCCGGCGAAGACCCTGCTCGACGCCTACATCACGGCCCACCCCGCCGCTGCCGACGTGCCGCTGGCGCGGCTGTTGCGCAGCGCAGCCCGCCTTGGAATCGCAGCGGCGAACGACAGCACCGCCTTCATGAAAACCACACTCGGTGCCTCTCGCGCGAGTCTGGAGGATATGGTCGCTTTGGGCACCAGCCCGGTGAGTTTCCCCACCGCCTATTCGGTCCAGCCCGGCGAGTGGATCCAAAACGGTAACAGTTGGCGAATCAGCGCCACCGACATGAGCCTGGGTATGGGAATGCAGCCCCCCCAATCGATTGTGTTTAACAACCGCAGCGCGACCAACGCGTCGATTACCCTGCAGTTGGACCAACCTGATGGAACCCTAGCCTCATTCTTCTTCGGCAATATCGAGTTTACTGACAAGAAACAGGCCGGATTGCAGCTTGCTAACATCGTGGATGCGCAGGGGCGCGCCACGATCACCCTGCCCGCTAACACGGGCACCGCGCTGGTCATCGGGTACACCGGTTCACCCTTACGGGTTTCGGTGGTGGGCAGCTTGCCGGCCGACGTGCAGGTGCTCGCGGGTTCGGAGGCGATCGACTACACGGACCTGAAAGCCGGGTCCAATCTGACCGACATTTTTAACTTCCTCAAAGTGCAGGATGCGGCGGTGCTCACTCCGCTGCTCGAAGACCTCGCCGCCATCCCGGCGGACGCGGAAATCCGGCTCGCCGCCGCCCAGATCGGCAGCATGGCGGATATCGTCCTGGCGCAACCTGACCGGGCGATGATCCAGGCGGGGGTTAAGTTCACCCAGGCGCTGCGGCTTTTGGGGGAGACTTTTGACCTGGGCGCGGACCTCTCGAATGGGGACATTTTTCAGACCGCCACGTGGGATGATTTCCTTACCAGCCATCCCCAGTTTATGACCGCGCTGGCCAATTCCAGCCCGGCGGTGCGCAGCCAAGCCAAAGCGCTCATCCAGCAAGCCGTGGCGCATTATCGCGGCGTGGAAACGGACCTGTGGAGCCGCCCGGCGCCCGCCGGCGGTGGTTCTTATTTGGTGAGTATCGATCCGGCTATGGCCGATCGAATTCAGGCCAAGGCCGACGTGAGTACCTCCCTGACCAAGCTGTTGGCTGCCCTCGACGGGGTCACCAACATCGACAACCTCGTGGCCCTAAGCGGAGTGAGCGGTTTCTCCATCGGCACACAGCTTAACCTGGCGCCCCTGTTTGCCGCGCAGCCCTATGACCTGCGGGCGCATTTGCCCGCCACCGAGGCCGGCATCATCAGCGCGGGTCGTCGGGTTCTTAATGAGCTGCTCATCACCACCTTCGTGCCGCCGGTGGCGCGTACGGTGGTCAACGCCGGCAGTGGTTTTACCTTGAGCGTTTCCGCGACGGGCGTGGCACCGCTGAGTTATCAGTGGTATCACGACAACCGCCCGATTGCCGGGGCAATCGGGGCCAGCTACGGCAAAGCGAACGTCGCTTACACCGACCGCGGTGCCTACACGGTGAAAGTCACCGACGGCACGACCGTCACCCGCGCCACGGGCTTTGTACTGGTGCAGATCCCCTCGGCTGCGGTTTTGGCGTGGGGCGGTATGCCCAGCTACGGTCAAACCGCCAGCCCGGTCGGGCTGACCGACGTCGTCGCCATCGCCGCCGGCGGCAACCATACCATGGCACTAAAAGCGGATGGTACCGTGGTGACTTGGGGCTGGAATATGACCCCCGGTGACCTCGCTCCCACCCCGGCTGGTTTGACGGATGTCGTCGCCATCGCCACCGGCAATAAGCGGATGATGGCGCTGAAGGCCGATGGCACCGTGGTGGTGTGGGGCCAGATCGCGCTGCCTTACTATTACTATCAGTTCAACGCCACCACCGACTCCGCGCCGGCCGGGTTGACCGACGTGGTGGCGATTGCCACCCAGGAAGAGCACATGATGGCGCTAAAATCCGACGGCACGGTGACCGCCTGGGGCAATGATATGTATAGCCAAACGAATGCCGTGCCCGTCGGCCTCACCGACGTAGTCGCGGTGGCGGCGGCCTCGAGTTACTCCACGGCGCTCAAAGCCGACGGTACGGTAGTGACTTGGGGTGACGCGATCATGACCACCCCCGCTGGGCTTACCCACGTGGCTGCGATCGCCGCCGGCGGTAATCGCACCCTGGCGCTCAAGACTGATGGCACGCTCGTGGATTGGAATTATATGAACCTGATTCCCGCCGACCTGACGCACGTCACCGCCATCGCCGCAGGCTTTAACCACGCCATTGCCCTGACGGTTCAGGGCACCGCAGTCGAACTCGGCAATTATACCAACACCGCGAGTCCCGAAGGCCTGAGCAACGTGATCGCCATCGCCGCCGGAGATTCGCATAGCGTCGCGTTGTTCTCGGCCTCGACTCCGACGATTTTCAGTCCGTCGAACACCGCGGCCGTGCCGATCGGCCAATCCTTCACGCTCGCTGCGCCCGCTCCGATCGGCCAATCCTACACCGGCACCATCCCGGCAATGAACCAGCCGGTGTCTTACCAGTGGTATTATAATGGCGCGGCCATCCTGGGGGAAACGGGGGCTTATTTCGACGCCAGCGAGGCGCACATCTACAACACCGGAACCTACCAGGTGGACGTGACCACGGCAGTCGGCACTGTCAGCTCGGCCCCCGTGGCCATCACGGTCACGCTTCTCAGTTCGCTGTCCAGCGCCGCCGAAGCCTATGCCTTGCTCCAAGGCTACGCTTTCGAGCAGGCGAAGACCCTGCTCGACACCTACCTTGCGGCCCAGCCCACCGCCGCCGACGTGCCGCTGGCGCGGGTGTTGCGTAGCGCGGCCCGCCTCGGGGTTGCGACGATGACCGATGCGCCGGTATTCCTTAAAACCAAGCTGGGGGCTACCCGCGCCGAACCGGCCGACTGGGCTGTGCTGGGCACCAATCCGGTTAAGTTCTTCTCGGCTTATGCGGCGAACTCCAGTGATTGGACCCAGAACGGAAATAGCTGGCAGCTCAGCACCTCTGGTTACCAAAACGGGCGGTGCATCGTGTTTAACAACTCCAGCGATAACGACACGACGGTGACGCTGCAGTTTGATCAACCTAACTTTTTCGCGGTGCCCTTCGCGATTGGGCGCGTCGAATACAGCGACGAGCGTGACTACGCCGATCTGCAGATCAACATCCAGGCGTTCGCCACGATCCCGCTACCCGCCCACACCGGCACGGCGTTAACCCTTTGGTATACCGGTTCGCCTTTGCGGATCTCGGTGTTGGGCAGTCTGCCCGCGGGAATACAGGCGCACGCCGGCGCGGAGGCACAGGACTACAGCGTGCTGAAATCCGGCTCCAAGCTGACCGACGTCTTCGACTTCCTCAAGGTGCAGGACACGGCGGTACTCATGCCCTTGCTCGCCGACCTCGCCGCCATCCCGGCCGACGCGGTGGTCCGGCTGGCCGCCGCCCAGATCGGCAGCACGGCGGACATCGTCCTGGCGCAACCCGACCGCGCGATGATCCAGGCGGCGGTCAAGTTCACCCAGGCGCTGCGGCTTTTGGGCGAGACCTATGACCGGGACGCGGACCTCTCGAATGGGGACATTTTTCAAACCGCCTCGTGGGATGATTTCCTCACCAGTCACCCCCTGTTTTTGACCGCGCTGGCCAATTCCAGCCCGGCGGTGCGCAGCCAAGCCAAAGCGCTCATCCAGCAAGCGGTCGCCCATTACCGCGACGTGGAAGCCGTTCTCTGGAGCCGCCCGGCACCCGCCGGCGGTGGTTCGTATTTGGTCAGCATCGATCCGGCCTCGCCGACCCTGGCGGCCGACAAAGCGAATATCAGCATGACCTTGGTTCGGCTCCTGGCTGCCCTCGACGGGGCGACCAACGTGGACGATCTCGTGGCCCTGCGCGGGATGACCGGCGTGCCCCTCGGCACCCAGGTGAACCTGTCGTCGTTGTTTGCCACGCAGGCTTACGACATTCGGGCGCATTTACCCGCGACCGAAGCCGCGATTCGCAGCGGCGGCATCGCCCTGCTCGATGGGCTGTTAATCAGTAGTTTTGCCCAGACCATCGACTTCACTGGGCCGAGCGATTGCCGCTTCTCGCATGAGGCGATCCCGCTGACGGCGACCGCCGGTTCCGGCCTGGACGTGAGTTACCAGGTGGTCGCGGGCCAGGCGACGGTTGGCAGTTCGGCTGTGACGCTCACGGGGACGGGTACTGTGCAGGTGCGCGCCAGCCAAGCCGGCAATACGGTTTATGCCGCCGCCCCCGACGTGAACGTTTCGTTCTTCGTCGCCAAGGTGCCGCTGGCGATCATCGCCGATGCGAAAACGAAATGGGCGGGGGCAGCCCTGCCGGGCTTGAGTGTGGCGTACAGCGGCTTTGTTACCGGCGACACGCCGGCCGTGCTCACCGGGGCGCCAAGCCTGACGACCAGTGCCACGGCGGGAAGTTTGCCGGGGGCTTATCCGATCACGGTGGGCGTGGGCACGCTGGGGGCGGCCAACTACACCTTTGAGTTCTATAACAATATTCTGACCGTAAATGCGTTTAGTATGGCTGACTGGCGGGGGCTGCAGTTTAGCACCAGCCAATTGGCAAACTCCGGGATCAGCGGTCCGAACGCCGATCCGGACGGCGACGGGTTGCCCAACCAGCTCGAATACGCCTTCGGTGAGTCGCCCACCCAGTCGACCGTCAATGCCGCCCCGGTCCTGAGCATTCAGGCGGGTGCGCTCGCGCTGACCTACACCCGGCGCAACGACGTCAGCGATCTGACCTACACGGTGGAAGTGTCCGCCGACCTGAAAACCTGGGCGTCCGGTGATGCTTATACGCAGCAAATCGGGGTGACGCCGCTGGACGGGCTGCGGGATCGGGTGACGGTGGGCGACAAAACGCTGCTGGCCCCGGGCGTGCGCCGGTTTATGCGGGTGCGCGTTTTGCAAGCCGACGTGAGCAACAACACGGGTGTTCCGCCGATGCAGCCCGGGCTCCCGCCTTCGAGCGGCATCGATTTAGGCCCTATAGTGGCACCCTCATCGTAAAGCCCTGACATGAACCCGTATCGACCGGCCATACCCTGGGCAGCAGTGACTAGTATCCATGCGTTACGAGCCTGCCTGAATAACCTCCCGGCTGCATTTTGATGGGGCCCTCGTCGGCCAGGGGGGGGCGCGGCAGGAGTATCCCCGCTGGGATCAGGAGACACGAATCGCAGCCGGAGCACGCGCCGACCTTGTTGCCGGATCCCTTCCCGTGACGGCAGGAACCGCCCATGAAGAGGCAGGATCGTTGAATGAACTGTCAGCTCGCTCCAATGAAAGGGACGCTCGTTCCGATGAAAGGGACGCAACGTCCAATGAAGCGGCAGGCACGTTCGCCGAGTAGTGGTCGATCGCTTCCGAAAACTTGGCCTGCGCCTCGACGTGGATTTCTCGGCTCACCGGCGAAGGCGCTGCCGGGCTTGCGCGAGGGCTTCGTCTAAGGGGATTAATCGCTCGGTGTCTTGCTCGATTTCGGCAATGCGCCGCTGCACGGTGCTCGACCGCGCCTGCGCGTGGGCTGGTGCCTGCCCGCCATGCTCCTCCACCCCTACGCGATCGAGCAATTCCTCCTTCACGTCATGGGGTAGCGTACGGTTCTCCGCGACCATTTGCTCCAGGGTCATGTTTATGCCGGGAATCGATGCGGAAGCGTCCTTTCAGGGCGAGTCGCCGCAGGTGGAAATTCGGCATCGCCGGGGTTTGGGTCAGCCTCGTGCCCCCCGCGCGGCCGCCCCCCGCTCCAACCCTACGGCAGCACGGTCGTCACCTTCACCCGCATAAAGGCCCGCGGCACCGCGCCCGACCCGCTCAGCGGCAGGTTGCCCTTCACCGTCACGGTTTGCACTCCATTGCCTTGGTCCTGGGTCGCGGTCGTGTTCGCAAAAACATCCACCGCCAGCCAGTTTTTCAAATTGGCCGTCTCCTGCACCTCGTAACTCAACCCGGTTTGCCCGCCGCTCAGTTTCGGGAAGCTCAGGGTTAAGAACCGCACTCCGCCGACCACTGCCGTGCCGACCGCTTGCGGGTTGGCATTGGCGAGGTTCGGATTGGTACCCAAGCCGTATTCCAACAGGTTGGGCTGCCCGTCCCCGTCGGCATCACCGAGCTGGTTGTTGTCCAATAAACTCAGCCCGTAGGTCGCCTCCCAGCCGTCCTCAATCCCGTCGGCGTCATTATCCACGAAACCAAAGCTGTTCACCGTCAGCTTGCCGTTGGTCTGCGTGAGGGTGTTGGCCCCGCCCGCCAAATCGATGACCCCGGTCGCGTCACAGAGCGAAAACTCCGCCACCGCCAAATCGCTCAGCGAGGCATCGGCCGCGCCGGCGTTGACCACGAAGTTCACCACCGCCAACCGCCCCGCGCCCGCGGCCAGAACCTCCGACCGGGTGAACATCAGGGTGGCCACGCCCGCCTGCACCGACTGGTCGAGAGTGAAGTTCGCCCCAAGGCTGCCGGCGGTGATTGAACTCACCGCAAGCAGCGCCGGGTCGAAGTTGATCTTCACGGTGATTCCGGCGAGGCCCGCCGCGTTATCCAGGGTGATTGGCACCGGCACGGTCGCCCCCGGTTTGCCTAAGTAGGCGGGCAGACTCAGGTGGTAATTCGCCGCCTGCGCCGGGGCGACACCAAGCACCGCGCCGAGGAGGATAACCGCCAGCGCGAACAGACCCGGCTTGAAGGAGCGGAGGAGGGTTTTCATTCGGTGTTCTTCTTCCCCTCTTTTTGCCGGCGCAGCAGGATGACGTCGTTTTGGTCGAGCTTGTCGTCGGCGTTCAGGTCGCCTGCTTCGAGCTCCCGATCGGTCGGTTTCAGGTCTTTCTTGGTCACCCATTCGCTCAGTTTGGCCACGTCGCCGTCGTCGGTTTTGCCGTCGTCGTTGAGGTCGCCCGGTTCGGGGGTGACGTCGAGGGAGGGTTTGCCGGTGGCCGGGAGTTCGACCTCGATGGCGTTGCCCTCGGTGTCGTTAACGGTGACCGCGCTCAACTCCAGTTGGTGGCTGGCGTTGGCCGGAGCGGTGTCGCTGACCTTGAACTCGACCTCGAACAGCAGGCCCTGGCCCGTGCCGAGTTCGCCCGCCGTGGTCTGGATGTGCAAGACGCCGTCCGCCGTCTCGCTGTCATCGACCACGGTGAGGTTTTTACCCAAGGCAGATTTTTTAACCGTCTTCTCGCCCGCTTCCACCCGGCTAATCGGGGTGAGCACGTCCTTGTTGTAGCGCAGGTGAAAAACCATGTCGGCGCCGCGCAGTTCGCGGGTGCTTTCGATGGCGATTTGGGCGCGCAGGCGTTTGCGGCCACGTTCGTGCTTGGGGTGAACCTTCACCTTGGCCTTGCCGGGCGACTGGCTGACGGTGGCCGAGGCTGGGCTTTCGACCAGTTTGGGTACGCTGTTACCGGGCAGGTAGGTGGCTGCCACGCTGGTCACGTAGTAGGAATAGGTGGTGCCGCGCGCCAGTTGTTCGTCGCGGTAGCGGTTCACCGGCAGCGGGTCAGCCAGCAACTTGGCGAACTCGGTCTCGGCGTTGGTGCGCCGGTAGATCGAATACCCTCGGATGCGCGACTGCTGGTTGGGATCCCACGTGAGGGTGAGCGAACGCCCGCCGCGCTTGACCGCGAGGCTGGTCGGCGCGCCGATCCGCGGGTCGCGCAGCGCGATCAGTCCGCCTTGGGCGGTGCCGCCGAGGGCGTCGAGGTTGCCGTCGCCGTTCAGGTCCACCAACGCCACGGTCAGCCCCTCGGCAAAGCCCGCGCCGGTGCCGGCCCAGACTTTGCTCTTCAACAGGTAGGTCGAGCCGGTGCGGTGGAACTCCCACAAGTGGCCGGTGGTGTCCGCCACCACGACGTCGGGAAGACCGTCGCCGTCGAGGTCGCCAATCGACAGTCCGGTGGCGTCCGGCACCAGGCTGGGCAGCCAGTTGTCCAACGGAGTGCCGGCGAAAGGCGCGGCGGGGTTGCCGGTGTTGAGGTAGGCGCGCACCGAACCGTCAGCCAGCCAGACGAGCAGATCGGGACGGCCGTCGGCGTTGAGGTCACCGAGAGCGGGGAGCGCGGCGGTGCTGCCGGTGTTGAGGGTAAAGGCCACCGTGACCGGTTGGCCGGAGTGGAACGTCCCGGCGGCGAGGAAGCCGCGCAAGCTGCCGGTTTGCCCGCCGAGGACCAAGTCCGCGCGGCCGTCGCCCGACCAGTCGCCGAGGGCGAGCACGGGGTGGGTGACGCTGGCGCAGACGGCGGCGAAATTCGCGAAGGTCGAGTTGGAGGCGAGTTTAAAGCTGGGGGCCGCCGCCGATCCGGTGTTTTCCAGCACCCAGAGGGCGTTGGCCGAAACCACGATGAGATCGGACCCGGTTGAGGAGCGCAGACTTCCAGTCTGCCTCCGGCGCGATCCCATTCGGAAGACAAGCAGACCGGCAAACTGGAAGTCTGCGCTACTTTTTCACCCCCGGATCGCCTGCAATGTCCCCGCCGGGCTCGAATAAAAGTGGCATGCGCGGCGCGCCTCTGCCTGATTCGGCGCGTCCATTGCCCACCGTCCGCTCCATGAATTCCACGTCCCCCTTTCGCCTGCCTGCGCCCGCCTCCGGGCGGGTCGACCTGCTTGTGATCGCCGGCGAACACTCGGGCGACCAACACGCCGCCACCCTCGTGCGCGACCTGCGCGCCCAGCGCCCCGGCTTTTCCGTGGTCGCCCTCGGCGGCCCCGCCCTCGCCCAGGCCGGCGCCCAACTCCTCCACGACCTCACCGCCTCCTCGGTCGTCGGCCTCGTCGAGGTGTTGAAAAACTACCCCTTTTTCAAAGCCCTTTTTGAGGAAACCCTGCGCTGGATCGGCGAACACCGCCCCCGCGCCATCTGCTTTGTCGACTACCCCGGGCTGAACCTGCGTCTCGCCAAGGCCCTGCGCGAGCGCGGGCTGTCGGTGAAGGGCGGCGGGGAGATCCAACTGCTGTATTACATCTCCCCGCAGATCTGGGCGTGGAAGGCCAAGCGGCGTTTCACCATGGCGCGCGATCTGGACGCGCTGGCGGTGATTTTCCCCTTTGAGGTCGAGTGTTACGCCGACACCACGCTCCCGGTCGAATTCGTGGGGCATCCGTTTTTGGACGAAGCGCATGAGGCGCCGGTGCGTTACGATCCGGCGGGTCCGGTTTTGCTGCTGCCGGGCAGCCGCAAGCAGGCGGTCGGGCGCATTTTCCCGCTGCTCCTGGCTGGGCATGCCGCTTACGCCAAGACCGGTAATCGCGACGCGGTGGTGCTCTATCCGAGCGAATTGATTAAAACCGTGCTGGAGGCGGAAAAACTGCCCGCTAACGTTAAACTGCTGCCGACGGGCGTGCCGGTGGCGGCCTCGGCGGTGCTCACCTCGAGCGGAACGATGTCGATGCACTGCGCGCTGGCGGCGATTCCCGGGGCGGTGGTTTACCGGGCCAATCCGATCACCTACCTGCTCGGTCGCTGGCTGGTCAAGGTGCCGTACCTGGGCATCGCCAATTTGTTGTTAAAGGCCCCGATGTACCCGGAGTTTATCCAAGGAGCGGCCAGTCCGGCGGCGCTGGCGGGGGAGTTGACCGCGTGTTTGCGCAACATCGAGCGGTTGATCGCCACCCAGACCCAGGCCGAGCAACTGCGCAGTTTATTGCGCCGGCCGGCTGGCGGCACGGTGGCCGATTGGGTGCTGCGCAAGATGGGCTAAGGTCGGGCGGGACGCGCCGGGGGGGGGCGATGTTTTTTGGGTTTTTCGATCTCTGAACAAAATCGCTCCGCGATCTCGCTACGTTCGGAGTTCGGATGCGGGGGTTGGGCGTAACGGGGCGACGGAGTCGTTTCGATTCCGAGGGGCGGGCGATGTTTTTTGGTTTTTTCGATCTCGGATCAAAATCGCTCCGCGATCTCGCTACGTTCGGAGTT
>CAMBUJ010000075.1 GCA_945871005.1 Opitutus sp. GAS368 | reverse complement strand
GGAGATTTTCTCGCGAAGGTGGCGAAGGGAGCGAAGGTGCGGAGCCGGATAAGGCGTCTTACTTCGCTCCCTTCATATCCTTCGCGAGACAACTTTGGTTTAGAACATGCGGGCGTAGCGCTCGATTTCCCAGGCGCTGACCTGCTGGTGGTACTGGCGCCACTCTTCGGATTTGTAGGCGATGAACTCGTCGCGCAGGCCCTGTCCCAAGACTTTGGTGACAAACGGATCGGCGGCGAAGGCCTGGACGGCCTCGTCGAGCGTGCGGGGGAGCTCCTGGATGCCGCGCTTGGCGAACTCAGCGGGGGAGAGTTCGTAGAGGTTGTCCTCTTGCGGCAGGCCTGGATCGAGTTTCTCGCGGATGCCTTCCAAGCCGGCAGCGAGCGCGAGGGTGGCGGCGAGGTAGGGGTTACAGGCCGAGTCGGCGTTGCGGCTTTCGCAGCGACCGCCGCCCATCGGCACGCGCACCGAGTTGGTGCGGTTGTTGGTGCCGAAACTGTTGAACACCGGCGCCCACGAGAAATAGCTCATCAAGCCCTTGCGGACGAGACGCTTGTAGCTGTTAACCGTCGGTGCCATCGCGGCGCAGATCGCCGGGCCGTGGCGGAGGATGCCGGCGATGAAGTGATAGGCGACCGGAGTGAGGCCGAGGCCGCGCGGGTCGTCCTTGGGGTCGCACTTGAAGGCGTTTTTGCCGGTGGCGAGGTCGGAAAGCGACATGTTGAAGTGCGCGCCGTTGCCGGTCTTGTCAGCAAAGGGCTTGGGCATAAAGGTCGCCAGCAGCCCTTCCTCAGCGGCGTACTGGCGCGCCATCATACGGAAAAACACGTAGCGGTCGCACATCGTCAGCGCGTCCGAGTAGTTGAAATCGAACTCGAACTGGCTGTTGGCGTCCTCGTGGTCGAGCGAGTACATGTCCCATCCGAGGTCGTTGATCGCGGTGGAAACTTTGTCGAGCCACGGGTAGCGATCCATGAAACCTTTGATGTCGTAACAGGCCTTGTTAAGGCGGTCGTCGGGGTTGGGCATCAGCAGGCTTTTGCCGTCGGGGCCGAGCTTCACGACGTAGACTTCGCACTCGATGCCGAGGTTCATGCCGAAGCCGAGGCTGGCGGCGTCGGCCAGGACTTTTTTGAGGGCAACGCGGGTGTTAATCTCGTAGGGCTGGCCTTTGAACGTGTTGTCGGCGGGGAACCAGGCGACTTGCTTGTTCCAAGGGAGAACGCAGCCGCGGTCGAGGTCGGGCAGGGAGGCGATTTCGTCGTCGTTGGGCGACTGGCCGAGGCCGTCGAGGGCGTAGCCGGTGTAGAGTTCGGAGCCGTGGGCGAAGTGCAAAAAGTGGTCGATGGGCACGAACTTGCCCTTGGGCACGCCGTGGATGTCCACGTAGGCGCCGACGACGTATTTGACGCCTTTGGCTTTGAGGTCGGCTTGGATGGAGAGGATTTCGGAGTCGGATTTCATGAAGGATACGGAGATACGGAGTGTGTCTCGCGAAGGAGACGAAGGGAGCGAAGGTTCGGAGCGGCACGATTTGAGGCACGGCGGTGGCCTTGGGGGCGGTGGTCGCCGGTGGGGAAGTACGGGGCGCTAACGGGCGGCGGGGTTGGGGCCGTTGGTGAAATACGGGGTCGTCAGCGGGGCGTTTTCGCGCAGGGCTCTGCGGATGGTTTTGCTCAGGTCGGTGACGATCCAGCCGAAGAGGCGTTCGCCTTGGGCCACCGTGGCGCGGCTCGGCGTGCCGGTGACGCCGTTCAAACTGGTGCGGTTAACCGGGTGGGCGAAAACGAGGCCGGTGGTGCGGTCGGGGTCGTCGGCCGTGGCGCACAACGCGGGGCGGGCGAGGGCCGGCGCGCGGGCGAGCATGAGCGCGGTCTCGGCTTGGTTGGCGTGCCAGTCGGCGGCATCGGCGAAAAACGCGGCGCGCACCCGTGGGCTGACTTCGGCGGTGTTGAGCACCGCGATCATAAACCCGTCGTGGCGGGCGCGCAGGACTTCGAGGGCGCAACGCAGCGGGGCTGCGTTGGTCACGTGGCTGTTGACCAAAAACAGGCGGCGCACCCCGGCGTGCCAGAGCCAGTCGCCCAAGTCCGTGACCAGGGCGATCAGGGTTTGCGGGGAAAGCGCGAGCGTGCCGGGCCAGCGGTGGGAGTGGCCGAGGGAACAGCCATAGGCGAGCGGCGGCAGCACGGGGACGCCGGTGGCCGCGGAAACCGCAGCGCAGACGTCGCTGGCGAGGGCGGTGTCCATGCCGGTGCCGAGGTGCGGGCCGTGTTGCTCGGTGGCGCCACAGGGCAGGATCACCGCGTCCATGCCGCCCGCGATGAGCGCGCCGATCTCGGGCCACGTGAGGTGGTCCCAGCGGACGGGCGTTTTGGCAGTGGCGGGCATGCGGATCGGAAGGGAGGAGTGGTCTCGCGAAGCGGGCGAAGGGAGCGAAGGTGCGGATTTCAGGCCTTCGCTCCCTTCGCCTCCTTCGCGAGACAACGGTTTGAGTGGTTATTCGACGTCGTCGCCGACCTGGGTCAGGCGGGTGATGGGGAGGTGCTCGGCGGGTGCGTGGAGCTTGGGGTGGATTAACTCGTCGAGGCGGCGGCGGGTGGCCTGGAATTCGGGCGATTGAAGTTGTTCAAGGCTGCGGGGGCGCGGCACGGACACCTCAATCACTTCCTGGATTTCGCCGGGGTTGGCCTTGAGCACGATGATGCGGTCGGCGAGCAGGATGGCTTCGTCGAGGTCGTGGGTGATGAAGAGGATCGTCACGTCGACGTTGCGCCAGATCTCCAGCAGGTGGGACTGCATCTGGGCGCGGGTCTGGGCGTCGAGCGCGCCGAACGGCTCGTCCATGAGCAGGACGCGGGGGTTGGGGGCGAGGGCGCGGGCGATGGCCACGCGCTGCTTCATGCCGCCCGAGAGCTGGTGCGGGTAGTTGTCGGCGAAGTTGCGCAGGCCGACCAGGTCGATCCACTGGCGCGCGTCGGCCTCGGCCTCGCTGGAGGCGCGCCCTGCCATTTCCAGGCCAAACAACACGTTTTGTTTCACCGTGCGCCAGGGGAACAAGGTGTACCCCTGAAACACCATGCCGCGCTCAGGTGACGGGCCGCTGGTCTCCTTGCCATCGACGAGCATGCGCCCGGAGGTGGGTTCATCGAGGCCGGCGATGATGCGGATGAGGGTCGATTTACCGCAGCCCGACGGGCCGATTACGCAGACCAGCTCGCGGCGGTGGATTTTTAACGAGATGTCGCGCAGCGCGGTGACCGGGCCGTGCTCGCCCGGGAACTGGCGGCTGAGGCGGTCAATTTCCATGACGACGGGGCGCTCTTTGAGTTTGGCGAAGCGAGCAGCGACCGCGGGCGACTGCCGCAGGTATTCAGGAAGCGGATCAGGCGTGCTCATGCGGCGGGAGTGGTTTCTTCAGTCGGGGCGGCGGGGAGCAGGCGGGCCATCGTGGCGGAGATGAAGCGGCGCACGCGGCTCGGGCGGGGGTTTTTCCAGACGAACAGGCGCTCGCCGACGAAGGCCAGCACCTGGTCGGTCGCCAGGCCGATGAAGCCGATGATGAGGATGGCGGCGTAAACGTTGTCGAAACTGCGGTACTTGGCCTGCTGGTTGATAAAAAAGGTGATGCCGCTGCTCACGCCGACGACCTCGGCGACGATCAGGTAGGTCCAGGCCCAGCCGAGGAGGATGCGCAGGTCGTTGTAGAGGTCGGGCAGGCTGGCGGGCAGCAGCACGCGGAGGACCAGCTGGCGGCGTTTGGCGCCGAGGGTCTGGGCGGCCTCGATCAGGCCGCCGTCGACCTTGCGCACGGTGTTGGCGACGACCAGGACCTGCTGGAAAAACGTGCCGATAACGATGATGGCGACCTTGGGCTCAAGGTGGATACCCAGCACCGCAACCATCAGCGCGCCGAAAGCCGGCGCCGGCATGTAGCGGACAAAATCGACGAACGGCTCGCTCAGGCGTGAGGCGGAGACGAAGGCACCGCAGAGAATGCCCAGCGGCACGCCGATGGCCGACGAAATGAGAAAGCCCCAGAAGATGGTTTTGAGGCTCATCGCGAGGCTCTCGTGGAGCCAGAGGTCGCCTTTGAGAACGGGGGCGGTGGTGAATGCGGTGTAGAGGGCGCGGCCGACGGCGTGGGGAGGCGGCAGGTAAATGGGATTAGCGCGTTCGCCGGTGGGCGGGCGCACTCCGGCGGCCTGGGCGGTGGCGACTTCCTTGGCGAAATCCGCGCGCGGAATCTGCAGGCCGGGGCGCATCCAGGAAACCTCACCCGGCTCGATTACCTTGATGTTGGGGTGCCAGATGAAGGGCACGTAGCTAACGATGCTCCAGAGCAGGAGCGGGAGGAGAAAAGCCACGCCCCCGAGGAGCCGCCGGCGCAGCGGCGAAAGCTCCTGACGGACGGCAAACCAGCGAGGGCGTGACATTGTGGTGGACGGAGGGCGGGACGGACGACGCGGGCGAATAAGGAGGAACGGGCGGCGGACGACTTCTGCAGCTCTTTAGCTTAATCGGTCCTTGGCGTTCGGCGCGCGTCTGGCGGGCGCTTGTGCGGAGGGAGAACGATTAAGATAAAGAGGAACGAGAACGGGCGCGCGGAGGGGACTTACTTCTTGAGGGCGTCGAGGGTGATCGAGGCGTCGAGGTAGGCGGCGGCGTTTTGCGACTCCTTGTAGACGCCGTTTTTCACGTTGAACTCGTCGGCGATCTTGGAGGAGCCGAGCACGGAGTCGAAGCCGGCGGTCTTGGCGCTGAGGACCTTGGCACCTTCGGCGAGCGAGAGGAACTTGGTGCCGGGCATGAACGAGGCGTATTCCTTGGCGTCCACACCGGCGCGGGCGGCCATGATCTTGATGCCGTCTTCGGCGGTCTTCGGGTCAGCGAGGTAGGCGACGATCTTGTCCCAGACCTTGGCGACCTTGACCCACTCGGCGCGGTGCTGGGCGAGGCTCTGCGGGCTCACCACGATGGCGTCGTAAATCAGGCCGGGCTCATCGGCGCTGGTGTAAACGGCCTTGGCGCCGGGGACGGCCTTGAGGGCGGCGCCGGAGTTGGGCTGCCAGGCGCCGATCGCGTCCACCTGGCCCGAGGCGAGAACCTGCGGGGTCTGGTTGGTGGGCGTGGGCACGAGCTCGACGTCGGCCTCGGTCAGACCGGCTTTTTTCAGACCGTTGAGGAGGAGCAGGTGTTCAACAAAGCCGACTTCGATGCCGACCTTTTTGCCCTTAAAATCCTTCATCGAAGCGATGCCCGGCTTGGCGACGATCATGTCGTTACCGTTGGAGTAGTCCGTGATGACCACCGCGATGTTTTTTGCGCCACCGGCGCCGGTGACCAGGGCGTCGCCGTTGGTGACGGTGACCGCATCGACCTTGGCGGCGGTGAAGGCCTCCATGGACGGGCCGTATTCGAACCAGAGCAGTTCGACCTCGACGCCGGCGTCTTTGAACCAGCCCTTTTGTTCGGCGATGGCCAGAGCGGTCCAACCCGGCCAGTCGGAGTAGGCGATTTTGAGGGGGGCGGCGGAGAGGACGGAAGCGGCGCAGACCGCGGCGGAGGCGAGCAGGTGACGAAGGCGCATGGTGGTCATGAGTGTTACGGTTTCGGTAAAAAGTGTTACCGGCATCCTTTTAGCAGGCGCCATGCCGAGCGCCCGGATGCGCGAAAATAACCAGTGGGCGGGTGCACTGGGGGGGCGGAAAGTAGCGCAGACTTTCAGTCTGCTTGAGCCCGTAGCGCAGGCTTCCAGCCTGCTTTTTTTTAACCGAGCAGACTGGAAGTCTGCGCTACTTTTAGCCGTCCGCCCGCTCAGGGCGCGAGCGACACGCCTTTGAGCGGGTGCAGGTCGAGCACGTTGGGTACCCAGCCGCGCACGCTCGGGCGAATCAGGTAGTTGCGGCGTCCGTACACCAGCGGCCCAATCGGCATCTCCTCCATCAGCACCTGCTCGGCCTGACGATAAAGCGGATAACGCCGGGCGTCGTCGCCGGCCTGGAGCGCTTCGGCGATCAGCCGGTCGTAGACTGGGCTGGACCAGCCGGTGTGGTTGTTACCGTTGCTGCGCTGAAACAGCTCCAGAAACGTACTCGGGTCGAGGTAGTCGCCGACCCAGCCGTAGGGCGTGAGGTCGTAAGCTTTGGTGCGTACGCTGTCGTTGAGCACCCGGTTTTCCTGCAGGACGATGGCGATGTCCACGCCGAGGTGGGTGCGCCACATCTGCTGGATCGCCTCGGGTAACTGGCTGGTGCTGCCCTTGGCGGTGAGCAGTTCGAGGCGCGGGAAACCGGCGCCACCTTTGAAGCCGGCCTCGGCCAGCAGGCGCTGGGCCTCGGAGATGTCTTCCTTAAAACCGGAGACCGAGGCGTAGCCGGCGATACCGGGCGGGGTCAGGCTGTAGGCGGGGGTGCGGCCGCCGCGCAGGACTTTTTCGCAGAGCGCGGTGCGGTCGATCACCAGCGCGAGGGCGCGGCGCACGCGGGCGTCGTTGAGCGGCGGTCGGGTGGTGTTGTAGGCAATAAAATGGGTGGCGAAGGTCGGATCCTGGCGCAGCAGCTCGGGTTGGGTTTTTTTGTAGGTGTCGATCTTGTCGGGCGGGATCGTGCCGGTGACGTGGAGCTGGCCGGCACGAAAGGAGGCCTCCTCGGTCACGCGGTCCTCGATCGGGTAAAAGTTAACCGCGTTCAGGCGCACGGTGTCGCGGTCCCAGTAGGTGGGGCTTTTGACCAGGCGCACGACCTGGTTGGGCTCCCAGGCGGCGAGCGTGAAGGGGCCGTTGCCCACGTAGTTTTCGGGGCGGGTCCAGCGGGTGCCGCGGGTGTCGATGCGGCCGAATTTTTCGATGGTGGCGCGGTGCACCGGATACCAGGCCTGGTGCATGAGCAGCGCGGGCAGGTAGGCGAGCGGGGTGTGCAAGGTGAGGGCGAGCGTGCGGTCGTCGATTACGCGCACCCCGACCTGGGTGAAATCAGTGAGTTTACCGGAGTTGAACTCGGCTGCCCCGCGCAGGCAGTGGAGCAGCGAGGCGTATTCGGAGCCGAGGCCGGGCGAGAGGATGCGCTGGTAGGCGTAGGCGAAGTCGCGGGCGGTGACCGGCTCGGCGTTGGACCAGCGGGCGTCGGCGCGCAGGTGGAACGTCCAGGTGAGTTGGTCGGCGGAGGTCTCCCAGTGGGTCGCCACCGCCGGGACGGGATGGGCGTCGGTCGGGTCCATCGCGGTTAACCCTTCCATCAGGCCGAGCACGATCTGGGCGTCGGTGATTTGGGTGATGAGCTGCGGATCGAGGTCGGAAGGCTCGGCGAGGTTGCCGAGGTGGAGGGTTTGAGTGCGGTCGCCGGTGGTGACGCGGTTGTCGGCGCGTTTGCAGGCCGGGGCGAGGAGCAGGGCGAGGGCGGCTACGAGGGGAAACAGGCGACGGGTCATGTTAAAAGGGGGATCGGGGAGGCGCGGAGCGGAGGCAAGGCGACGGCGGGGCGGGAGGCAAGCGGGCGAAAAAAAGCCACGCCGGTCGAGGCGTGGCTGGGGGAGGAGCGGGCGAGTCGGCCTCGGCCGTACTGCGGACGGGCGCGCTTATTTCGTCGGGGCGGCGGCGAGTTGCTCGTCGAGGCGCTTCTGGATGGTGGCCATTTTGGCGACGAGGTCGGCTTCCATCTTTTTGCGCTCGGAGCTGGTGAGGATGCTGAACTGGGTGGCGTCGCGAATAATGTTGGCGGGCAGGGCGAAAAGGCGGGCGATCACGCCCTGGTCCTTGAGCGAACTCAGATAGAGCGCGGTGAGCTCGTGGGTGAGGGCGAGCGACTCGCGGGCGATCGCCTGGGTCTCGGCCACGTTGTTGTTAAGAACCTGGTTTTTGGCCATCTCGGCGGTGAGCACGATGCCGACCTGGTCGGAGATTTTCTGGCTGTAACCGTTGAGCGATTCGCGGGTGAGGTTCTGGTCCTTGGCGATGTCGGCAAGGATCGGCTGGATGCGGTCGGAGAGGCGGGCGGAGACCTTGTCGACCTGCTCGTTTTGGAGGCGGTCGGCCTCTTCGGGGGTCTTGGGGAGGGCGTTGAAGGGCTGGATTTTTTGGGCGATGGCGGCGGCGAGTTGGTTAACCTTGGCCTCGTTGGCCTTGGCGAACTCGGCGTCGTTCATGAAGGCGTCGGCGGAGCGTTTCTCGATGGCGTCCTTGAGCAGGGTGTTGACCGCGTCGATCTGGCGGCGGGTCTGTTCGGCGGAGGCCTGGAGCTCGGCGGCGTGTTGCTGGCGCAGGCTGGAGAGCTCCTGCTGTTGGGCGGACTGCAGGGAGGTGATGCGGACGTTGGCGTAAAAGGCGGCGCCGACGATGAGCAGGGCGATGAGGGCGAGCAGCGGGAGTTGTTCCTTAAGTTTGGGCCACATGGGAGAATTGGGTTGAGTGGGCGGAAGGTAGTGCGGAAGCGGCTAAAAGCAATGGCGGCGGAGGGGGCCGGCCTGGGGGCGAAACCTCGTTCTAAACCAAGCCTTCGGCTCCACCTTGAGCGCACGCTCAAGGCCACGGGCGGATGGCCAACGGCCTGCCGGAGAACGTTGGCCGCGGGCGGCCGGGGCTTTGCGGTTGTTTTTCCGCCGGGGCTGCGCACGGTTTCGGCCTTCATGAGCCTGAACCGCACCGAGCAGATGGTGTTCGATTACCTCCAAGCCCAGCCCGACGAAAAACGCCACTGGCACGACAAGGTCTGCGGGGTGTCGGCGCGGGCGCGCGATCCGCATGCCGCCGCCTTGGAGCTGGAGGCGGAATTGTGGCGGTATTTCGAGGAGCGTTCGGCGGTGGCCTCGCCGTTCCGGGAGGCCGCCCATCGCGAAGGGTTGCGCCGCACCAGCCTGCGCAATCTCGCCGAATACCTGCTGCGCCTGTGGGCCCCGGTTAAAGTTAAGCCGCGCGCCGAAAACGAGACGCCTTGGCGGCCCTACGCCTGAGCGCGGGCGCTGGGCGGACCGCCGAACTCCAGCTCGGTACTCCGGTTCGGCACGGGTCTTGATCGTTTACCTTGCCGCCGCGCAAAAACTGAAATGCTCTGGCTCAGGTCTTGCTCAGCAAAATCCCTCAGCTTGCGGTCAACCTCAGCGCAAGTTATGCACATATCATAATGGAAAACCTAAGCGGAATTACCCCTCCTAAACTTAAACTTCAGGTTTCCGCCAAAGCGAAAACCTTTGTCGTCGATACCAACGTCCTCCTCCACGATCCGCAGTCGATTTTCAAATTCGCGGACAACAACCTGGCCATTCCGGTCGAGGTCTTGGAGGAGCTCGATGCGATCAAAACCGAGCAGTCCACCGAGCGCGGTCGCAACGCCCGTCGCGTCCACCGCATCCTCTCCGAGCTGCTCCCCGACTCGCGCTCCATGCACGAGGGCGTGAAGCTCTCCACCGGCGGCACCCTCTCGGTGATCATCAACCCCTATATGGCCGACCCGGCGCTGCGCGACGCTCCGCTGATGCAAAAGCTGCGCGCCGTCCTCGCCGATTTCGGCAAAAAGGATAACCGCATCATCGCCGCCGCGCTCTTTATTCAGGAGAGCTTCCCGCCGCCCACCATCCTGGTGACCAAGGACGTCAACGTCGCCCTCAAGGCCCGCGCCGTCGGTCTGGAGGCCCAGGATTACCTTAACGACAAGGTGCCCGAGGCCATCGACGAGGACGCCTACCGCGAGATCCCCGTCACGATCTACGAAATCCAGCGCTTCTGCTCCGAGGGCGAATTCAGCCTGAGCGAGGCCGATGCCGAAAGCCTCTACCTCAACGAATACGTCCTGCTGCGTTCCGACGAGGGTAAGACCATGCCGGCGCGCTACTACGGCGACGGTCTGGTCAAACGCCTGCGCATCCCCGACAGCATCAAGGCACCCGGGGGCATCGCTATTCGCTCCCGCAACCTAGAGCAGCAGTTCTTCATGGACGCGCTGCTCGACGACTCGATTTCCCTGGTCACCTGCTTCGGCAAGGCCGGCACGGGCAAGACCTTGCTCTCCATCGGTTGCGCGCTGCACCAGACCCACGACGACCGCTCGCTTTACGACGGGGTGTCGATTACCCGCCCGGTCATGGCGTTGGGCAAGGACATCGGTTTCCTTCCCGGCACCATGGAGGAGAAAATGAAGCCCTGGCTGCAGCCCTACTTTGACGCGCTCGAGGTGCTCATGCCCTCGAAGCCGACCAAGGAGCCGCAGTTTGCCGCCAAAAAGGTCTCCAAAAAGCAGCAGAAAAAGCAGCCCAGCGCGCTGGAGGCTTCGCGCCAGGACACGGTGACCGCGACCCATCCGGGCGGCGGCGGCCCCAACGGCGGCGGGCACCACGGCCCGGCCGCGCCGATGAAGCCCTACGAGCGGCTCATTAAGAGCGGCCTCGTCGAGGTTGAGGCGCTTTGCTTTATCCGCGGCCGTTCGATTGCCCGGCGCTTCTTCATTCTCGACGAAGCCCAGCAGCTCACTCCGCACGAAGTGAAGACGGTGATCACGCGTATCTCCGAAGGCTCGAAGATCGTCCTGATCGGCGACCCGGCGCAGATCGACAACCCCTACGTGGACTCGCGCAGCAACGGCCTGGTTTATTGCCATAACCGCATGAAGGGCCACGCGTTGTCCGCCCACGTGAAGCTGACCAAGGGCGAACGCTCCAAGCTGGCCGAACTCGCCGCCGATTTGCTCTAAGGCGGTTTCAAAAGCGCGGCGGCTCAGAGCCGAATGGATCGCCGAGCTCCAGCTCGGCTCTGAGTCAGGGGAGGGGCGGTGCGAGTGACAGCCAAGGCCGAGCTGGAGCTCAGCGCTCCAACCCGCGCGCCGCCCCCCGAAGAATCGGCCCGGGGATTTGACAGGGGGGAAACCCGTTTTAGCTTCTGCGCATCCAATCCCTCGCCCCGATGCGCTACACCGAAGATCGTTCCACCTGGTTTGAAGGCCAAGGACTTTGGCAACACGTCCCCGCCTCCGACTGGCAGGACTGGTCCTGGCAGCTCAAAAACCGCATCACCTCGCTGGAGGGGCTGGAGCGCTTCATGACCCTCACCGCCGACGAACGAGCCGGCGTGCTCTTCGCCGGCCACAAGCTGGCGATGTCGATCACCCCGTATTTCTTCAACCTGATCGACCGCAGTAACCCGAACTGCCCGATTCGCCTGCAGATGATTCCGCGCTCCGGTGAGGGCCAGTTGCAGGCCGAGGAGATGCTCGACTCGCTCGGCGAGGACGAACATTCGCCTGTCCCTGGCCTCGTCCACCGCTACCCGGACCGCGTACTCTTTTTGGTCACCGACCGGTGTGCCTCGTACTGCCGCTACTGCACCCGCAGCCGGCTCGTTTCCAACGCCCAGGACTACAATTTCCATCCCGAATACGAGCAGGGGCTGCGTTACATCGAGGCCCATCCGGAGATCCGCGACGTGCTCCTGTCGGGCGGCGACCCGTTGCTGCTCTCCGATCGCAAGCTCGACCACCTGCTGGGGCGGCTGCGCGCGATCAAACACGTGGAGTTTATCCGCATTGGTTCGCGCATTCCGGTTTTCCTGCCCCAGCGCATCACCCCCGAGCTGTGCGAGGTTTTTAAAAAGCACGGCCCGATTTGGATGAGCATCCACGTCAACCACCCGAAGGAGGCGACTGCCGAGGTCAAAGCGGCCTGCGAGCGGTTGGCGTTCGCCGGCGTGCCGTTGGGCAACCAAAGCGTGCTGCTCAAGGGCGTGAACGACGACGCCGAGGTGATGAAGGCACTGGTGCACCGGCTGCTGCGGATGCGGGTGCGGCCTTACTACCTTTACCAGATGGATCTGATCACCGGCGGGGCGCACTTCAAAGTCGATGTGCGCAAGGGGCTGGAGATCATTCAGGCGCTGCGCGGGCACACCACTGGTTACGCGGTGCCGCAATACGTGATCGATGCGCCGGGCGGCGGCGGCAAGGTGCCGATCAATCCCCATTACGTCGAAAAAATCACCGACGACGAAGTGGTTTTTAAAAACTACGAGGGCCGTACCTTCCACTATCCGCTCACGTCGACTCCGGTGGCGGCGGGCGAGGACGCGGTGCCGGCCAAACCGGTGCGCCTCCACGAGGAGTTGCACGGCTGAGGGCGGTAAAAGTAGCGCAGGCTTCCAGCCTGCTTTTTCTCAATCGGAGCAGACTGGAAGTCTGCGCTACTTTACCGCCGCAGCCTACCGGTGCAGCTCAGGGAAAAACAGCGGGGCGCTCAACGCCAGCCCGTCGGCCACACTGGTGAACTCCTCGCCGTCGCGCAGCTTCCCTTCGCCGAAACGGGTCACGAACTCCGCCCGCAGGCTGCGAATCAGCGACGTCCCTCCCGTTAAAAACACCGTCTCGATATCCGCCGGGGCCAGCCCGGCTCCGGCCAAAAAGGTGTCGAGGTAGCCGGTGATCTGCGCGGTTAGATCGGCAGAGTTTTTGTTAAACTCGGAGCGGGTCAGACGCAGGTCGATGGGGATGCGCGGGTGGGTGAAGACGATCGGGGCGGTGACCTTGGTGGTCAGGGCAATCTTGGCGGCCTCGATCACCTGGAAGAGGGCAAAGCCTTGGTTTTCAGTGATGAGCGCCTGGAAGCGCTCGAAGGCGGGCGGGTCGTTGGACAGGCCGGTCAGGCGCCAGAGCAGGTCGAGTTTCTTGGCGTTGCGCAGGAAGACGATCTGGTCCCATTGGCAAATCGTGCGGTAGAGCGAGTCGGGCACCTCGAGCTGTTTGCCCCAGCTGTCGTAGGTGGCGCCGCGACCGAAGCGCGGGGTGACTTTGTGCCACATGGTGGCGGCGTCGTATTTGTTGCCGGCCACCGGCAGGCCGCCGGTGGCGAGGATGTCGCCCATGCGGTCGGTCAGGCCCTGGCGGGCGGGGTCGAGTTGGACGATGGTGAAATCCGATGTGCCGCCGCCGAAGTCGCCCACCAGGACGCGCTCGGGTTTGTCGATGCGCGCCTCGTAGGCGAAGGCGGCGGCGATCGGCTCATATTGAAAATGGATTTCGGAAAAGCCCGCCAGCTGGGCGGCCCGACGCAGGCGTTCCTCGGCCAATTCGTCCTCGGCGGGTTCGGTCGAGAAGACCGCTGGGCGGCCCAGCACCACCCGTTTCACGTCCTGGCCGGTGACCGCGTCGGCGCGTTTTTTGAGGTGTTGGAGGAAAATCGCGATCAGGTCCTCGATCGTGTAGGTCTGGTTGTCGATGACCGTCTCGGTGAACGAGGTGAAGGGCAGGATGGTCTTGATGGCCTGGAAAAAGCGCCCGCGCATCTCGTCCTCGACGTAGCGCAGTTTGGCGGCATTGCCCAAGACGGGACCGCTGCGGCCGGTGGATTTGGGGAAGTAAAGGAAGGAGGCGTCCACCCCGGCGATGCGCGGGTCGCGCACCAGACTGCGGGTGGTGGCATTCCAGATGGTGACCGCGGAGTTGCTCGTGCCGAAATCGATGCCGTAAATAAAAGTGTCCATGCTCAGGGCGCAGAGCTGAGAGCTTGGAGCTGAGAGCTACGAGCTAATAGCGGATGCGGAGAGCTTGGAGCTAATAGCGGATGCGGAGAGCTTGGAGCTGAGAGCTAGGAGCTAGGAGCTTGGAGCTGAGAGCTAGGAGCTGGGAGCTAGGAGCTAGGAGCTTGGAGCTGAGAGCTCGGAGCTGGGAGCGCGGAACGGGGGCTGTTTGCCTGGGCGGTTAGCAGGTGGAGACCTCCTCTCGAAACCACGCTTTCTGTACTACATTGCGCGTCATACCCCCTGGCTTGGTTTTGGGTCAGTCCGAGGCGCTTTTTTTTCTAAAAAGCGGCTCGTCGTTCATGTGGTGGCGGTTTCCGAGCTCATTGGCCGTTCAATCGTCCGCGCAGCCTTTCCCTCCCCGTTCGTGGCCGTGAAGATTAACCTCCGTATTCTTGCGGGCGTGGGCCTTGCCTTAGCCGCGGCGAATCTGCCCGGAGGCGGGCTGGCCGCGAAGACGGCGCTGCCGCCGCGCTTCGAGGTCGCCAGCGAGCGGGAGGCTCGCCTGCTGGCCGGCCCGCAGGCTGTCGCGGTAGTCGGCACTGGCAGCATGCGCCCCTACATTCCCGCCAGTGCCGATCCGCGTAAAATCGTGGCCTTCGCCGCGACCGAACCGACCCCCTACGACGAGCTGAAGAAGGGCGAGTTGGTCCTTTACCGCTGGAAGGGCGGACTGGTCGTACACCAGATCGTGGCCCGCCAGGGCGAGAATTGGATCTCCTCGGGACTGGGCAATGCCCACTACGACGCGGTGCACGTTACCCGCCAAACCTACGAACGCCGGGTGGTGCGCGTTTATGTGATCAGGCCGTGAGGAAACGAAATCGTTTTCGCGATCCCGCTATGTTCCCGAACCAACCCCCGCGCTCCGGTGCGTAGCGGGGCGACGGAGTCGTTTCGTTCCGAGAACCAAAGCGTGCGGTGCGCACGTCGAAAGCGCTCTGCGCTCCCGCTACGTTCCCGAATCAACCCCCGCGCTCCGGGGCGGAGCGGGGCGACGGAGTCGTTTTGATTCCGACAACCAAAGCGTGCGGTGCGCACGTCGAAAGCGCTCCGCGCTCCCGCTACGTT
>CAMBUJ010000074.1 GCA_945871005.1 Opitutus sp. GAS368 | reverse complement strand
CGGCCGACGACGAGACCGGGGGCTAAACCCGCCGATGCGCAGGGACCAACAAATCCAGGTCAATGAAATGCTCCTCGAGCGCGAGGAGCTCTTCCTGCGTATCCATCGCGCGGAGCACGCGGTCGTGCAGATTCTCGGCGGACCCTATCCGTTCACGGCTGTCGATCTGCCCTCATCCCACCGGCTAAAACGCAAAGTCAGCCCGCCTCGCTCGCCCGTGTCGGTCGAAGCCATCGATTCCGCAGTGCGGCCCCTCGTTACCCTGCGCCGGCTGGAAAGCGGCGAAAGCCACTACCGGATCACCTACCGGCAATTCAACAATCTGGTGATCGAGGAACACGAATCCATTGAGGCCGTCCGCACGCTTATGGCCTGCCAGGGCTGCCAGCTTGAGGTGCAAAAAATAGAAAGCCTAACGGCTGATGGCACGGTCAGCAGTCAGCTTTTTTAGTCAGAGCCCAAACTCGCGGACTTGGCCAAAAACCCGCGAATCGTAGCGAAAGCAAAGAGCACACGAGCAGGTTTAACGATTAGTTCGCCGTTCACTTCAGCTCACTTTCAGTGGCGAAAGAGGCATAGACCACCCCGATGAGGTTATAGCGGGTAACCCGTTCCCCATCTTCATCCTCGTTATTGAGCCCCTGCACCCGCCAGCCATCGAGTCCTGGCGCGAGTAAAACATGGACCACCCGGCGGCCGCTGCGGTTAACGTAACCGACCTGCATGCCGACCTTGAGTTTTGCGTACGCTATAGGAGCCAAAACCAGAACCGTTTGATCACCGTAAATCGGGCGCATCGAATCCCCGCTGCCGATCACGGTTTGCCGGCCGGTCTCTCCACTGGCGACTCGTTCGGCATCCTGCCATGCCTGAAGTCGGCCCACATCGGTGGAGGGCGCCGGCTTGGGAGCAGGAGGTGCGTCCGCCAACGGCCCCGCACAGCCGGCCAGCCACAGCCCCGCTCCGAGCGCCAGCCAGTGGTAGGGAAATTGATAACGGTTCATCGTGTTATGTGCATGGTGCATCGGCACAAATTAGCTTTTTTTTAACAAATAGATATCGCGTCATATCACTCTCGCACTTCAGATTACGCGACAAAGTCCGATGTTAGTCTGACAGCCCCTGTTATTCATTCCGCCTTTACCCCCGCTCGCATGAAACGACTCGTCATCATTGAAGACCAAACTGCTATCCGTGAGATGTTAGTGGAAATTCTCCGCCTCGACCCCAACTACGAATTGGTCGGCGAAAGCGGCGAGGGCCAGACGGCACTCAATTTGTGTTTAGAGGTGAAGCCCGATTTGCTCGTACTGGACGCAAAACTACCTGGGCTAAACGGCGTCGACCTGCTTCGCCGACTCTCCAAGCAGCTCAAAAACGTTCGTGTGCTGGTGTTCTCCGGCCACGAAAATCCGGTGCTGGTGCGCGAGATGCTCGAGGCAGGCGCGCATGGCTTCGTTGAAAAAACCGCCGGCCTGGTGGAATTCAAAAAGGGCCTCGAAACCGTCGCCAGTGGCGGCACCTATTTTGGCCCGGCGGTCGCGTCTCTCCTGCGCAACGTGGTGGCCAACCCAGCGTCCAGCGCCACCGCCGATTTCCTCACCGACCGCGAACGCGAGATCCTCCAACTCGTCGCCGAGAGCAACAGCACCAAGGAAATCGCCAGCAAGCTCGATATCAGCGTCAAGACCGTGGACAACCACCGCACCAATCTCATGCGCAAGCTCAACCTGCACGATGTCGCCAGCCTCACCCGCTATGCCCTCGATGTCGGCCTCATTGAACCCAACAAGTCCAAGTCGCTCTGACTTTGGCCGGCGGGCGTAAACTAAGCGATTTACCCCGCCTGATTCGTCGAATTAGGACTATGGATTGGGCTTGGAACGCTCCGGTACTGCGGGGCGCTGGGAAATAAAGCCGGGCAGCATTCCCACCGGACGGGTTTTCTGCTTTTCGTCCCATTTTTTCAACACCGCCGCAGCCACCGGCACCGCATAGCGTCCGCCCGCAGTTTCCTCGCCCGGGGTGTCTCCCTCCATTACCACCGCGATCGCGATCTGCGGCCTTTCGGTAGGCGCAAAGCAGATGAACCAAGCAAAGTTAATCACGCCTTTCGGTGTCTGCTTCTGCGCCGTCCCGGTTTTCCCAGCGATACGCAGTCCGGGTATTTTCATGAAGGCCGACTGCAATACTTTGGCCGTGCCGGTCTGAGCGCAGGCCTCCATGCCGGCCACCAGCGCAGTGTACTGCCCGGCGCTCAGACCACTCGGCGCACTGTGTTGGGCAACGCGATTATCCTCATGGAGAATGGAGGGCGTGGTGGTGCGCTCGTCGCGGGCCACCGAGGCGGTGAACGCAGCCATCTGCAAGGGCGTCACGAGCAAATCACCCTGCCCGATTGAGAGATTGGCGGTATCGCCCGGGTACCAACGTTCGGAGCGACGCTCCATTCGCCACGCCGGATCGGGGACCAGGCTGCCGCGTGTTTCAGGAATTTCGATTCCCGAAAAACGCCCGAAGCCGTGGCCACGGGCCTCGGCGGCAAGTGTATCCACGCCCATATCCAATCCCTGTTTATAGAAATAAACATTACAGCTCTTCTCAATGGCCGTGGCCAAATTGATCTCACCATGGGCATGGCCATCATGGCAGGGAAACTTTCGCCCACCGACCTGGTGAAATCCGGTGCAGTTGACCAGAGCAGCGGAGTCGATGGTGCCGGCGCGCAGCCCGGCAATGGCCGTGAGGATTTTAAACGAGGAACCGGGAGGATAAAGACCGTGGGTTGCCCGGTTAAGCCAGGCCCCGCGCTCCGTGATATCGCGGGCCGCAGCGTGCCCAAGGTGCGGCACAAAATCCAACAACGAGTAGTCGGGTTTGCTGGCCAAAACCAAAACCTCCCCGGTGCGCACATCTAACGCCACCACAGCCCCGGCGAGCTCAGTGGCGGCCATCGCTTTCTCGGCGACCGCTTGCAAATCGGAATCCAGAGAAGTGTGGAGGTTATGCCCATGCACCGGTTGGCGCTTCGATAAAGGCGGATTGACCCGATAGCCAGCAGGGTCGACGCGATAGATCGCCCCACCGGTTTCGCCCTGCAACAGCGGATCAAAGCGGGCCTCCAGTCCCTCGCGGCCGAGCGTTCCCTTCATCTTGAAGGTGGTGAGTTCGGCGCCAGGGAAATCCTCCGACGCGTCCAGAGCATCGTTGGCCGTCACGTAGCCGAGGGTATGGGCGGCGAGGGAGCCGCGCGGGTAGTCACGAATACTCGACGCGTAAACCTGTAACGGCGAAGTAACCGGCAATTGCTCAATCAGCCGGGCGTATTCGGAAGTCTGCAAATCGTCCACCAGCAGATAAGGCAAGAGCAGCTGATGGCGGAAGTGTTTATCGAGATCATCCGCGTCGAGTTTGGCCTCCCGACTTAGGGTGCGATTGACCTGGTCAAGGTAGCGCTGCACGACGGTGTAGCGGGCAATGCGCTCCATTTGAGCACCGGTGGGTACGTCCTTGTCCCCGGCGGCCCGATAGGCCTTGCGAATGCGAATGTACTCGGCGCGGAAATCTTTGCGTAGCTCGCCGAGATACAGGGTTACCGCGAAGCGCGGCCGATTGGCCACCAGGGGCCGTCCCTCCCGATCATAGATATTTCCCCGTGGCCCGGGCACGAGGATGCGCCGCTGGTTTTGTTTTCGTTCACTCTCGTGGAAGCGGTCGGCGAGCCAGAGCTGCTGATAAGCCAGCCCCCCTGCCAGGATGAGCAAGAGCACCGCAATGAAGGGATAAAAAACGATGACCCGTGGATCATAGCCCTTGTGGGTTTCGACAAGACTGCCGCGCTCTTTACCGGACGATGACATGGCTTAAAACGAATGGCGGGCGAACGAGCGAGTGGTGCCGGCGGTGCGCTCCAATAGGCGCTGTTGGACCGCGAAAAACCAGGGAGCGATCAGCGCCAGCACGACTTGCGAAGCCAGGAGATCGGCAAAGCTGCGCAGCCAGGCGCGCGCCGATTCCGCCCCCGCCTCGATCCGCAGGAAGCCCAAGGCGAGAAACAAGCCAAGGTTAGCCAACAGGGCAACCACCACGCCAACGGCGACCTCATCGCGGGGCGCGCGAGCACGGATCGTGAACACAACCGCATGCGCGGCAAGAAAGAGGAGACCTTGTGTGCCGAAGGGAATCGGCGCGTTGGCGTCGAGCAGTAACCCGGCAAGAAAGGCGGCGCTCGCCCCAGGCGCATAGGCGATGCGCAGCCCCGCAAACGCCACGAATAACCCGCCGCACCAAACATGCACCTGCCAGGTGGACAGATGGTGATTGAGTTGACCCAGTAGCAACGCGAGCAACAGCGAAGCTAGGACAAGAATGAATACCCGGCGTTTCATTCGGTTATTCGAGGCCCGCCGGGGTTTCCGGCACCAGCACCGTTACCTCGGTGAGGTCGGATAAGGCGCTATCCAGCTTAACCTCGCCGGATTTAAATAAGCCGTCCGTGCTCGGCTCTACACGCGTGAGGTAACCGATGGTGAGGTTGGGAGGAAACACTCCGCCCAGACCAGAAGTGACCAACCGGCGTGGCGTGGCGGGAGTGACAAACACGTCGAGCGGCACGTATTCAACCGTGGCAAATGCAGGCCCGTAGGTGGGGTTAATGCCGCCCTGGTAACTCACCGGCCGGGTGTCGCCTTCGGCGGTAGCGGCAATACGCATACCCGGGCTGCTGACCAACTCCACAACCGCCGTGTACGCATGGACCTCGCGGATACGGCCGACCACCCCGCCTGCGTAGATCACTGGCGCGCCCTCGACGAGGCCGTAGTTACGTCCCTTGCGAATAATCAACTGTTGCCACCACGAAGAAAAATCCCGGCGGATCACTCGCACCGGTTCCGACCGGAATCCGGGAGCCGACGGCAATTTCAACACCCGCTCCAAGCGGTCGAGTTCGGCACGCAAAGCGGAGTCCTGTTGCAGCCGCACTTCATACGCCGCATTGAGTCGGGCAATATCGCGCCCCGCCTCAATGAGTTGGTTTTGTGGCCGGCTTTTGAGTGCCCAAAAGTCTTGAAGATCCCGCAGGTAGGACGCGGTCGATTCAAAAGGGGCCTGCAACTCGAAAAAGCTTACACGCGCCATCCTCTTAAGTGCGGTTGGCACCAGAAGCCAGGCGAGCAGGACAAGCCCGAGGGTGACAAACGGTTTGGCCTGATCGAAACGCTGAGGGGGCACGGGGCGGCGAAAATCAAAAGAAAGCCAACCTCAGTCGCTCAGACGTTCTGCAGCACCCAATTGAGGTCGTTCAGGACGGCCCCCGTGCCGTTGGCGACGGCGCAGAGCGGGTCTTCGGCGACGATCACCGGCAAGCCGGTCTTGTCGCTCAGTAAACGATCGATTCCGCGGATCAGCGCGCCGCCGCCGGCCATGACAAAACCGCGATCAACCAAGTCGGCGGAAAGTTCAGGCGGGCAGCGCTCCAGCGTCGAGCGAACCGCATCTACAATCGCGGAAATAGGATCGTTCAACGCCTCGCGAATTTCCTGTGAAGTGATGTGGATAGTCTTGGGCAAACCGGCCACGGAATCACGGCCCTTGACCTCCATGGTGAGCTCTTCTTCCAGAGGGTAGGCCGAACCAATACGCACCTTGATCTCCTCGGCGGTGCGTTCACCGATGAGCAGGTTGTAGGCGCGTTTCATGTAGTTAACAATGGCGCTGTCCAATTCGTCGCCGGCCACCCGGATCGACTTCGAAAACACGATGCCGGAAAGAGAGATAATCGCGATCTCCGTGGTGCCGCCACCGATGTCCACGATCATGTTGGCGGCGGGTTCATCGATCGGCAGGCCCACGCCAATGGCTGCTGCCATCGGCTCGGGAATCGTGATCACGTCGCGAGCGCCGGCATGGGTGGCGGAGTCCTTCACCGCACGCTTCTCCACCTCAGTGATGCCAGAGGGGATGGCAATGACCACGCGCGGGGCGACACGGAGGGCGTTGTTGTGAACCTTCCTGATAAAGTAGCGCAGCATCTCCTCCGTCACATCGAAGTCAGCGATAACACCGTCCTTCATCGGACGAATCGCCGTGATGTTACCGGGGGTACGGCCAAGCATCTTTTTGGCTTCCTCTCCAACCGCGCGGACTTTGCGCGTGACGGTGTCGAGGGCCACCACGCTGGGCTCACGCAGAACGATGCCCTTGTCTTTAACGTATACGAGGGTGTTTGCGGTACCGAGATCGATGCCGATGTCGTTGGAAAAGTAGCCGAAGAGATTCGATGCCATATGCGTAAGAAATACGGCGACGCCTGCGCCGTTTAGATTACAAACGAGCGTTGCGAGAGAGTGTCAAAGGGGAAAACAGCCGGGCCGCGGCTAGGGGGCGCACGGATGTGGCGTAAGGAATCGTATATCCTGAAAAGAGCGCAAAAAAAACGCGCCGGTTGGGGCGCATTTTCTCAGTGTAATTAAGCCGGTATTAGTTGGAGCCGTGGGTCTTGGAGGGCTCAGGCTTAGCAGCGGCCTTTTTCTCGGCGGCCTCGTTGCCCTCGTCTTCACCTTCTGCGGCGGCTTTCTTAAACTCACGGATCGATTTACCCAGGCCCTTGGCTAAATCGGGCAGCTTCTTGCCACCAAAGAGCAGCAATGCAATACACAGGATAATCAGGAGTTCAGCTCCGCCAATACCGAAGGCTGCGATAGGAAAAGAGAGGCTATTCATAGTGAAGACGAAAGGGTTGGACGGGGCCGGATTCGATGCAAGGGGGAAAATGATTTCACTGCCCGGTAGGTGTGTACCCGACTTCATCGCCCACCTGAGGGGTGCCCGCCAGAAGACGCGTGCCGAGAATCCGTCCCCGCAGATAATCCGAGGACTGGAGCCGCGCCGTCGGCCTTAGCGCGTCGGTGCGGGCGAGCAGGCTGCGCGTTGCAAAATCGGAAGGTAATTCAACGAAGGCCCCCAACTCGATAATCACCGTCTGCCGCTGCACATCGATCGAGATGATCCGCCCCACGACGAGAAAAGGACTCGGCGCGGGGGCATTCACATCGATCATGGCCCCTGCCCCACGCGTGGGGTTAGGGGATTGATTGCGCCCGCGGGTGATACAACCGGCCAAAAGCAGGCAGACCAGCGTGAGGGCGCACGCACGGCGCATGACGGAGGCGATCAGGAGGTCTGAGGGATGACCGGCTTGTTCGCCTGAACCTGTTTGAGCAGGTTCTGCGCGTTGTCGATCTGCTCGGCGTCAAAGAAACCGTGCAGTTGCCGGATACGCGTCGGGTGACGCATTTTGCGCAACGCCTTGGCTTCAATTTGACGGATGCGCTCGCGGGTAACTTTGAACTGTTTGCCGACCTCCTCGAGCGTACGGCTATAGCCATCAACCAAACCAAAGCGCAGCGAAAGCACGCGGCGCTCGCGCTCGGTGAGGGAATCCAGCACGTCGATGATCTTCTCGCGGAGCAGCGAGTAGGCCGTCATGTCGTAGGGATTCTCGGCGGATTTATCCTCGATGAAATCACCGAAGGAGGTGTCGTCACCGTCGCCGACCGGCGACTGAAGGGAGATGGGCTGTTGGGCCATCTTCATGATCTGCTGCACGCGCTCGACGGGCAGGTTCATCTCATCGGCGACCTCCTCCGGAGTGGGCTCGTGGCCGAACTCTTGCAGGAGCTGCTTCTGCACCTGCATGACCTTGTTGAGGGTCTCGATCATGTGCACCGGGATGCGGATGGTGCGGGCCTGATCGGCGATCGAGCGGGTAATCGCCTGGCGAATCCACCAGGTGGCGTAGGTAGAGAACTTGTAACCGCGGCGGTATTCAAACTTCTCGACGGCCTTCATCAGGCCCATGTTGCCCTCCTGAATGAGGTCGAGGAATGAAAGACCACGGTTGGTGTATTTCTTCGCGATCGAGATAACCAAGCGCAAGTTGGCCTCGACCATCTCGGTCTTGGCCTTGTGCGCCTCGCGCACATGGACGTTGGTCTGCTGCACCACGGCCAGGAATTTATCGGGAGCAATCCGATTTTCGGCCTCGATCTGCTTGAGGCGGGCGTTGATCGCCTTGGTGTCGATGGCCGCATCCTTCTTGGTCTTGGGATGCTTGGCGCGGTCGAGCTGGTGGTCGAGCTGTTCGATCTCACTGAGGACAGGCTGAAGCTGTTCGAGCCACTCCTCGTAAACCTTTAACTTGAAGTAAAACTTGGAGAAATTGGCGCGCAGGGTGGCCTCGCGCTTGGTGTGCTTGGCGAGGATCTTTTTGCGGTCAGCCTCGGAGCGGGCCTTGAGGAACTCCTCCCATGAATCGGCGACGGCCTCCTCGTTTTTCTGAGTCAACTCAACGAGCTTGGGCAAGCCCTTGAAATAGACGTCGCGGCTCTCGATTTTTTTGTCGATAACCACGCGGTCGAAGCGCTCCTCGCGGGTGATCAGCTTGGCGCCAAGGGTGGCGATGTATTTACCAATGACCGCAGCCTCGAAAAGCGCGCTCTGGGCCTTCAGTTCGGCATTCTCGATGCGCTTGGAGATTTCGACCTCTTGTTCGCGGGTGAGCAGGGGCACTTGGCCCATCTGCTTGAGGTACATGCGAACCGGGTCATCGAGGATGTCGTGCTGCGAGGAACGCGACTCTTCTTCTTCGGCCTCTTCCTGACGTTGCTTGTAATCTTCGACCTGATCGGGCTCGAGAATCTCGATTTCCAGATTCTGGAGAATGGAGAGAACGTTATCGATCTCCTCCTGGTTCTCGACGGAGTCGGGCAAGGCCTCGTTGATATCGTCGAAGGTCAGGTACCCCTGCTCCTTGGAGAGCCGAATGAGGTTGCGAATCTTGTCATTAATTCCACCGGCAGGCAGATCAACGCCAGGCGCCGCGGCATCGCCCGAACTGGGGCGAATCCGCTCAATGGCAGCCTCCACGGCTTCGGAATGGGTATCGGTATCTACAGACTTGGCTTTACGCGGCATAGGATAAGACGGGATCAGGAAAATAATTAAGCCGCGGGCAGCCTCAGAGGCGCGCGCAGCTGTCGCTTAATATCGAGGAGTTCTTTAAAGAGGGAATTTGCGTCAAAGTCACTGTCCGCAGAGCCGTTGGCTAGAGCAAGTTCTATTTGGCGAACTCGCGGCACCAAGGAGCGCGACTGGATCAGGCGCAGTGCCTCGTTACCAACCTTCGACGGATCATCGATTTGGGGAGTCTCAAAGAGCAGCGAGGCCACCAGAGTGCGCTCCGCTTCTGTTTCAAGGAGTCCGTCCAGGTGGTTGCGACCCGGCCAAGCGTCCTGCTCGAACTCGGCGAGAAAGCGGTTGAGCAAGGCCCCGGCCGAATGGCTCAGATCGATCCAGCCGTGCGGCAGGGTGCGGCTCAACGGGCTGCCGAGTGCCTCAAAATGCAGAATCAGGCTGAGCAAGTGGTGTTCGGGAGTATCCTTGGTCGCGATCAGGGGCGCGGCGCTGGCGAGGGGCACCGGAGTGGATGGAGCGGCGACTGGGCGGACCGACTGCTGTCGATCATGACGTAGGCGCTGCTGGTCGAAGTCTTTTTGCACTGCCGAGAGCGGTAGTCGCAACAGACCGGCGGCCTCGGCCAGAAATTGCGAGCGGGCGATTTCCGACTCCGCATTAAGAATGAGTGCGTGCAACTCGGCGGCAACCCGGGCCTTTTGCTCGGGCGTAGCGGTTTCCGGCGAGGGCAAAAAGGCCCGGCAAGCAAAGCCCATCGCTGAAAGAGATGCCTGACTGACCTGATCATAACCGGCGAGCCCGCGTTCCAGAAACAATAAGTCAGGGTCGATTTTGGTGTCCGTCGCTCCACCGAGAAACCGCACCTCGAGACCGGCCTTCAGCGCCATGGGAAGGAAGCGCAGCGCCGCCTTTTGGCCCGCGCTGTCACCATCGAAAAAGCACTCCACCTGCGTGTGGTAACGGCGCAACAAGTTCAGCTGCCCCTCGGTGATCGAGGTGCCCTGCGGGGCAATCGCGGTCTTCAGTCCCACGCTCCAACTGCGGAGCGCGTCCAACTGGCCTTCAACCAGCACGAAGGGCTTGCCCTCGCCCACCTGGCTGCGGGCACGGTCGAGGTTAAACAACAGGTTCCCCTTGGTGAAAATCGGCGTCTCCGGGGAGTTAACATATTTGGCCTCCCGCGCCGGATCGTCCTCCGGAGTCAGGTCGGTCTGGCGGGCGGTGAAAGCGACCACCCGACCCTGGTGATCGCGAATAGGGATCATCAGGCGCCCACGAAACCGCGGCTTGAGCGAATTGAGCCCGAGCAGAGCGCCTTCACGCACAAAAAATAGCCCGCATTGGCGTAGCGCTTCCTCGGAATGCTTTTTCTTGAGCAAGGCCGCGCCGAGCGAGCTGTCTGTCGGCTCGCTCGCGCCAATTTTAAACTCTTCGGAGAGTTCCATGGAAAAACGGCGCTTGCCCGTCCAATAGGCGCGCATCCAGTCCCCGGTGACGGAGGCGGCACGGAACGTCTGGTGAAAGTGTTCAGCGGCGGTTTCGTGGATGTCGAAGATTTCCTGGCGCAGCGATCGCTCCTCGCGGCTGGGACCACCGGAACCCGCTTCATACTCAATGGGCACACCGAAACGCTGGCCGAGCGCCTCAATCGCTTCGGTGAAATTAAGCTGCTCGGTCTCGCGCACAAACGAGATGATGTCGCCCGCCTTTCCGCAGCCGAAGCACTTAAAAAAACCCTTGTCAGGGTCGACGTGGAAAGACGGCGATTTCTCGTTGTGGAACGGGCAGAGTCCTTTGAAGCGCGAGCCTGCTTTACGCAGAGTTGCCACCCGGCCCACCACATCGACGATGTTCACGCGAAGCTTCAGATCGCGAAGGCAGGTGGGTTTGATGGCAGGCATGGGCTGAGGAGTAACGAAGGAGGCGGGAGAACTTTGCACTTTTACCCCAGCACCAGGTGTGTCAAGAACGGCGGATTGGGCGGCCCGCTGGGGTTAACTTTGCGGCCGCCACCCGCTTCATGCTCAACTTTCGTTTCACCTTTTTAAGTCTGCTCGCCTGCGCCTGCGGTGCTGACGGAACGTGCGCGGCCGAGTCCGCGGCTTCGCCCGCCCGCCAGCCCGTATCCCCGGTGATCTGGCAGGCAAACCTGGCGAACTTCGCCGACGAGAGCTATGCGCAACGCGTCGAACAACTCATTGGGCAATTCGAGGTTTCACTTGGGCAAAAAATCGCCCCGGGCGAAAAGGGCCGGGTTGGTCTGAAGATTTATGCCGATTCCGGCCCGGGGCTCGCCACGCCTCTGGGGCTGACCAAGGCCGTCATCGCCGCCCTGCAAAAACGGGGCTACGCCAAGGACAAAATTTTCCTCGTCGGCTTGAATCAGCAACGCCTGCGTTACACCGGCTATCTACCCTCCTTAGTCACAGGGAAATCCGTCTTCGACGGGCACCAAATCTACGTCCTCGAATCGGGCCGCTATTTCGACCCGGTGTGGTTTTACGACAGCCCCCTGCCCTCGCGCTTCGACCCGATTCTGGTGCAAAAAAGCACCGAGGGTTTCGACCCCGAAACATCACTCGACGAGGACCGTAAAAGCTTCCTCGCCACCCCGCTGTTTGTGGACGCCGATTTCTGGATCAACCTGCCGGTTTACACCGACCATGCCGTGCTCGGGGTGAACGGGGCCCTCGTCAACGCCACTCTCTGGAACGCCTCCAACACCGCGCGCTTCTTCCGCAGTCCGGCCAGCGCCCCCGCGGCGGTGGCCGAAATGAGCGCGATCCCCGAGTTGCGCGGCACTTGGATGTTCACCCTCGCGAGTTTGGAGCGCTACCAATTCATCGGCGGGCCTTGGTTCAACTCACTTTACACCGTCTCCGAACCGCTGCTCTGGCTGGGTACCGACCCCGTGTTGCTCGATGCGCTCATGCTGGAACGCATCAACCGCTACCGCGCCCGCGAGGGATTTAAGGCGGTATCGGACGACATTCGCACGCTGGAGTTTGCTGCGATCCTCGGCGTGGGCTCACGCAAAACCAGCGACGCGAAATTCGTACCGGTTGGTAATTGATAGAAAATGCCCTTGTCTCACCCCGTATCCTCCACCCATTTTCCTCCACTTTCCTTATGTCCGACGCGTATCTGCCGCTCCTCATCCAACTTATCCTCGCCGCCGGCCTGGCCATCCTGATCGTCGGGATCAGCCACCTGCTCGGTGAGCGCCGCAAGAAGCGCACCGCCATCACCGACACTGCCTACGAGTGCGGCGTGAAAAACGAGGGGCTCCTGCACTCGCGCTTCTCGGTCAAGTTTTACGTCACCGCCATGCTCTTCATCCTCTTCGACATCGAAGTGGTGTTCCTGATTCCATGGGCCTTCATTTACCGCGACTTTCTCGCCAACAACCTGTCGATTCTCGGCCCCATTCTATTCTTCTTCGGTGTGCTCGTCCTCGGCCTTTTTTACGAGGTTCGCAAGGGCGCCCTCGAGTGGGAAAAGTAAGCGAAACAGGCGCGGCTTGATCGAGACTTACCCCTGATGAAACTCGACAAGATCATCGCCCGGAATCGGATCATTGATCTGCGCAGCACGGATATGCGCGGGGCGCTCACCGAGCTGATCGCGGTCGCCGCCGGAAAGTTTACCGACCTTAAGCAGGAATCGCTGCTGCGCGGCCTCATGCAGCGCGAAAGCACGATGACGACCTACCTCGGCGAGGGCGTCGCCCTGCCCCACGTGCGCGTGAAAATGGGCCGCAGCTATGTGCTGGTCATTGGCCGTAGCCAGGAGGGCATCCACAACGAAAACACCGTCGAGGAGGAGAAAATCCACCTCATCTTCATGTTGCTGGCCGACGACAAGGCCCGCGGCTATCTCCAGTTACTCGCCTCCATCGCCCGCCTGCTCAAGGACCATGAACTCGTCCATGCAGTCCGGCATGCAGCCACCACCGGCGACGTCTTCAAGCGGTTGGTGGCGGGCTTCGGCGGCATCCTCGCCAAACCCGTCCAGGCCCAGCAAAACCGCATCAACCGCCTCATGATCCGCGAGGCCGACCGCGTCGCCAAGGGCGCGGGTTGCGGCGCCATCATGGTGTTTGGCGATGCCTTTGTCGGCGGCATCGAGCCGGGCGCCTGGTTCCCCAAGAGCAAAACAATCCTGGTAACGCGCAACCTCGTCGAGTTCGACGAGGCGGACGACAACTCCATGGGAGTTATCCAGGTCCGTTCCTATTCTCCCCGCCGGTTAGCCCAGTTACGTAGCGCCATGTTCGTGGCACTGACCCGCGGCATGATTTCCTTTAACGACCGGGTGTGCTGCGTGGGCGGCATCGCCGGCAGCAACCAGTTCGACACGGTCGTGATCGTCGACGTGGAACGAGAATTCCAGACGCTGCTCACCGGCCATGCCGATCTGATGCCCGACGACGTGAAGCCCGAGGTGCTCGAGCGGGTCATCGCCATCGCCACCGAGCTGGCGGTCGAGGGCCGTGAGGGCAAGCCGGTGGGCTGCCTGTTCGTGGTCGGCGACGCGCCCAAGGTCGAGCGCCTGATCAAGCCGCTGGTGCTGAATCCGTTTTACGGTTACAAGGAGGAGGATCGCAACATCCTCAATCCCTTCATGGACGAGACGGTGAAGGAGTTCTCCTCGATCGATGGAGCCTTTATTATTCGTGGCGACGGGGTGGTGTCCTCGGCCGGCAGCTTGATTCAGGCGGCGGACGTCGAACACATCCTGCCGAGCGGACTGGGCAGCCGTCACGCAGCGGCGGCGGCCATCACGGTGGCGACCGAGTGTATCTCGATCGTGGTTTCGTCCAGCACCGGTCAGGTCACGCTATTCCGCCGCGGGGTCATGCTGCCGCTCACTGAAAAGAAGTTCGGCCCAGCCGGCTGAGAAGTCGGAGTTAAGCCCACAGCCAGGAATGTCTGGGTTACGGGGCCGAGCCCCTCATTCTCGTTCTCATTCGTCAGGACGTTTGCCAAAGCGAACGGGGACGGAGTCGAAACGAGAAAGATTAAGATAAAGAGGAACGAGAACGATTGTCGGCTAATCCCCTCAGAACAGCTCGTCTTGCACGCCACCCGCCGGCTTCACCCCGAGAAAGCCTCCGTAGCGCTCCAGCCAGTCGTCGAGTTTCTCAAGGTAATAGTCCGGATCGTAAGCGGCCTGCTCCGGGTCGTAGAGCGAAACCGGACGGGCCCGCTGCCAGTCGCTGGTTTTCCCCTTTTGCTTCTGCGTGATGTAATAATTCACCCGCTCGCCCATGCGCGGCTTCGGGTTCATCAGCAGCGCCGCCTCAGCCGCAGCCCGGCGCGGCTTACCGCCCCCTTCGATAAACCGCACGTAGGCATCGGGGTTCATACTGAGCACCTCCCCCTTGGCTACTTCAGCAACCGGCAGGGCGCGCTTCGCCAACTGCACCCGATAATCCGCGAGGAGGGTCATCGGCGACTCGTTACTCACCCCGAGTAAAAAACGAATCAGCTGATTGCCCAATTTTTTGAGATACGGCTCGATGCCGCGCGAGCGCAGGGCGCTGCCGCGGATGATCACCTTCTTGCCGTCGTAGAGCGCGTAGTTTTTGGCCTTGTAGCAAAACATCGCC
>CAMBUJ010000073.1 GCA_945871005.1 Opitutus sp. GAS368 | reverse complement strand
CGCGGCTGGAGCGCCAGCTCCTCCAGCAGCGCACGGCCCAGCTCGATGTCGATCAACTCGTTGGAGCCGCGCCGGGCGGTGACCCGCGCCACCGAACCGGCGGCGTGGATCGTCTCGACCACCGCGACCTCGCCCTCGACGCCGACGCGATAGCGCAGGATTTCGAGTTCGTGGGGACGCACGTAGGCGATCTTGGTGTCGGTGAACGGCCCGCCGGCACCCTCAGGCGCAAGCCCGCGCCAGGGAAGCTGGAGCCGGTTCACGTTGCCCAAAAAGTTGTAAACAAAGGGCGAGGCCGGATGATCGTAAACATCTTGGGGCGTACCGATTTGCTCCACCTTGGCGTTATTCATGACCACCACCTCGTCGGCGATTTCCAGTGCCTCCTCTTGGTCGTGGGTGACGAACAGGGTGGTCAGGTTGATCTCATCGTGAAACTGGCGCAGCCAGCGGCGCAGCTCTTTGCGCACCTTGGCGTCGAGCGCGCCGAACGGCTCGTCGAGCAACAGGACCTTGGGCTCGACGGCGAGGGCGCGGGCCAGGGCGACACGCTGGCGCTGGCCGCCGGAAAGCTGCGAGGGGAAACGCTGGCCGAGGTTATCGAGTTGGACGAGCTTGAGCAGCTTGTTCACCCGTTCGGCGATCTCGTCTTTGGAGGGGCGATCAGCGCGTTTGCGCACGTTGAGGCCGAAACCGATGTTCTCGGCCACGGTCATGTGGCGGAAGAGCGCGTAGTGCTGAAACACAAAGCCAACCCCGCGCTTGCCGGCGGGCACCTGGGTGACGTCCTCGCCATGGAAATCGATCTGGCCGCTGCCCTCATCGGCAAACTCCAGCCCGGCGATGATGCGCAACAGGGTGGTCTTACCGGAACCGGACGGGCCGAGCAGCGCGACCAACTTGCCTGCGGGCACGTTCAGGTTGACGCCGTCGAGCGCCTTGTAGGCTCCGAAGGTTTTTTTAATGTTGGTGGCGGTGATGCTCATGCGGGCGGACGAAAGTGCGGAAGGTCGAAAGTCGAAAGTCTAAGTTCGAAGGTCTAGGGTCGAAAGGATGTCTGATTTCTGACGTCTGATCTCTGATGCCTGATCTCAGCCTTGGAGGCGGCTGTGGCGCCACTCGATTACGGATTTGAGAACGAGGGTGACGATGGCGAGCAGCGCCAAGAGCGAGGCGACGGCAAAGGCGGCGGAAAACTGGTACTCGTTATACAAAATCTCCACGTGCAACGGCATCGTGTTGGTCTCGCCGCGGATGTGGCCGGACACCACCGAGACCGCACCGAACTCACCCATCGCACGGGCGTTACACAAGACGATCCCGTAAAAAAGTCCCCACTTGATGTTCGGCAAGGTCACCCGCCAGAAGGTCTGCCAGCCGTTAGCCCCGAGGGTCACGGCGGCGTATTCCTCGTCGGTGCCCTGGGCCTGCATCAGCGGGATGAGCTCGCGGGCGACAAAGGGGAAGGTGACAAAAATCGTGGCCAAAACGATGCCGGGGGTGCCGAAGATGATCTTAAAATCCTGCTCGGCGAGCCACGCCTGGAGCCACGGGAACCAGGGGGCTTCGGCGTTGATGTAGTGGCCCAACCAGCCTTGCAGGCCAAACATCAGCACGAAGATCAAACCGGCGATCACCGGCGACACCGCAAAGGGCAAATCGATCAGGGTGATCAGCACGCTTTTACCGGGGAAACTAAACTTGGTGATGCACCAGGCGGCGGCCACCCCGAAGACCACGTTGGAAGGCACGGCGATCAACGCGGTGGTGAGGGTTAACTTGATGGCAGCCAACGCGTAATCGTCGGTAAACGCGGCGAAGAACACCCCCAAACCGCTGCGCAGCGCCTCGGCAAACACCGCCAGCAGCGGCAGCAAAACGAAACCCAGTAAAAAGAGCAGCGCCACCGCCGTGAGCAGCCAGCGCACCCACGGCGCATCCTGAGTCACGCGGGAGGCGTGACCGTGCGAACCGGCTGGTTTATGGAGATGCGTGACGATGGAGGCCATTTAGGAAGGACGGAGGACGGATGAAAGCAGAAGTCAGCGGTCAGCGGACAGAGGGCGGGCGGCGGCTTAAATCTTGTTGTAACGGCGGCTCCACTTTTGGAGCAGGTTGATCAGCAGTAGTAGGACAAACGAGGTCACCAACATGACGGTGGCGATGGCGGTGGCGCCGCGGTAATCGTACTGCTCGAGTTTTTCGTAAATCACGTGGGGCACGATCTGGGTTTTCATCGGCAGGTTGGCACCGATGAAGACCACGGAACCGTATTCGCCCAACGAGCGGGCAAACGCCATAGCCGTGCCGGCGATCAGCGCCGGGGTCAGCTGCGGCAAAATCACCCGAAAGACGGTCTGGAAGCGGCTCGCGCCCAAGGTGGCGGAGGCTTCTTCCAACTCCGGCTCCAGCTCCTCAATGACCGGCTGGAGCGTGCGCACCACGAAGGGCAGACCGATGAAGGTTAACGCGATAAAAACGCCGATCGGCGTGTAGGCGATTTTGATGTCGTAGGGCGCCAACCAGCGGCCGATCCAGCCGGTCTGCGCATAAATTGTGGTCAGGGCGATGCCGGCCACCGCCGTGGGCAACGCGAACGGCAGATCGACCAGCGCATCGACGATTTTTTTAGCCGGAAAGGTGTAGCGCACCAAGACCCAGGCCACGATCAGACCGAAAACGGCATTGACCGAGGCGGCCGCCAACGAGGCGAAAAAGCTCACCTTGTAGGCCGAGATCACAAAGGGCGAACTCACCGCGGCCACAAACTCCGCCCACGTCATGCCCGAGGTTTTCAAAAACACCGCAGACAACGGCAACAGCACGATGAGACTCAAGTAGGCGATCGTGAAACCGAGCGACAGGCCGAAACCGGGGAGGATGGAACGTGCGGAGCGAGTAGACATCAAAGGTTGATGGAATGGGCGAGAAAAACGCGGTATTCGACGAGGACGGTTTCGATGGCGAGCAGGGTGGCTTCAACCTGGGAGTCGAGCGGCGCAAGGGCCGGAGTTTCAAAGATAAGATCGAAGGGTTGCGGTCGTTGGTGGGAAGGAGCCGATAGAACGCCGTCAAAACAGCGCTGGATCAAGCCTTCACTGGCAACGAACCCATCGATAAGCGGCTGGCGGTTGAGAGGAAGCACGCGCTCGGAGGCGCGCAAGGCCGGTTTGAGCAGCGCTTCGTTGAGCAAACGCCCTTGGGTGTAACCGTAAAGCCCCTCGCTGGTGTCGTCGGAATGCAGCGTGATCAGCCCGTCGAATTTGCCGGCGATGAGTTCGCGTTCAAGCAGCGCCACCTCCCGTTGGTCGGAGCGCCGCCAGAAGTGGCGGTTGAGGTCGAGGCCGGAACGGTTGTGGCGGGTGTTGTCCTCATAACCGGTAGGATTGCACAAGGGAAAGACGGTCAACTCGTAGCCGGTCGCCCGCCACGGTTCCTCGGCCAACTCGTGCAACCAGCGCACCAAGGCCTCGACTCCGGCCGGCTCGTCGCCGTGCAGCCCGGCAAACACCCCGATACGCAACGAGTCATGCTCCGCTTTCGGGCCGTGAAAGTGAAAGCGGTGCAACTCATACGCGCGCTCCTCCGACACAAAACTCCCCACCACCTCCGCGGTCAGCGCCGGGCAACGCGCCGCCAACTCCACCAACGGCGCCAGCAGCTCGCGACTATCGCGCGCAACCGGTGCCACGGGCCTCAAGTCAGTATCGGTGGAGATGGCCATGACGACTCGCGCTCAGAGGTGTTGCCCGTAGGCCAAGTAGGCCAAGTGGCGTTGGATGAACTTTTTCAGGAAAACGGTGGTCGCCTCCCGATGGAGCTCCGGCGACCACGCGGCGGGCAGGCCCAGGGTCAATTCGAAGGGCGCAAACGGCAAATCGTCGCTCAGCGCCAGCGGTCCATCGGCGGGAACCGTGCCATACGCATCCGCCGTCCACCGCACCGACCACGGCGCCAGATCGGCGGAATCGAGCAACTCCTCCCCTAGCCCCTCGGCGAAATTGCCGCGCAAGCGCACGGTGATCGCGTCGTCGTTGCCTGGGATGGTTTCGATGCGGACAAAACCGTGGTAGGCCCGGCTGCGCACGTCGCGCGCCAGCAGGTCGATTTCCGGCACGCCCGGGGCGGTCCACGAGCGATCGGCCAACGCCTGGCTGTTTTGCGTCAGCAGTCCGCTGATATCAACCAGAGGGAAAACCGAAAGGTCCAGACCCTGACCGAGTTCGGCAGTGAGGGCGAGGCGTTCGACGAAATGGAGCAACGCCAGCGTGCCGCGCAGATCGGCCGAATCAAAGCCGGCATGAATGGCCAGGCGCAGCGATTGATCCGAGGTGTACGGCCCGAAATAAACAAACCGGGGCACATGATAGTGGAAATCCTGCCGGAACAGCGGCACCAAGGGAGATGAAAAGACGTAAGGCGAACCTTGCGCCAGCGTGTAGAGCCGGGTCAGGCGTTCATTGAACTCAATGGACGGCGAAAGAGGGGCGGAAACGGCCGGAGCGTAAGCGGCTTCGGCGCGGCGTTCGGGAAGGGAAATGCGAGGGCGACTCATGATCGATAGATGATTTAAGCGGGTGATTTAAATGACGCGGAAGGCGTCCGGCGTGCCCTCGTGAACGTGGCCGGACGCGATTTCCGCGCAGTGCGGTAGCGGCGTAGAGGCGCCGATTACTGCTTCAGGTAGATCTGGTCAAAGGTGCCGCCGTCGGCGAAGTGGATCTTCTGGGCTTTACTCCAGCCGCCGAAGGCTTCGTCGATGGTGAACAGCTGGATCGGGGCGAACTGACCGGCGTATTTGGCCGCCGCTTTCGGGTCGATCGGGCGGTAAAAGTGCTTGCCGGCGATATCCTGACCTTCGGCCGAATAAAGGTATTCGAGGTAGGCGGTGGCCACCGCGAGTGTGCCCTTCTTCTTGGCTACCTTTTCCACCACGGCAACCGGCGGCTCGGCGAGGATGCTCAGCGACGGGGTGACGATTTCAAACTTGTCGGCGCCGAACTCCTTGAGCGCGAGGTAAGCCTCGTTTTCCCAGGAAATGAGCACGTCGCCAATCCCGCGCTGCACGAAGGTGGTGGTGGCCCCGCGCGCGCCGCTGTCAAGCACCGGCACGTTTTTCAACAACTTGGCCACAAAGCCCTTGGCCTGCTCGTCGCCGCCGAGCTTGCGCTTGGCAAACTCCCACGCCGCCAAGTAGTTCCAGCGTGCGCCGCCCGAGGTTTTCGGATTGGGGGTGATCACCGCCACGCCCGGTTTCGCCAGATCATCCCAGTCCTTGATCGCCTTGGGGTTACCCTTGCGGACGAGAAAAACGATGGTCGAGGTGTAGGGCGAAGCGTTGTGCGGCAGGCGTTTCTGCCAGTCCGCCGGAATCAAGCGGGCGACTTCGCTGATCGGGTCGATGTCGCCGGCTAGAGCGAGAGTGACGACGTCGGCGCGCAGCCCGTCGATCACCGAGCGGGCTTGTTTACCGGAGCCGCCGTGGGATTGTTTGATGCTAACGGTGTCGCCGGTCTTGGCCTTCCAGTATTTGGCGAAGGCGGCGTTGTAGTCGACGTAGAGCTCGCGGGTTGGGTCGTAGGAGACGTTGAGCAGCTCGATGTCTTTGGCGAGGGCCGTGCCGGCAAGGGCAACGGCAGAGAGGAGGGCAAAAAGGCGTTTAAATTTCATAACCAGATTCGTAATTGGCGGTTTAAAAAAAAGGGGCGCAACGCGGATCGCGCCCCCGCTGGGTTTAGATTAGAAGGAAACCTGAAAGCGCGTGCTGAACACGAGTTCGTCGTCGGAGAGTATACCCGAAGTCGGACGTGCGCCCTGGAAATCGAACTTGTTTTGGGTGACGTCAAAGTTAGCACGAACGGCCTTCGACAGGTACCAGTTCAGGCCAGCACCGTAAGCGGTGACTTTGCTGGCATTTGTGGCCGATAAGGCGAGAGGCGTTCCGCCTTTGAAGACATCGTTGTCGACGTCCAATTGCGCGACGCGGCCCACCACTTCAAACGCACCCCAAGTGTCGGCGGAGGGCTTGAAGCTCGAACGCGGGCTCACGCCGGTGTAGCTGGCATCCTCGCCCGTCAGCACATAACCGGCTGAGAGGTTGTAAGCGGTGTTGGTGACTTGGCGGGTGTTGGTACCACGGGTCAGTTCATTGGTTACAGAAACGTACTCAGCCAAGATACCGAGCGGTCCGGTATAATAGTAAGCCTGAGGCGAAACCGTGAGTGAACGGCCAGCAGAGGTCGTTGACGTATAGGCGAAAAAATCCTGTTGCCCGTCAGACTTGTAAGTGTTCGTAGCAACGCCGTTGGAGTTACCGATGCCGGAGGCAATGCCGAAGCCGAGCCCCTTCAGAGCGGAATCCTTGTCGTTAACGAACGGGGTGGCGAAGAGGCGGCCGACCGTGGTGAAATCGCCCTCGGTGTTGGCGCTGGTGGTCGGCGAGTTACCGTTTTCGAGCACGCCGTTAAACACACCGACGGCGTAGCTAAGGCGTTTATCGAGAAGTTCGCCCCAGACCTGAATACCGACGTCTCGGTTGGGCGTGAGGTTGGTTGCGATCGAGCGCTCGTTAAAGAAGGCGACCGGATCGGACTGCAGCTGCTCCAAGCCGATGGGCGTCTTGAAGCGGCCGACGCGGATCTGGAAACCAGGGGTAACCACCGCGTTGACATTGGCATCCAAGATTTGGAGGGTACCGCCGAACTCGGGCACAACCGTGTACTGGAGGTTGTCGTTAAACTTACCCTCAAAAATCAGGCGGGCGCGGCGTAATAGGAACCCGTCCTGGGCGTTTGCGGGATTTTGGCCGGGACCAGTAGTGGCACTGTCCAAGTAAAAGCGTGCGTCAGCCTGCACCAAAGCGCGTAAACGCAGGGAGTTAGCCCCGTCGGCGGAGACCACCTCGATACGATTGTCGCCGACGGTCAGCTTGGGCTGTTTTTTGGAGGCAGCGACCGCGGCCTCCTCCTTGAGCTCGGAGTTGCGTTCGAGTACGCGGAGTTTTTGGTCGAGCTGGCGGATCTGTTCGCGCAGGGCGTCGAGATCACCAGCGCTGGCGGTTTGCGCCGGCAGGGAGGCCGTCAAACTGACGGCAGCGAGGGCAGTGAATAAGGCCGTACGTGCGGCGGAATTAAGCGGTTTCATGGTGTTTCTTTCGGGTCAGGGTGGGAGCGCTCCGGTGGCCCGGTCGTCTCCCTGTGCAACTTACTTTATTAATTAGAGTTAGCCTCTACTGGATAAGAAACGCCCCGGTTTGTCCGGTGGCGAAAGGGGAAGGGAAATTATTCGGCGGGATCGCGCTGGCCCGGCAGGCGGGTCTTTTCGGTGCGCTCGATCTGGGTGACCTGACCGTCGTGGACGACGATCTGGACCACGCCGTAGCGCAGCGACTCAACCTTCTGGCGAACGATGGCGAGCCAGGCGGGTAATGCGGATTCGGGCGAAAGGGAAGAAGGGGTGCTCATGATGAGAACGATTAGCGTTAAATACTGTAATCAGGAAAGAGTTGGGAAAGTAGGCCCTCGACGGGCTTGAGATCGGAACGGTCCGGGGACCGGGTGGAAAGTCGCTGGGCGGCGCGGCCGGGAACCAGCGCGGCGGAAAACGGCAAGGGCACGTCGTCGCGGCGCATCTTGCGCAAGGTCACCTCGACCACGTCGGCCAGCGAGTAGCGGTCGAGGATGCCGGCGATGGCGTTGCGCACATCCAACATCAACATTCGCAAGCCGCAGTGCACCTCGTCGGGACAACTGCACTTTTCGTAAGCCGTGTGGCTCACGCAGCCGATCGGGGCCAGCGGGCCGTCGATCACCCGCACCACGCTGCCCACCGTGATCTTGGCGGCGGGACTGGCCAACCGGTAGCCGCCAAACTTGCCGCGGCGGCTTTCAACAAAACCCTCTTCCTTGAGGAGCTGCATGATCTGTTCGAGGAACTTCACCGGAATCTGCTCCTTTTCGGCGAGTTCCGACACCTGCACGAGCGGCCGACCCACCTCGGCGGCGATGCCGAGATCGATCAGGGCCCGAAGGGCGTATTCACCTTTTTTAGAGAGCTTCATGTGCGGTTAACTTAAACCACAGTAAAGTAGTCGGGTTTAAATTCAAGCACAATCTTGGGTTAAGACATGAACTAAGTTTTATTAATCCACATAAATCTATTAAACAATTAGTTAACCTAACAAAAACTTCGATTTATCGAGGCTGAAATCAGTCTGAAATGAATGCAACCCCGACTTGGTTTTTGGCCAAAGCGGAATAGGGTGGGCCTCATGAACCCTGACGTCCTGACCGTACTGGAATTACAAAACCGGCTCACTGACGAGCCCAAGGCCGCGGTGATCGACGTGCGCACTCCGGTCGAGTTTGCCGAAGTCCATGCCGACCGCGCGGTCAACCTGCCCCTCGACCGGCTCAATCCCGCCAGCCTCACCCAAGCGGGCTGCACGCGCTTGGATCAACCGGTTTACCTGCTCTGCCGCAGCGGCCAACGGGCAGCCAAAGCCGCCGAAAAACTCCAGGCCGCCGGCTATACCCACCCCGTGGTCATCACCGGGGGCACACTCGCCTGGATCGAAGCCGGTCTGCCGGTCACGCGGGGGCCGAGCAAAGTCATCAGCCTAGATCGCCAGATGCGCATCGCCGCCGGCAGCTTGGTGTTAGGCGGAGCGCTCTTAGCCCACTTCGTCCACCCCGGTTTCATCTGGTTGGCTGGGTTCGTCGGGGCCGGGTTGATCTTCGCCGGCGTAACCAATTGGTGTGGCATGGGCTTGGCGCTGGCGAAACTGCCTTGGAACCAGAACGTGCCGCCCAGCAGCTGCGCCAAAAAGCCCTAACACCCTGAAGGCTATTTATAACGACAACCGCAGGCCGTCGTAAGCGAACTCGACGCCCGCCGGTAACTGGCTCGCCCATTCGGCGTGGCCTGTCAGGTGGGTCAGGTGGGTCAGGTAAGTGCGGGGCGCGCCGATTTCCCCGGCGGCCTCGACCGCCTCGCTGATACTCATGTGGGTGGGGTGCGCGTCGGGACGCAGGCCATCCAAAACCACCACCGCCGAGCCCTTGGCCAGGGCGACCGCCTCACGCGTTACCCGCTTACAATCGGTGTAATAGGTGAACTTTTGGCCACTGCTCCGCTCGGTGAAAATCAGCCCGATCGTATTAATCCCGCCGTGCGGCAGCAGAGTCGATTCGATGGTGCCCTGGGGCAATGCGAGCCGCTCCGGCATGGTCTGGAGTTTGAAGGCCACGTAGCCCTTGGAAATCGGGCGTTCGGCAATCGCGTAGGGAAACATCGCCAACACCCGGCTGATGCCTTCTTCGGTTGAATACACCGGCATGGCCACGTTGCCGAGCAGGTCGCAGTAACGCCGCAAGTCGTCCATGCCGGCGATGTGATCGGCGTGCCCGTGGGTGAGAATAAAGAAATCAATCCAGTTGATTTTCTCGCGCAGGCACTGGAGGCGAAACTCGGGCGACGCGTCCACCTGGATACGCAGGCCGTCCATGACCACATGGATTGAGGTGCGTGTACGGTGGTTACGAGGGTCGGTGGAGGTGCAGACCGGGCAGTCGCAGGCGATCATGGGAACGCCTTGCGAAGTGCCGGTGCCGAGAAAAATCACGTCCATGGTGGGCGTAACCAATACCCCGCTCTCGAGCGGGGCAAGCGGAAGCTCGGGGACTTGCGATCGGCACTGCGCGAAAAGTAGCGCGGACTTCCAGTCTGCTCCGAATTTCAAAAGCAGGCTGGAAGCCTGCGCTACTTCGCCCGCCACACACCCCAAAAAAAAGCAGCCCGGGCGTCGTCCGCCCGGGCTGCTTCCACTGACCCACTTCGTCCGTCGCGGCACTCAAGCTCGCGGCTCAGGTGCGCGTTTTTGTTAGATATGAATCGCCTCACCGAGCGAAGCGGCGGCGGCCTCCATCACGGCCTCGCTCAGCGTCGGATGCGCGTGGATCGTCTGGTGGATCTCGTCGACGGTCGCCTCCAACTCGATCGCCAGTCCGTACTCGGCGATCAATTCGGTGGCCTCGCTGCCGATGATGTGCGCGCCATAGATTTCGCCGGTCTTCGCGTCGGTGATCACCTTCACAAAGCCTTCGCTGTCAGCTGAAGCGACGGCCTTGCCCGAGGCGGTGAAGGGGAATTTGCCGACCCGGTAGTCGAGTTTCTTCTCCTTGGCGGCCTTCTCGGTGAGACCGGTGCTGGACACCTGGGGCTGGCAGTAGGTGCAACCGGGGAACTTGGTCACGCGCTTGGCCTTACCGTGGCCGAACATACCGTTGACGCAGCTGACGGCCTCGAAGGTGGCCACGTGGGCCAGCCAGGGCGGCCCGATGATGTCGCCGGCGGCGTAGATGCCCTTGACGGTGGTCTGGTAGTCGTCGTCGACCTTCACGTAGTTGCGATCGAGCTCGATCTTCACCGTGTCGGCGATCACGCCCTCGATGTTGGCGACCACGCCGATGGCGGACAGCACCACCTCGGCTTCGACTTCCTGCTTCTTGTCGCCGGTGACCAGGTCAACTTTGACCGAGTCCTTGCCGACGCGGAAGTTCTCACACTTGGTGCCGGTGAGGATGGTGATGCCCTGTTTTTCCAGGGATTTCTGCAACACCTTGGCGACCTCCTCGTCCTCGACGGGGAGGACCTGGTTGAGCATTTCGACCACGGTGACCTTGGTGCCGAACGCGTTATAAAAATAGGCAAACTCCACGCCGATCGCGCCGGCACCGACGACGACGATGGACTTGGGCAGCTTGGTGTTGGCGAGGGCTTCGCGGGAGGTCATCACCCGCACGCCGTCGACGGCGAGCTCGGGGATGCGGCGCATTTTGCAACCGGTGGCGATGAGGATATTCTTGGTTTTGAAGAACTTCCCCTTCTGTTCGCCTTCGATGATCTCGACCATGCCGGGGGCGATCACGCGGGCCTTGCCGGTGAAATAATCGACCTTGTTCTTCTTTAAAAGAAACTCGATGCCCTTGGCCATCTGGCCGGCTACGCCGCGGGAGCGCTCCATGACCTTGGCGAAATCGAAGCTCACGTCCTTGACCGTGATGCCGAAGGCCTCGGCCTTCTTGATCTTCTGGTAAAGATCGGCGCTCTTGAGCAGGGCCTTGGTGGGAATGCAGCCCCAGTTCAAGCAAGTGCCGCCGGCGCGTTCCAGCTCGATGCAGGCAACCTTCTTGCCCAGTTGACCGGCGCGAATGGCGCCCGCGTAGCCCGCCGGGCCGCCGCCGATGACGATCAGATCGTATTCAATTGTGTCTGCCATGGTGAAAAAAGTTATAGAAACGGTGTCGCCGAAAGGGGGGCCACGCTCGCGGTGGCGGGGGCGTCGGTCAATTCGCAAACTCAGATGTCGATCACGTCGGTCGGTTTGGTCTTGGGCCGGGCCGGCGGGCGCGGGACGCCTCCACCCGAGCGGGGTTTGCCGATCAGCAGGCTGACAAACATATTGGTTAAACTCACGATCAGGGCCCCGCCCATCGCGTGCCAGAAGGTATCGACCGAGAAGCCCTTCACCAGCTCGCCCACCAGCATGAAGAGCAAGGCGTTGATGAACAACACACCCAGCCCGAGGCTGAGCACGATGAACGGCAGGCTGAACAGCAGCAGCAAGGGCTTGAGGATGGCATTGAACAGGCTGAGCAACGCCACCACCGCCACCAGGGTGCCGACGCTATCGTAGTGGATGCCGGGAATAACCCGTGTCGCCAGGGTCACGCCCAAGGCCAGCACCGACCAGCGCACCAACAGCGCGAAAAGAGGATGAGTCATCGCGCCACTTTCCCCAGCCCGAGGTCACGGGCAACGAAAAATCCACCGCCCCCGAACACGCGCCTCGACCTTTGCGCGCCAAATCCTAAAACCCTTTCCCATGACCAATAAGCAGCGGCTCGACCTGATCGAGAAACACATCCGCGAGCACAAGTACGCCGACCTGCACTCCCTCGCCTCGTTGTTTGGGATTTCCCTCTCCACGGTGCGGCGCGCGCTCGACGAACTGGAATCGCGCGGGGTACTCCGTCGCCACCACGGCGGGGCTTCCGTGGTCGAAACCGACGAAGTCGCCAAGGAATACGATTTTATCTCCCGCGACCAGCGCCAGTCGGACGAGAAGTTCTCTATCGCCCGGCTCATCGCCGACCAAGTCCAGCCCGGCATGACCGTGATTCTCGACGGCGGCACGTCGATCTATGCGGTCGCCCGGTTGCTGACTGTCAAACGCCTTCAGGTGATCACCAACTCCCTGCCCATCGCCGGGTTGTTCAGCGAAATCGGTTCGCTCGAAACCATCGTCACCGGCGGCAGTGTGCACAGCCGGCTCGGCGTTCTGGTGGGCCCGCTCTGCGAGCAATCCCTCGAACAAATCCACGCTGACATCGCCATTCTCGGTGGCGCCGGCATCACCGAGGCGGGCATCTGGAATCACAACGCCCTGGTGGTGGCGACCCAACGCAAGATGATTGCCGCCTCCGAACGCACGATTTTCGCGCTCGATTCCTCCAAGTTCGGCCGCAAAGCGATGAGTCTGACCGCGCCCTTCAGCGATAAATTCACGATCGTGACCAACCAGCGCCCGCCCGCCGAGATTGCCACCGCGATCAAAAAAGCCGGCGCCACCCTCGTGCTCGCGCCCAAGGCCAAGGACTGAGCCGGGATCGCGGCGACGACGAAGTCGTTCAGGGCCCCTCCCGCTACGTCCCGCCCCCTTTCCGCGTCCATTCAGGGAACCTCCGAGGCGTAGCGGGACGACGAAGTCGTTTCGATCCCCCGCCCCGCAGAACAGGACGTTCTGCGCCCGATTAGTTCCCGGTTTGCATTCTGCCCGACCCTGCGCTTCGTCTCCGCCGTGGCCCGCCCATCCTTTTCCGCCGTCCCCTCCGCCTCCGCTAGCAAACCCGAATGCATCCGCCTGCGCGGGGTGCGCCAAAACAATCTCAAGGGCTTCGATCTCGACCTGCCCTTGGGTAAATATGTGGTCGTGACTGGGCTGTCCGGCGCGGGTAAAAGCTCGCTCGTCTTCGACACCCTTCACGCCGAGGGCCAGCGCCGCTACGTCGAGACCTTTTCCGCCTACACCCGCCAGTTCCTCGACCTGCTCGACAAGCCCAAGGTCGACGCGATCGAGAACATCCGCCCGTCGATCGCCATCGAGCAAACCAACACGGTTAAAACCTCGCGCTCGACCGTCGGCACGATGACCGAGCTGACCGACTTCTTTAAAAATTGGTTCAGCCACGTCGCCACCTGCTTCGACCCGGCCACCGGCAAACCCGTCGAAGACGACACCCCGGCCACCATCTGGCAAAAAACCCACGCCAGCGCCCCCGACGCCGCCGTGATCGTTGCCTTCCGCGTGACCAAACCGGAAAAGCTCACCTGGCACGAAATCCTCACCCACCTCAAGGGCCAGTCCTACGTGCGCGTGCTCACCCCCACGCTCGACGGCCACCTCGCCGTCGCCCGCATCGACGACCTGCTGGCCAACCCGGAATCGCTCGACGCCCAACTCGCCCCGGACGCAGGCCTATTCGTGGCCCAGGACCGCGTTACCCTCAACGCCGAGTCCCGCGCCCGTTTCCTCGAAGCCGCCGAACAGGCGCTGCACTTCGGCCAGGGCCAACTCTATGTCTTTTCCGCCGAGCTCTCAGCTCCTAGCTCCCAGCTCTCAGCTTCAAGCTCCCAGCTTCCAGCCCCTAGCTCCCAGCTCACAGCTCCATCGCCGCTCGGCCACTATTCGCGCGGGCTGCACTCGCCAGAAACCGGCCGCACCTTCCGCGCGGCCTCGCCAGCACTGTTTTCCTTCAATTCCCCGCTCGGCGCCTGCCCACACTGCAAAGGCTTTGGGCGCATCATCGAAATCGACTACCGCCTGGCCATCCCCGACGCGACGCTCTCGATCGACGACGGCGCGATCAAATGCTGGGAAGGCGAGGTCTACGGCGCGTCCAAAGACGACCTGAAGAGCATCGCCAAACGAAAGAAAATCCCGACCAACGTCGCCTTTGGCAGCCTAACGCCGGAGCCGCGCGATTTTGTGATCAACGGCGAGCCCGGCTACGGGGAAAACGACCTCGAGTGGCCCCGCGCCTGGTATGGCGTGAAGGGCTTCTTCCGCTGGTTGGAGAAGAGTACTTATAAGATGCACGTGCGGGTGTTTCTCTCGCGCTACCGCAGTTACAACCTCTGCCCGTTCTGCCACGGCACCCGCCTCCAGCCCGAGTCGCTCTGCTGGCGCTGGCAGGGCAAAACCCTGCCCGAACTTTACCAAACGCCCGTCGCCGAGCTGCTGGCCGCGCTGCGTACCTTTGAGATCTCAAATCTCAAATCTCAAATGGTCGGCGCAGCCGACCCAGCTGACCTCGCGCTCGATTCCATCCGCACCCGCCTCAGTTATCTTCAGCAAGTCGGGCTCGGTTACCTCACGCTCGACCGCAGCTCCAAAACCCTCTCCGGCGGCGAAGTCCAACGCGTTAACCTCACCTCGTGCCTCGGCACCTCGTTGGTGGACACGCTTTTCGTGCTCGACGAGCCCAGCGTCGGGTTGCACCCGCGCGACATCGAGCGGCTGATCGCGATCATCCGCACCCTCACCGACGCCGGTAACACCGTGGTGGTGGTCGAACACGACGAAGCCATGATCCGCGCCGCCGACCACCTGATCGAAGTCGG
>CAMBUJ010000072.1 GCA_945871005.1 Opitutus sp. GAS368 | reverse complement strand
GAACCTCAACCGCACCAATCCCACCCACCCAAAACCTTTTAACCACAGATAGCACAGATAAATACCGGATGGGAATCACCGAGCAGCCCCTTCGGCCGCCCGTCATCCGGTTCGTATCTGTGCAATCTGTGGTTAAATAAACTCCGGTATCCGATTTTTTTCTGTGTAGTCCGTGTCTTCCGTGGGCAACTCGCGTTGGGTTTCTTAATCAAACTGTTTAACCACTAATAAACACTCATAGCCACTAATCCGGGCTGCTTTATTAGTGTCAATTAGTGCCCATCAGTGGTTAACCCCGGATCGTCTCCGCTTTTCGTGTTTTTCGCGCCTTTCGTGGTTAAACCAATCCGCCGGGGGACCCGATCGCTTGGCCCACCCGCAACGGCTTTTGCTTCAGCGGGAGCCGTTTTGTGCCGTTGGGTGTTTTGTCTAGGGCCAGGCCCCCCTTAAGCAATAATAAGTCAATCAGTGAAACTTAAATTGACATATTGATCAGACCAGGGCTTTACTTGGACCACCCTGTTATCGCCTACCCCGGTTTCGTTTTTTCGGCCAAAACCATGAAAAACCCGCTTTGCCCTCGTTCCGAGTCGCTTCCGTTATCAGACCGCTCGCCCCTGCACTCCAGCCTCGGTCGTCGTGCCTTCCACTTGGGTGCCGCCGCCCTCGCCTTGCTCGTTAGCTCTGTCGTCACCCGCGCTTCGGCAGCCGCCCCGACTTCTGCCCCAGCGCCCTCGTTATCCGCCTCGGCATCCGCCGAACGCCCCAACGGCCACCTCACCGAGCTCCCCCTACTCTCCGGCTGGCGCTTTCACCTCGGCAACCCGCCCGGCGCCGAGGCCAAAACCTTCGCCGAAGACGCCTCCTGGCGCACGGTCAGCCTGCCGCACGATTGGTCGATCGAAGGTCCGATCGACCAGAAAAACCCCAGCGGCCGGCTCGGCGGTTTTTTGCCTTATGGGATCGGCTGGTATCGCACCACCCTCGCCCGCACCGCCGCCATGCGCGGTAAACAGGTGTTTATCGAATTCGACGGGGTCATGCACCTGAGCGAGGTATTTTGCAACGGCCGCTCCCTCGGCCAACGCCCCAGCGGCCACCTCACCTTCCGCTACGACCTGACGCCCCACTTGGTCGACGGTGACAACGTCCTCGCCGTCCGCGTGGGCAATGCCAAAAACATCCCCCTCCGCTGGTACACCGGCTCGGGTATTAACCGCCAGGTGCGCCTCGTCCTCCAAAACCCCGTGCATATCGCCTTCGACGGCCTGCACCTCCAGACGCCGGTGGCCACCGCCGAGCGCGCCGAACTCACCGTGCAGACCCGCGTGGTTAACTCCCGCCCGACTCCGCAAACCGCCACCCTCACCACCATCGTCCGCTCGCCCGGCCAAACCGAACTGAGCCGCACCCAGGTCAAGGTCACGCTCGCCCCCGGTGAGACCGCCCTGCCGGTGGCCAGCTTGCCGCCCATCGACCGCCCCCAGCGCTGGTCCACGGAAACCCCGTTCCTTTACACGCTGGTCACCGAGGTCTCCACCGCCGACGGCCTGCAGGACCGCAAAGTCGTCCCCTTCGGCGTGCGCTCACTCCGCTACGCGGCGGACGGTTTTTATCTCAACGAGCGCAAGAGCGTGATGCGCGGGGTCTGCCTGCACCAGGACGCCGGCGGGCTGGGCAGCGCGGTTCCGCTGAGCGTGTGGGAGCGGCGCCTGCTCTTGCTCAAGAGCTACGGCTGCAACGCGATTCGCACCAGCCACGGTGCCGTCGCCCCCGAGTTCCTCGACCTCTGTGACCGCCTCGGCTTTTTGGTCATGGCCGAGTATTTCGACAGCTGGGAAAAGGAGAAAACGCCCGGCGACTACTCCACGTATTTCAAAACCTGGTGGAAGCGCGACCTGACCGACTCGATTCAGCGCGACCGCAACCACCCGAGCATCGTGCTCTGGTCGGCCGGCAACGAGGTCAACGAACTCGGTCTGCCCGATCCGCAGCTGACCGAGGCCAAGCGTATTTATTCGGAGATCGCGGCGGTTTTTCACGCCCTTGCGCCCGACCGTCCGGTCACCGTGGGCTGCCACCACCCCGAGCGTTACAAGCTGCTCACCAACGGCTTTGCCCAACTCATGGACATCGCCGGTTTCAACTACGCGGTGAGCTATGTGAGCAAAATTCGCCCCGCCCAGCCCGACTTGAAGGTGATCGGCACCGAGAACCGCTCGGGGCTCGGCTCCTGGCGCGATTTGGTCAACTCCAACCACGCCGGCGGGTTTTTGTGGACCGGCATCGACTACCTCGGCGAGTCCAAGGGCTGGCCGATGATTAACCGCCCCTTCGGCCTATTTGACCGCTGCGACAACCCGTATCCGGTGGCCTTTGACCAAGCGATGGCCTGGTCGCCGCTGCCCCGGGTGGCGGTCTGCCGCACCCTGCCCGCGGCCGTGGGCAACAAAGACCGCGCCGCCACCACCATGGTCATGGACTGGTGGGTGCAGGACTGGAACCCCGGCGTCGCCCCCGGCACGCCTACCGAGATCCGCATCTGGTCGACCTGCGAAGCCGTCGAGATCCGCCTCAACGGCAAGTCGCTCGGCATTCACAAACCCTCGGCGACCGAACGCAGCTTGAATTTCACCCTGCCCTACGCCCCAGGCACCCTCGAAGTGATCGGACTGCAAGGTGGAAAACCGGTGTGCCAAGACCGCCTGGTCACCGCCAGCGCCGCCGCCGCCGTCACGCTCGCCCCGGACCGGCTGAGCGCAACCACCGCGTTTGACGACGTCGTCGCCGTGCCGTTTACGATCGTCGATGCCCAGGGCACCCGTGTACCGGATGCCGCCGCGCTGGTCACGTTTGCCGTTACCGGCCCGGGCCGCCTGGTCTCGATCGACAACGCCGATCCGGCCAGCCACGAGAGCTTCACCGGGCCGAGCCGCACCACCTATAAGGGCCGTGGTTTGGCGTATATCCGCGCCACCGGCGTCGGCCCGATCACGGTCAACGCCACCACCCCCGGGCTGAAACCGGCCAGCGTCACGATCCAAGGGATCGCCGGCAGCTGGACGCCGGCCCCGGCGATCTTTACCGGTCCGATGGATCCGCTGCCGTGGGGCAAAACCTCAAGCGGTTCGAACGCCATGGCCGCGACCGCAGTCGCCAACGTTGAGCCGGCCAAACCCGCCGCGTCCACCACGCTCGCCGTCCCCGTGTCAGTGAGCCTGAAGCAGGGCGGCACCGCGATTTTGACCACCACGCTGCCGGCCGGCTGGTCGGGGGTCGCGTTCGACGGGCGCATCGCCATCACCCCGCCCGTCGAAGGGCTAACGGTGGACCTGCGGGTCTTGCCAGCCGGCACCAGCGTGGCCCAAGCAGCGGGCGACTTGGAACGCCTTTTGGACAAGGACCTCTTAACGATCCGCATTACCCAGGACCTGCCGCTGACCGTGGCCGGGGCGCCGGGGAAACAGTTAAACCTCTTCGCCTGCGCAGTGAGCGACGGCCAGAACATCGTCGGTTTTGCCGGCTTGTTTACGGTCAAGGGCCGCACCGGTTTGCTCCTGGCCTACAGCCGCGATGAGACCGCCACCGAGCGCACGGAAAAAGCCCTGCTCGGCATCCTCCAGTCGATCACCGCCCGGCAATAACCCTTTTGCTCTTCGACGGTTTCGATGGGTCGCCCCAAGCCATTGGCCACAAAAAACACAAAATGACACAAAAACGAGAGCCCCGATCCATTTAACCGCGAAGGCTCGCGAAGTAGCACGAAGACCAACGCAATCACTTGTTAACCAATTGAATTTATCCACTTCGCGTCCCTTTGGATCGTCTTCGCGGTTAAAAAATTCGGCGTCTTGATTTCGGTTTAGCTACCCACTGGAGCTTTCGAAGAACCAACCCTTTCCCACCAAATTCCATCCCCCTATGAACACCCGCTCCGCCTCCCGCTTCATCAGCGCCCAGCTTCCCCCGGCCTTACGCCTGCTCGGCGCGCTGGCCATCCGGCCGCTCGCCGCCCTCCTCTTCAGCGTGCTGCCCGCCGTCGCCGCCCCCACCGCCCCGCTGACCGAGGCCCAGGTCGAGGCCCGCATCACCGGGTGTGCCGAGTTCAGCCTCACGCCGCCCCGCTCTGACGGCCCGGTGGCCCTGGCGGCGGACTTCGGCCTGCGTGAGGACGCCGAGCCCGAGGCCAATGTGCTCGCCCTGCAAAAGGCCCTGGCCTGGTGCAAAACCCACCGCGCCTCCCGGCTCACCCTCGCCCCGGGCACTTACCGCCTGCGCTGGTTCAACCCCAAGCCGGTCGAAGAGCCGCTCGCCTACGTGTCCGCCCTCAGCGCCACCCCAGCGGTGACCCGCCTGATCGCGCTCGACGGCCTGCAGGACTTCGTCCTCGACGGCCAGGGTGCCAAGTTTCTCGTGCTCGATACCGAGCAGTACTCGCTCGGCGCGATGCTCTACATCGCCAACTGCCAGCGCGTGGAGGTGAAAAACCTCACCTTCGACTGGGACTGGGCCGCCCGCCCGCTCGCCGCAATCGGCACGATCACCGCGGTCAATCGTCAGGAAAAGTTCATCGACTGGCACATCCCCGGCGTGAGCCTGCCGCCCGATACCAAGCTCAACCTCGAAACCGGCACCAACAGCAAGCCGTGGGACCTCACGACCAATATGCGTCCGCCTGAGGTCAAACGCTTCGTGCTGGAGGCCAATTCGCCGGGCTTTGCCGGCCTCGGTCTCGGCGACGTGCAACGCGAGGAAGTCCTCGATGCCCACCGTCTGCGCGTCTGGTTCAACAAACCGGGCGGCCTGGCGCTGGCCCGGGTCGGCCAGGGCGCGAACCTGACTTTTCACACCCAGTTCGATCCCTACGGAGTGGAGGCCAACAGCAACGACCACCTCGCGCTGCGCGAACTCACCTTTCACGCCGCCCTCAACCACCGCGCCTTCAGTGCCGACGACAACGCCTACCTCGAAATCTCGCGTTGCCGCATCGTGCCCCCCGCCGGAACCACCCGGGCCAAAACCGCCCACGGCACCTTCGAAATCCATAATTCGCGCGGCCATTTTCTCTTTCAGGACAACGTGGTCGACACCGAGATGGACGACTTCATGCACCTGAGCGACGGCTTCATCGGCGGCGGCATCCAGGTGGAAGGACCGCGCACGCTGCGCTGCGAACGCATCCAGTATTACTCGGCCCGTTACACCCTGCGGCCCGGCGCGGTCATCACCTTTCACGACACCGCCTTCGCGCCCCTCGGCCACACCCGCACGATCGAAACGGTGCAGTGGCTGGCCGACGCCTACCCGGCCAAAGACAAGCAGCACGCCGCCCTGGTCACCTTCACCGAAGCGCTGCCGGACGGGCTCAAGCGCGAAACCATCCTGCGCAACCAGGCCCTCGGCACCGGCCACTACATCTTACGGCGCAACCGCGGCACCACCCTGGCCTGCCGCGGCATCTACACCTGTTGGCCCAACGGCTTGATTGAGGACAACGTTTTGGAAAACGCCGGCTATGGCGGAATTTGGCTGGGATTGTCGCCCTTTGGCAGCCGCTGGTTCAACGGCCCGGGACCGTCCAACGTCATCATCCGCGGCAACCAGTTTAACCAGGTCAACCGGGTGCGTCGGGACAAAGCCGACATCGATCTGATGTCCCCGCCCGGGACCACGCGTTATTTCAGCGGGATCCTGATTGAGAACAACACGGTGGCGGGCAGCGTCAGCTCGGCGGTGATCAACCTGAGCAACGTGGACGGACTGATCGTGCGCCATAACCGTTTCATCGGTGCAAAGGCCGCCCCGGCCGATCAGGTCAAAATCAAGGACAGCGATAACGTCTTTGTGCACGACAACACCCAGCCCCGCTGAGCGCGGTAGCCAGTCATCTCCTGCAAATTCACCACAAAGGCACGAAGACACAAAGTTCGATCCCAAGCAGAATCCTTAACCGCATGTACCTTATTTCCACCTTCTTTATGAGTCCTTTGTGCCTCGGTGTCTTTGTGGTTAAATGCTCTCGATAGGGGCATCGGTTACACGTGGAGGCGGATTAAAAATGAGGCTAAACCCCAACGCCGTAATGCATCTGCCCGAAATCGATCCGTTTGTCTCGCGAAGGGAGCGAAGCCGGAAGAAGGGCCAAACCAAAGCGGCACAGGCACGATCCTTCGCTCCCTTCGAATACTTCGCGAGACAGCCGGTTTTTCATCCGCCACTCCTTCTCCGGGAAATTCACCACAAAGGCACGAAGACACAAAGTTCGATCTGAGGTTACCCCGAATCGACGGACACGAGTTGAGCACCTAAAGAAAGACTCAACGAATGAAAAACAAACAAGATAACGGGGCAACGCCCCGCAAGGACGATGCGTTCAAACGAGAGGCGATACGCCTATGGAAGAGCAGCGGGAGGTCGGCGGAGACGACCGCGCGTGAGCTTGGGATAAGCGTATTCCAGTTGTACGACTGGAATCGGGCGGGACGGCCAACCCGGGCCGCCGGGGTGGCTGTCCCGCCCGAGAGCAAGGAGTTGTTGCAGGCCGAAAATGAACGCCTGCGAGCCGAACTAGCGCGGATCACCGAGCAGCGAGATATCCTAAAAAAAGCCGCGGGCATCCTCTCCGAACCGTCGCCGAGCGGTATGCCCGGATTAAAACGATGAGCGACGAATACCCAATCAAGAGTCTTTGCCTGGTGATGGAGGTCTCCCGCAGTGGATATTACCGGTGGTCAAATGCCGGTGAGTTACCGCGAGCGCAACAGACCAAGCGGCTTAACCTACTGATCAAACAGACGCATGCGAAATCCCGCCAGACCTATGGAAGTCCACGGATCACGGCCGCCTTACGCGCAGGAGGTGAGACGGTGGGTCGTAGCCGGAACCACTCTCGGATTCCGCCCCCCTGCCTGCGACTGCACCGCAAAGCGGCCCAAGAACCTGAGTGGCCGCACGAGATCATTCACACTTAATTAACCAATGATCCATTGAACCGAAATCCCCATGTGATTTCTTAACATAGGATTATTGGATTCAAAAAAACCGTATCGACGCCTAATCGAATCCCGCAAGCCAGTCGGCGACGCCGACCTTAGTCACCTCCCCCCCCAGGTTATATGGAAAATTGATCCTCCGCTTTCACCGGTCGCCCCTACCCCACCCCCCTTACCCCACCCCCGATGCGTTACCCCTACCGCTTCCAGGCCGCGCTCCGCCCTGGCCAAAAACGTTCCTTTGCCTCATCGCTTTTACTCGGCCTAACCGCGCTGCTTGTTTTGACTGGAAGCGCCCAGGCGGCGACGGCCACCGCCCTGATTTTGACCTCCTCCTGCCCGACCAGCGGGCAGACCCAGCCGGTGACTTTTCGCGCCTCCATTCAGGCGGGCGGAACCCCGGCGACGGCGGCCACGGGAACCGTGACCTTCCGCAATGGGGGCGTGCCCTTTGGTACGGTTAGTGTGGCAAACGGCGGGGCTTACAGCGTGACCGTGGCCAACCTGCCGGTGGGCGCGGCGGTGATCACGGCGGAGTATTCCGGCGACGGCCAGTTGGCCGCCTCCACGGGTGGCGGGTTGACGCAGACCGTGCTGACAAAGAGCGGGGCGGTTTTTACCGGTGCCAACTTGGCTATCACCTTCGATGCCAGCGCGGCGGTCACCAGCGTGCGCTGCACCCCCACCAACCAGGAAATCAAAAGCTCGTCGCAGGGTTTTTATATCTACCAAAACCTCACCGCTACCTCCGTCGCGCTCAACAACATGGCCCAGTTGGGCGGCAACCGCGTGCTGGTGTGGTCGGCCGACGGCGCGTATTACGCCATTTTCCAGGTCACTCCGGGCCGCTATTTCAAAATCGAGCTGGTTCACCTCTCGAACAACCCGCAAACCGGCGATATCGACGCCACCTGGCGCGGTCGCGATGTGGGTTTTGCCCTGAGTGTTTCCACGCCCAGCGGCTACACCGTGCAGAATTTGACCCTCGATGGCATGGCGTCGTGGCCCGGATCGATCCGCAACTGGTATTACACCGGGGGCAACATCAAGTGGCACTGGGAAAACGTGGAATACAGCCAGGTCAGCAGTTTGGTCGCCGGTACGGGAACCAGCACCTTTCCGATCTCAGCCGGGGAACCGATGGGCGCGATCGCGTTTTATCTCTCAGCCAACGCCGCCGAGCATGACGACATCCTGGCGGATTTGTGGAGCAGCGAGCCGGCCATGCCCAGACCGAACCGCGCCAACCAAACCTGGACGCGCGCGGATGTGACCGCCTGGCTTGACCGTTACGAGCGCGAATTGGTGTCGGGACGCACCCTGACCTTTGAGCCGAAAACGCCGGCGGATTTCTACAAGGCCGCCGACCGTATGTACGCCGCCGGCATGGACGAACTTTACCTGTTTAACGCCTTCTGGGGGGGCAACCGGGAAGTAGACCATATTGATACCCAATGGTTTCCGAACGGCCTGAGCGACCTCGAAGCCCTGCAACAGTACTGCGCGCAACGCGGCATCCGCATGAGCCTGCACGCGATGTCAGGCTTCATGGAACTGGACGATCCCCACTACGGGCCGCTCAGCCCCACCGGGTTGTCGCCGGAGATCTCGCGGTGGGCCACCGGCACGCTGCTCGAGCCGGTCACCGCCGGCTCCACCCATTTCAAAGTGAAACCGGATGCCGGCTGCGAGTTGATCGTCAGCCCGCCGCCGTGGGGGCAATACAGCAAACTGTATCCTCCCTACTATAACTACACGCAGGGACTGATCAGCATCGGCAACGACATGATCACGGCGACGACCGCCCAGACCAACCCGTCCGAGTGGGCGGTCTCGAATGTCAGCCGCACCAACCTCAGCCAGTATGGCGCGAAGTGGGGCACCAGCCATCCCGCTGGCACCCGGGTGGATTTCCTGCTCACCCGCAACGGCGCCACGCCCCTGGTGGACAGCCGCTCGGATTTGCTAAAAACCCTGGCCGCCCGCTACGCCCGGCTGGCCAACAAGATCAACTTCGTCCTGCAAAATTACGACGGCCAGGAGTATAACTACGACCTCAGCTACCTGTGGGGTGCGGCGAAATTCGCGGGCAAGGTCACTGAACTACTCGATCACCCCACCTTGACGGAGTGTTCGTCGGGTTTCCCGAGCTTCGGGCACTTTGAATCGATGTTTAACCGCGTGCGCAGCCAGTTTGCCGGCTTCGGCGATTACGCCGCGCACATCCGCCTGAACGACCCGCGAATGAGCGCCACCAGTATCGACGAGATCCATTATCTGTTCGGGCGCTGCGCGGCCGCCGGCCAACGCTACAGTTTTAGCGGAGCCCAGATCGGCCTGCCGCTTAACACCATCGACAACTACGGGGCCTGGACCCAAGCCACCGACGGACTGAAACTCTGGGGCTCAGTCGGGCCGTATTTGGACTCGACGCAAAAAACCACCCTCGCCACCTGGGGTGGCGCCAGCTTTTACGAACCCTCGGAAACCGCCACCCAGTGGCTGCTCACCCCCCGGCAAGCCATGCTGCGCACCGGCCTCGATGTCGCTTGGTCCAACATGCAGGAATGGGGCCCGATTTCCCCACGTCAGTTCACCAAAATCGGCGCGCCGCTCAGTGGTCTGCAAAACCCCTTCGCTGCCCAAACTCCGCAGGTCGAGTTGTTCGTGTTGCCAGCCATGAGCCCGGACAACGCGGCCAACGTCTCGCTGCTCCCGGCCCTGGCGGGCGACATCACCCGGCCGGCCACCGAGCAACAACCCCTCGTCATGGACGTCAACGGGGTGCTGGCACTATCCACCACCAACAGCAGCGGCAGCCAGGCCTTCTTCACGCCCTCCAGCAACCAGGCTTACTGGCAGTATAAAAAGAGCGGTGCGCCCGCCGTCCTCGACCTGAGCGCCTGCCGCGGACTTGCCCTGACGGTGACCGGCGACAACAGCGGTGCCGATCTGGTCTTCCGGGTTTCCAGCAACAGCTCCTGCAACGGCTTCCTCCGCGACTACGTGGTGCCGATCAATTTCACCGGCACACGCACCATCGAGATCCCCAACGGTGAGGTCATGTGGTATAAAAAAGACTACGGTTTCATGAACGACTATGACACCGTCGGCATGAACATTAACCTCCAGCAGATCAGTGCTTTCCAGGCTTATATCGGCAAAGTCCCCGCCGGCAAAACGGTCAACGTGCAGATCTCGGCGGTCAAGGCCATGCAAGAGGACCGGTCCACGGGCTTGGTGAACCCCGCCTTGGTGCTCAACGGTGCCACGGTCAACATCACCGGCACGGTCGCCTACAACCAATACCTGGTCTACGCGGGCGGCTCGACGGCCAAGGTCTACGACGCGAATTGGCACTATCTTAAAGACTTGCCGGCGAGCGGCAGCCCGCTGAGCGCCGCAACCGGCGCGAACAGTTTCCAGGTCAACGCCCCTGCCTCGCCCAATACTTGGGTGTCCAGCCGCTTGAAAGTCAGCGGCACGCCCTGGGTCATCAACAAACCCGCCGCGCTACATCACTGGAACTTCGAAAACAACCTGACGGACAGCCTGGGTACGGCCCACGGCTCCGCCGTAAACGCCCCCGCCTACGTCGGCGGGAAGGCGGGAGTCGCGTCGCTGCGCCTCAACGGCACGAACCAATCCGTTACGGTGCCCGATGCAGCCGACCTGCGCTTCACCAGCAGCCAAAGCTTCACGCTCGCCGCCTGGGTTAAACTCGACCGTCTGCCGGGCGCTTGGGCAGGCATTGTAAACAAAGGGCGCACCGCCTACGGCCTGTGGGTCACGCCCGCCAATCGCTGGGCCTTCGGCGGCGCGACCGACATCGTCAGCCCGGTCTCCGCAACGGCCGGCGAATGGCACCTGCTCACCGCCGTGCAGGATGGCCCCCAGGGGATTCGTAAGCTTTATGTCGACGGCCTGCTCAGTGCCAGCGGTCCGGTTGGCGATGCCTCCGCCACCCGCCCCCTTTTGATTGGCGCCACCAGCGACGCGGTGCCGGGAGACTTCCTGCCCGGGTGCGTGGACGATGTGCGGCTCTACAACACGGTGTTGAGCGCCGAGGACATCAAAAAGCTCAACGACGGCGCACGCCAAACCGCGGAAATGCGCAACCTAGCGGCCTCCGGCGTCGGTCCCACCTCGGCGGTGCTCAACGCCTCCCTCAACGGCGCAGGCAAAACCTACACCGTGTATGCCTGCTGGGGCCCGGTGAACGGCGGCAACGTCCCCGCGCAATGGGCCGCCACCGCGAACCTGGGAACGTTCAGCAACGCGGTCTGGACGACTGTCCTCAGCCACACCCCCGCCGGGCTGTTGCCCAACACGCCGTATTATTTCACCTGGTACGCAGTCAACGCCGCCGACCAATCCACCCTCTGGGCGCCGCAGGCTTACACGTTTACGACGCTGCCGGGCGTCCCGCTGGCCACGCCCCAGAGCGTGACCGTGGCGGAGGACGCCGCGTTGAATGTCACCTTAGGCGGCAGTGCGACCGACGGGGGCGCGCTCACCTATTCGCTGGCCGCTTACCCGGCCCACGGTTCGCTGATCGGCGCACCACCCAACCTGCGCTACACACCGGTGGCCGACTACTTTGGCGCCGACCGTTTCACCTTCACGGTTAACGACGGCTCGCAGGATTCGGTGGCGGCGACGGTTTCCATTACCGTCAGCCCGGTTAACGATGCCCCGGTCCCCACCCCGCAGAGCATTTTTACCCTGATCGGCACGGCTCGGACCGTGAAGTTGGGCGGCACGGACAGGGAGAACGACGCGCTCACCTGTGTGGTGATCGCGCCCCCCGCGCACGGCACGCTGAGCGGCTCCGCGCCGAACCTGATTTACACTCCGGCGCCGGGTTACAGCGGGGCGGACGCGTTCACCTTCAAGGTCAACGACGGCCAACTGGACTCGGCGGCGGCCACGGTGGAGATCACCGTGCGCACCGCGCAAACCCTCACCTGGTCAACCACCGCCGCGTCCACGACCTGGTCAACCGGGGCCAACTGGGTGGGCGGCATCAGCCCGGTGGCGGGTGATGACGTGATCCTGTTCGGGCGCAGCGCGGCCGGAGCCTTCGCGCCGACGGCCAACACCGATTTTGCCACGACCACGCTCAATTCCCTAAACCTGCAAAGCGGGGTCGACGGCGATGTGGCGCTCAGCCTGGCCCAAGGCGTACAGGTGGACGGCGGCGGCATTGTTAACCAAGCGACGGCCACCCTCACCTTGCCGACGGTCACGATGACGGCCAACCAGACCTGGAGCGGCACCGGCCCGATCATCTGCCAAGGCGTGGCGGGCGCCTCGCGGCTGACGGCAGCCGGTGCGTCGCTGCAAATCAACGGTTCCTCCACCCACAGCGGGGGGACGACGGTGACCAGCGGCAACTTGAAGTTGGGCCATGCCTCCGCGTTGGGGGCGGGCGACTTAGCCTGGCAGTCGGTCGGCGGCACGTTCACCCCGACGGTGGAGATGAGCACCGGCACCGGTCTGGCCAACGCCATCACCCTGGCGACCGACCTGACCCTCGACACTCCAAGTGGCAATCTGCTGCTCTCCGGGGTGCTGAGCGGCGCGGGTAAGCTGACCAAAACGGGCGGCAACACCTTGACCCTGACGAACCCCGCCAACAGCTACACCGGCGGCACGAGTTACGCCGGCGGGCTCGCCGTCACCGCCCAAGGCGCGTTGGGCACGGGCAGCGTGACCGGAGCGGCCGGGAGCAACTTGAGTTTCAACATTCCCGCCGATGCCTCCTTCGGCAACACCTTCACCACCGCCAGTGGCAACGCCGTGCCGGTCATCTCCAACCTCTCCGCCACGTCCACCGTCACTCTAACTGGCAACAACGTCTTCGGGACGGGCAGCACGTGGGCGATCTTCGCCGGGGTGCCGGGAGCGGAGGTCGTGCTCACGGGCAGCAACAGCTTCCAAAACCGGCCACTGGGGTTAAAGAACATCATCCTGACCGTCGGCACGACCGGCTCGCTCGGAAGCACCGGGTTGATCAAGTTTGCCGACGACTCCGGGGTGAGTTCGGCCCTCTACCTGCGCAACGGCGTCGCGTTGGCCAACGCCATCCAAGACACCCAATACGCCACCTACACCAACACGTGTAACATGACGGTCGGCGTGGTTTCCGGCGCCGCCACCCTCAGCGGCACGTTGGATTTGCACAAGGGCGCCAGCAGCGGGACCGCCAACTGGAGTCTGGATGCCGGGACGGATGCGGTCCTAACCTGCAGCGGGGTGGTGAAAACCTCGAACCTGGCGATGGGCACGGTTGCCCTAACCAAAACCGGCCCAGGCACGGTGATTCTCAGTGGCGCCAACACCTATGCTGGCAACACCACGGTCGCGGAGGGCACGCTGAGTTTTACCCAAGTGAATACTGGCGACGAGAACAAGCGCATGACCATCGCCAGCGGGGCGTTCCTCGACCTCAACCACACGCAATCCGACACCGTGGGCACGTTTTACATCGATTCGGTGCAGCAATCCCGCGGCACCTTCGTAGCCGACGGCACGCAGACGGGCGCTGAGATCGGTACACCCCGGATCACGGGAACCGGCAAGCTGGTGGTGACCACCGGGCGGTCGCGCTACGCGGCTTGGATTTTGGGCTACGGCGTGGGTCCGCTGTCGTCCATCGGGGACGACTTTGACGGTGATGGCATCCCCAATGCGGTGGAAAAAGTGCTGGGGTCCGACCCGACGCTCGCCAACGAAGGACTGACCTTAATTTCTGCCGGTAAAGGGGTACTCAAGTACCGCCATGAAATGTCCACCACGTTGGCCCCGGATTTGATGCTCAGCTATCAATGGAGCACGAATCTGGTGGAATGGAGAACCAGCGGCCAGAGCAACACCGCCGGCACCAGCGCTACCATTGAAACGGTCACCGTAAGCTACGGCACCGCCCCCGCCAACAACGTGAGAGAGGTCACCGTGACGCTCTCCGGGACCCCGAGCAGCAAGCTGTTTATGCGCATGGTGGTCACCCAGTTACCGTGAGCTAGTAGGTAGTAACACTGATCTTGTCGGATTAAACCCAAGGCAGTTTTAGCCGCGAAAGAGCGCAAAGGGCGCAAAGAAAAATCCCTGTAGTTCTATGCGATCTCTGCGTTCTTTCGCGGCTAAAAGGCTCGAGGTATGGGCATTGGCTCGGGGTGGCGGATGCGACAACTCAAATGTTACTACCTAATAGGGTCCGACGCTCGAAACGGCTCCGCCATTCCGCTACGCCCCCGGCGTTGCCGCAGGTTGGCCGCTGACTTTCCTGTAGTTCGAGACTTCGCGGCAAAAACACTCCGCCGTCCGCCGTCAAGCGGAGGCAAAGGTTTCCGCCGCCCGCAACCCGGTCATCAACCCGCGCAGTTCGGCTAGGCCGCGCATCCGGCCGATCGCACTGTAACCGGGATTGGGCGGCTGGGGCTTAAGCAAATCGTCCATCATCGTGTGGCCATGGTCGGGACGGAACGCCAGTTGCCAGTCCGCACGCCCCACTGCGCGGCGGCGGTCTTGCTCGTCGAGCAATCCGCGCAGCACCCCGGGCATGTTAACCGAACCAGCCAAGTGATCGGCCTCAAAGAAGGAGCCATCCGGCAGTCGCTGGGTGCTGCGCAGGTGCACCGCGTTGATCGTAAGCGACCGGTCGCGGTCCCCGGAGCGGTGATTGCGTAGGGACGGGTTTCTAACCCTGATCGTCACCATCTTTATTCCAGATGGTGACGGATTCTATTTATCGCCCCACGCAACCGCCCTCAGCCCGCCGGTTGCCAGTTTTTGG
>CAMBUJ010000071.1 GCA_945871005.1 Opitutus sp. GAS368 | reverse complement strand
GGTGGACATAGAAAGGTTGAAACCACACCGAGACTCCCCCTGCCCTGCAAGGTTGGAAATGGCTCGGTTGGCGCTAGTTTTTGCGCAGCGCGGCGAGGATCGCCGGCACGTCCGCGTGCAGGTCGAGGCGGTTGCCGCGGGGTTCATGGCCAATCGCCTCCGTCCCGTCGGGAATCACTGCGGTGTAGTCCAATTTCGCCAACTCCGCCAACCGGCCAAAGCAGGGGTTAACGTAGGAGCGGTGAAAAAACTCCACCACCCGCGTTCCCGGCCGGCAAAAAACCAGATTCGCCAAACCCGCCCCGTGCGGAGCGACCACCTCGCGGGCATGAGCAAAGGCGTTGATTTGATCGCGCCACGACAGTTCCTCGAGTCGCAGTTTCCTGAATCCGCGCGCCTCCAGTTGCGGCCATAACTCGGTGTCGTTGAGAACCCGGCGGCGGCTGGCCTTTTCCCGGCTGATGTAGAGCCGGTCGCCACAAACCGAAGCCGATCCTCGCCAGGGGGCCGTGAACTCGGTCAGCAGGTTAACTCCGAGTTGGGTCGGGTACCCTGCCCGCCCGATCAACTCAGGAATGAGGAGCTGTTCACACTCAAAGTGGGTGTGGCGGCCCACCGCCCAAATCGGTCCGGCGAAACCGCCCAACTCGTAGGCTTCGCGGATAAACGGCGCGTTCTGGTTAACGATTATCCCTGGCGTAGCAGTCGTCCTCCTAAGCGCCAGCAAGCGTGGCAGTTCTTCCAGCAACCAGTGGCAATAACGCGAGCCCAGATTAACCGCGACCACCGCCGTCGCCCCGGGTAAACGCACGGGCGGGCGGATCTGCCGAAAGCTCATCAACCAGTGGGACTCAGCGGGGCCGCCGAAGTCCGTGGAGACATCGCTGGCGATCGAACGCCCATCGGGAGTGAGCACGGTGCCGGAACCAAACACCCGGCCGTGGGGCAACAGCGCCACGCGTGGGCCCCCGGCTTCGACCTCGGCGCCAGCGTCGGCCGTCAAAGCGAGATAATGTCCGCCCCAGCGCGGGAGCAGGTCGGCTAGTTGCTCACAGGCGACAGGCGGCGGCAAGTAGGTGGCAGCGGGGGTACTCATTCATAAATTGCGGCGGGATAAATCGCCGCCGGTGCCGATCTCCAGAATTACCGACGGCGCGGCGGCAAGCGCGGCGACCACGAGAAATACTCCTTCGGCTCCTCGGCCGGCGGCGGGGTATTGGTGTTTTTCGAACCCGCCGAGGGCGTGGTCGGTGGCAATCCGGCGGCTTCGCGCAGTTTGTCCTTTTTACTTTTCCCCTTGCCCTTGATCCCGCCCGTGGACGGAGGCGCCGGCACGATGGTTTCCGCCGGCTCCAGCCCGGGGAGTTGCTCGCGCACGATGACGAGCCGGTTGCGCTTCTCGATCAGCCTGAAATGGGCATCGGTCTCCGCGCTAATAAAACTCACTGCAACCCCGCTTTCACCGGCGCGACCAGTGCGGCCGATGCGGTGAACGTAATCGGCGGGCGAACGCGGTAGATCGTAGTTCACCACCACCGGCAGGCTGGCGATGTCGATGCCGCGCGAGGCCACATCGGTGGCCACGAGCACGCGCACCCGGCTCGCCTTGAAATCTGCCAGCGCCTGGGTGCGGGCGCCTTGGCTCAGTTCACCATGCAAAGCGGCCGCGTCGATGCCGGCGCGTCTCAGCTTTTCGGCGACATGCTCAGTAGTGTATTTTGTGGCGACGAAGACCAGCACCCGCGTCCAGCCATTGAGCTCAATGAGATTGCGCAGCAGTTGGGTGCGCAGGGGCGCATCGATTTCAAAGGCGCGCTGTTGAATGTCAGGCGTGTCCGTGGGCGCGGCCGGCATTTTGATGCGCGTGGGGTTATCCAAAAGATTTTCGGCGAGCGTCCAGACCGCCGGCGGGAAGGTCGCCGAAAAGAGCAGGTTCTGGCGCCGCGCGGGCAGCAAAGCGATGACCCGCGCCAGTTCGTCGGCAAACCCGAGCGAAAAGAGCCGGTCGGCTTCGTCGAGCACTAGCGTTGCCACGGAGGAAAGGGAAACAGCGTTGTGATCCACCAGGTCGAGTAAACGCCCCGGGGTTGCCACGATGATATCGGCCCCTCCGCTGAGGGCCATCATCTGCGGGTTAATGGAAACCCCGCCGGTGACGACCAGGGTTTTAAAGGAGTCGGCGCCGGGTAAATGGCGGCCATAAGCCTGAATGGCCTCGGTGATCTGCGCGGCGAGTTCGCGAGTGGGCACGAGGATGAGGGCGCGCACAAAACGGCCGCGACCGCGCGGGGAGGCAGCGAGCGTTTGCAGCAGCGGCAAGGTGAAGGCGGCGGTTTTGCCTGAACCGGTTTGCGCCGAGGCCCAGACGTCGCCCCCGCGCAGGATTGCGGGAATGGCGGCGGCTTGAATTGGCGTGGGCGAGAGGTAATTACGCTCGGCGAGGGCTTGCAGGAGTGGGGCGGACAGGCCTAGGGCGGAAAACGACATGGCCTAGCGATGAGCGCACGGGGGGCGGGTGGGAATGCTAAAGATTCAGCGCCCCGCCCTGCCCCACCGCCTCTGCCTGCGAGATACTCTGCGTAAGTTGCCACCCCGCGCTTGACTCCGCCCGCCTGCATCCGGCAAGGTCCACAACTCACCTAAAAAATCTATGGGCCAACAATCCAACAAACACATCAAGAAGAAGCGCCGCATTGCCTACCACAAACGTAAGAAGGAGGCCGCCGCCGCTGCCAAGAAGCCAGCCTCCAAGGCCAAGAAGTAAGTAAGCTTCGCTTCTGACAAAAATTTAAAACCGCAGTTTAAACACTGCGGTTTTTCTTTGCCCAAATGCCGACCTTCGCCACCGCACCTGCGACTGTAACCGGTTGCCTGTATCCCGCCTTTAAAGAATGGCAGGTGATCGTCGACGCACTGGCGGCTGGCGAACAATCGCTGCTGTTGCGCAAGGGATGTATTGCCGAAGGACGCGGCGGATTTGACTCAGCCCACGCCGAGCGATTCTGGCTTTTCCCGACCCAGTTTCATGCCCAACTCGAAAAGACCAAACCGGCCCTGGCCCGGCATTGGGCCAACCCGAGCGATCCAACTCCGGATTCGCACGTTACTCTCACTGCCTTTGCCGAGGTGATCCATCAGCAAGTGATTGCCGATTGGGCGACCGTCGTTGGGTTAGACGCGTTTCATGGTTGGACGGAGACCGCGGTCAGGGAGAAGTTCGACTGGGGGAATGCACCTGGCCTGCACGCTCTGGTGGTGCGAGTTTATCGGTTAAGTTCCCCCATCACCCTGGAACGCACCCCGGCTATGGCCGGTTGTAAGTCGTGGATCGAATTGCCCGTATGCTTTGACGACCACTCCAGCACGCCAGTCGTTATGCCGGAGGCTACCTCGGCCGCATTGCTGGCTGCGTTGGGGCATTGCTAACCAGCCACAAAAAAGCCGACCCCGTAAAGGGCCGGCTTTTTTCTCAGACTAATCGAAGATTAGGAGGAGGGGCTGACGATCTGCTCATTGAGTAAGCGTTTACGCTCTTCTTCTTCGGCGAGGAGGCGTTTACGCTCCTCTTCTGCCAGACGTTTACGCTCTTCTTCTTCGGCGAGGAGGCGTAAACGCTCCTCTTCTGCCAGACGTTTACGCTCCGTTTCAGCATCCAATTCCGCTTGGTTCGGCACCGTTATATTCAAAGTGCTGGTAGTGATGGAAACCGGCACGGGGACTGATTTTTGGGTGTCGTTAGAAGCCTTAGCCTCGTTGATCACGATCGGCTTGTCGTCGACCTTTTGCGACTCTTTGGAATCAGTCTTGATGCTTTCGCCGAAAGCCTTGTCAGTCTTGGAGACTTCATCGGCGATGTCTTCGGTGTTCTTCAACACGGTTTTAAGGGTCTCTTTGGCGTTGGTATCACCGGTGTCCTTACGGGCTTCGGAGATGGTGGCGACCACGGCGACAGTGGCCTTGAGGGCCTCGGCGATTTGGGCCTTCTCTTCGGGGGTGGCGGCGGCAATCGCAGCAGCGATGCTGGTCGCAACCGTGGAGTTGGAATTGGCCGACTTACCCTCGGCGACATCGATGCTCTTACCGCCAACAATGGAGAAGTTAACCGCACCGGTGAGGGTGTTCACGGTGACGATCGCTTGTCCCCCGGTGGAAAGCGTAACAGTGCACGAGTAGGTGGTGCCACGAGCAGCGGCGACACCCTTGGGGGTACGCACGCCGTAGTTGTTGATCTTGCGCTTGCTCGGATCAAGGACCGAAACCGTGGTGCCTTGCTTGAGATCGATAACCGCGGTGCGAACGCCCTCAGCGTTAACGCTGTGTGTGCCGATCACGGCGGTAGCACCAGAACCCAAACCCGTGGTGATGCCCTGGTGGGATTCAATCAGCGCGGTGGCACCAGCAGCGGTGATAACGGTCGAGCCCTCGGGCAGTTTTTGACCGATCACGGCGGGAACGGCAACGGTGGCGCCCGGAGCGGTCACGGTTACGGCGCCGACGAACGAAGCAACAACAGCCTCAACCGGGGCCTGCTGCGCGGAGGCCACAAGGGCGCCCATGGCAGCTGCAAAAAAGGACAGTGTTAGACGAATGGTTTTCATAGATGATGATTATTTATGCTGAAAGTGGATCGTTCGATTTAACGTCATTATTATACTCGACGGCACGAAAGATGTTTTTTCGAGCGCCCTGTCGAGTCTGTTTACTTGGTTTGAATGTAAAATTCCGGCGCGATTTCGGTTAATTTGCCCCCACCGTAACTTTCGCCTCCATTTCATCGGGCTAACCACCCCAGCGCCGATTCGCGGCAGCGGTTATTACTACCCCTTGGCTTAAAAGGGCTTCCTTTTGATTACGTGTACGAAAATCGAGCCGACTTCTAACTGCAGGTAAAACTGCTGGTGACTCAAACCAATTAAATCGAGGACATTAACCCATTTCATACCAACCACCGTTTTTCCTTCCGCCGCTTTCCAACCACAGGCAGGTTCACCGCCCCCCCGCCATGCTGCGCCTCCTGCTCCCGCCCAATCTCGCCGCTGCCGCACCCCGCGACGCCATCGCCGTCAAAATCGAGATCAATACCTCTGCCCCCCCCAACCGCGCGGAATTCCCCGCGCTCGCGATTCTTAAACGTCTTTGCGCAGGCGCGTCGACCCCTCCACCCTTTGTGCAGCTGACCCGGGCGCAGTTGCGCGAACTCATTTCCGCGCTCAAGGGGCAACCGGCTTTCAGCTTTGTTAACACCGCCCCGGTGGCCCTGCTATGGATCGGCCCCCGTCTGCGCGGCGTTAGCGAACTCCTCGACGAGGCGCCCGTCGCCGCCCCGCCCGCCCCGCCCCGCCCCGCCGTCGCGACGCGCCCGGCCTTATCCTTGGCGGCGCGCCACCCGGTCGTTCCTGTCACGTTACTAACCATCGACGGCAGCGAACATTTCCTGGCGATCACCCTGCCCTCGCGCGAACAAAGCGCTTACGCCACCGCACTGGAATTGGTTAAAACCCACGGCTTTTCCCTCGATGCGTCCACCCGCACCTGGTGGCTGCGCGACCGCCACAAGACCCTCAACTTCCTCGCCACCCACCTGGGCGCGCTGCGCGACACCTACCACGCCGAGTTCACCGATAACTTCGAGAAAAACACCGCCAAACTCGCCGAGATCGACGTCCAGTGCGATATCGCCGAAACCGCCGGCGAATTCAGCGTCACCCTTGGGCTGCAAGCCGGTAAAATCAGCGAAGACGCGCTCCGCACCGCCCTCGCCACCAATCGCGGCTATGTCGAGGACGCGGGTAAAGTGTATCTGCTCTCTCCGGAGAAAGTCGCCCGTCTCGCCGCCGCCCAACGCGCACTGGCCGGCAGCGCCAACGCCCCGGCGGCCGCCCGTCGCACCTGGAAAGTTCCCGTCGCCCGGGTCGCCGAGGTGCAGGAGTTGATCGACGAACTCGTCCCCCATTACCAACCTCCCGCCGGCTGGAAGGCCCGCAGCGAGGCCCTGCGCAACCTCTCCACCCTCACTCCCGCGCCGCTCCCCGACGAACTCAACGCCCTGCTGCGTCCCTACCAACAGATTGGCGTGGCCTGGCTCTGGCATCTGCACCGCCACGGCCTCGGCGGTATTTTGGCCGACGAAATGGGCTTGGGAAAAACCCTGCAAGCGATCGCCCTGCTCGCGGCCCTGCGAGCGGCGGGAGGGCGCTCGATTCTCAGATCTCAACTCTCAAATTTCAGATCCGAAGCCACAGGCGCCCCATCTGGAATCCCAGATCTCAAATCCCAGATCCGAGATCTCAATTCCGACTCCGCCGGTGCCTTCTCTCAAATCTCAAATTCCAAATCTCAAATGCCTCCCTGCGGCGGCGGCCCGTCGCTGGTGGTTTGCCCCGCCTCGCTGGTGGAAAACTGGCGTCGCGAAACCGCCCGCTTCGCCCCGCAACTAAACGTCTTTGTTCATCACGGCACGGCGCGTTTGACCGCGCCCGAGGCCGCCACCGTCCACGACCTGCTGATCACCTCCTACGGCACTCTCGCCCGAGACCGCGAGTTGTTTGCCGACATCCCGCTCTCGTGCCTGATCGCCGACGAGGCCCAGCACATCAAAAACCGCCGCACCCAAAACGCCCAGGCGCTGCGTAGCCTCAACGCCCGCAGTCGTTTCCTGCTCACCGGCACCCCGGTGGAAAACGCCCTCGACGACCTGCGCGCGCTCTTCGACCTGCTCATGCCCGGTTACCTCGAGAAAATCCCCGCCGGCACCCGCAGCGACGAGCGCCAGTGGTTCGACGAACGCCTGCGCGCCAAAAGTTCCCCCTACCTGCTGCGCCGCACCAAAAAGGCGGTCGCCCCCGAGTTGCCCGACAAGATCGAGCAAGTCCTCTACTGCGAGCCGTCCCCGGTTCAGGCCCGCCTCTACGCGGAGTGGCAGCAAAAGTCCGAGCAGGAACTCGATGCGCTCGCCGCCGACGGCGCCTCGGAAAACTCCCTGCGCCTGGCCACCCTCACCCAACTGCTGCGCCTGCGGCAGATCTGCTGCGACCCGCGCCTGGTGGCCCCGGCCACCGCCGCCGATCACTCCAGCAAGCTGGAAACCTTCCGCGAACTCTTGGCCGAGGCGGTCGATGACGGCCACCGCCTCTTGGTGTTTTCCCAGTTCACCTCCCTGCTCGCGCTGCTCCGCGCAGAACTCGACGAACAGGGCCTGTCCTACTGTTACCTCGATGGCGGCACCCCGCAGAAACAGCGGCAGGCCGAGGTCGATCGTTACAACAACTCGGCCGAGATCCCTGTCTTCCTCATCTCGCTCAAAGCGGGCGGCACCGGCCTCAATCTCACCGGAGCCGACACCGTGGTGCATTTCGATCCGTGGTGGAATCCGGCCGTCGAGGCCCAAGCCACCGACCGAGCCCACCGCATCGGCCAAAAGCGCGTGGTGACCAGCTACAAGCTCATCTGCACCGGCACGGTGGAGGAGAAGGTGCTGCACATGCAGGCGACCAAACGCGCCCTGCTGGCCGACGTCTTTGAGGCCAGCGACCTGAGCAACGCCAAGCTCACTCTCACTGATCTCAAGGCGCTGCTGCAGGATTGATCGGCGCCTCTAAAAAGTAGCGCAGCCTTCCAGTCTGCTTGGCTTCGCCGAAGCTGCGGGCCCGAAGCAGGCTGGTCGTCTGCGCTACTTTTTAGCCCGCCCCATCGCGACCGGCGCTACGCTTTCTTTTTTCGTTTTGGTTTTCCCGATCTGCTCGCGCACCTTGGCTTCCAGTTTGGTGACGATGGTTATGTCGGTGAACGTAATCACCACCCCGTCGATGCGGTTGTCCATCGTCCGGTAAGGCATCACCCGCAGCGCAAAGCAACGGCCATCCCTGGTGTCCAGCGCCTTCTCGATCGGCACCAATTTACGTAATACCTCTTTCGAATCGGTCGCTAAGTCAGGGTAGAGTACGTTGAATGCAAGGTCGGTCACCGGCCGGCCGACATCGCCCGGGATCAGGTGAATGAGCTCGGTCGCATGCTCGGTGAAAAAGCGCACCCGCAGTGACCGATCGAGAAACAGGGTGGCTATTTGAGTGCTGTTAAGCAGGTTGCGCATGTCGTTGCTGGCGGAAGAAAGCTCATCGACCTTGGCCTGCAACTCGGCGTTGACGGTCTGCAGCTCCTCGTTGAGGGACTGTAACTCTTCCTGGGCGGTGGTGAGCTCCTCGTTGGTCGATTGCAGTTCCTCGTTGGTGGATTGCAGCTCTTCATTGGAAGATTTAAGCTCCTCCTGCGAAATCTGCATGGCTTCGCGGGTGGCCAGGACCTCTTCCCTGGCCCGCAGGAGCTCCTGCGTCAGGTCGCGCACGCGGAAATTTCCGCTTTCGCTTTTGGTCGAAAGCGACTTCGCCGATGCTAACGGATCGCGCATCTCCTTAAAAATGACCATCATCAACCCCTGAAGGGCCCCCTTGTCTGCAATCTGCTCGACGGTGACATTCACCGCAAATTGTGCGCCGTCCGCCTCCACCATACAAACCCGGCTGATTACCGGTTTCGTCCCCTGCGATGCGCTTTGAAAGGTACTGGTCAGTTCGTAGCGCAGGCCCTCGCGGACCATCGCAAAAAGATTCCAATTGGCTTTCCCCGCGACCGGCTCGAGATAGCGGCCGGTGCGACCGCTAATAAAAAGCACGTCGCCGTTGACCGTGACGAGTACCGCCGCCGGGGCGTGGTGCTTGATCAGCCACTGCTCCGCCTGGGTCTGCAGGTTATCGGCAAGACCAGAACCCCGTCCCTCCAGCGATTGATCGTGGATGATTGGCCCACTGTTCATGGGGAATGCCACTGCACTCGGGCCAGCGCCAACCTCCCGGCGTTGAAACAACCGCGCCGAGCCGGCAAAGGGCGTAAACAAATGACCAAATCCGCCAATCGTCTCTGCGCTGCCGAGAAACAGGACCCCGCCAGGATTAAGACTGTAGTAGAACAGCGGCAGCAGCTTTTTCTGGAGTTCGGGGGTGAAGTAAATGAGCAGGTTGCGGCAACTCAACAGGTCCAGCTTGGTGAAGGGTGGGTCCATGATCAGGTTGTGCTGGGCGAAGATCACCATTTCGCGAATTTCTTTGGTGATTCGGTAACCGACCGCCTCTTTGACGAAAAACCGGTTCAACCGCTCGGGCGAAACCTGCTCGACGATCGACTCGGGGAAAAGCCCTTGGCGGGCCTTGCTCACCGCATCGGGGTCGATGTCGGTGGCGAATATTTTCAAGCCGATTTTTTTTAGGTTCGGGATGGAATCGAGCGTCTCCTTGAACACTATTGCCAGCGAGTAGGCTTCTTCGCCAGTCGAGCAGCCCGGCACCCAGGCACGCAGGACTCGACTGCCGGCCCCGCTGGCCATCAGCATCGGCAAGACCGACTTCTCCAGCTTCTCCCACATTTCGGGGTCACGGAAAAAGTGGGTGACTCCAATCAGCAGTTCGCGGAACAGCAGCTTCACCTCTTGGGGGTTATCCTGCAAATAACCGACGTACTGGTCGATTTTACCAAGTTGATGCAGCCCCATCCGCCGTTCTATCCGACGATAAAGGGTGTTGTGCTTGTAGAGCGAAAAATCGTGCCCCGTGTGGGCACGAAGAATCTGGACGACTTTGCCCAGCGAACCTTTTGCTTCGGCTTCGTTTATTGTCTCGGATGAAGGCAGCACAGAAATGTGCTGAAGATACTTTTGGAGAAGATGACACAACTCCCCTGTCGGGGCCACGATGTCCGCCAAGCCGGCATCGGCGACGCTGCGCGGCATACTGGGGAACTTCGCCTGCGCTGGGTCTTGGACTAATACCACTCCGCCCTGCTCTTTGATCGCTTTAACCCCCTCGGTTCCGTCGATGCCCATGCCTGAAAGCACCACGGCTACACTCCGCTCCTTTTGGTCTTCGGCCAACGAACGGAAAAAAAAATTGATCGGCAGGCCGTGGCCACGCGCTGACTGGGGCTCCTGCAAATGAAGCACCCCGCCCTGAATCGACAGGTCCTTGCCGGGCGGGATCACATATACGTAATCTGGTCTGACGCGGGTTTTCTCCTTCGCTTGGGTGACCGTCAGCGGGGTGACGCGTTGGAGTAATTCCGGCAGCAAATCAGGGTGCGTCGGCTCAAGGTGCTGGACGATGACCAAGGCCAACGTGCTCCCTAGGGGAATGGAGGCCAAAAACTGCTCGATCGCCTCCAGTCCACCGGCCGAGGCGCCGATTCCCACGATCGTCAGGGGCCGCAGCGACAGCTTTCCACTCAACGCCGGGGCTACCCGCGTCACTTCGGGTTTGGGCGTAAGCAGCGCAACTTTTTTCTTCGGGGCGGGACGTGGGGACTTTCGCATGGCAGTTGAAAACAGCAGCTAAGGTTTTTTCGTAGCCTGAGTATATCACCAAATTTAACCGGCCGCAAAGGGCCCCGATTCACGCCTTGCTAACCCCGCGCCCGCGCCTTGTTGTCATCCCCTTTATTTTTGCTCCATGACCTCCGCCGAAATCCGCCAGTCCTTCCTCGATTTCTTCCACGCCCAGCAGCACACGATCGTGCCCTCGTCGTCGCTGCTGCCTGACTCGCCCGGACTGCTGTTCACCAACGCCGGCATGAACCAGTTCGTGCCGATCTTCCTCGGCGACAAACAACCCGACGTCTCCAAGTGGGCCGGCGCCCGCGCCGCATCGAACACCCGCGCCGCCGACACCCAAAAGTGCATTCGCGCCGGTGGTAAACACAACGACCTGGAGGACGTCGGCTACGACACCTACCACCACACGCTCTTCGAAATGTTGGGCAACTGGTCCTTCGGTGACTATTTCAAAAAGGAGTCGCTCACCTGGGGCTGGCACCTGCTGACCAAGGTCTGGGGCATCCCCGCCAAGCGCCTTTACGCCACCGTTTACGCGCCCAAGCCCGGCGACCCTTCCGAATTCGACCACGAGGCCGCCGCGATCTGGACCGAGCTGTTCAAGGCCGAGGGCCTCGATCCCGCGCTCCACATCGTCCATGGCAACCGTAAGGACAATTTTTGGCAAATGGGCGACACCGGCCCCTGCGGCCCGTGTTCGGAGATTCATTTTAACCTTTTGGAAAACGACGACGAGGCCGAGGGCCGCAAGGGCGTGAACAGCTCCTCGCCGCGCTGCATCGAAATCTGGAACCACGTTTTTATTCAGTTTAACGCCAATGCCGATGGCACCTTCTCGCCGCTCGCCGCCAAACACGTCGACACCGGCATGGGTTTCGAGCGCGTGGCCGGCATCATGGCCACGACGAAGAATTTCACCGATTTCTCGCCCGAGCCGTCCAACTACAACGCCGACGTTTTTGCCCCGCTGTTCGCCACGGTCACCGCGCTGTCCGGCAAGACCTACACCGGCACGGTGCCCACCAAACGCGAAGGCCTCACCGAGCAGGAGAACACCGACATCGCCTTCCGCGTGTTGGCCGACCACGCCCGCACCATCAGCTGCGCCATCGCCGACGGCATCATGCCGGGCAACGACGGCCGCAATTACGTTATCCGCCGCATCCTGCGCCGCGGCATTCTTTACGGCACCAAGCTCGGCCTCAAAACCGGCTTCTTTGAACAACTCGTCACGCCCGTCGTCGAGAGCCTCGGCAACGTGTTCACCGAGCTCAAGGAGCGCCAGGACATCGTCCGCCGCGTGATCAAGAGCGAAGAAGAATCTTTCGGCCGCACCCTCGACCGCGGCTTGGGCCTTTTCACCAAAGCCGCGCAGGGCGCCCAGCAAATCAGCGGCGTACTCGCCTTCGAGCTCTACGACACCTACGGCTTCCCGCTCGACATGACCCAGCTGCTCGCCACCGAGCGCGGCCTGACCGTCGACAACGTCGAGTTTGAGCGCCTGATGGAAGAGCAGCGCAACCGCGGCCGCGCCTCCACCAAGAAGGAAATCGTCGTCGCCGCCACCGAAGGCGCCGAAGCCGCCGAGGCCAAACCCACGCCGTTCATCGGCTACGTGATTGGGAAATCCCAATCCTTCGGCGTGGTCGTCACCGAGGTGGTGCGCACCGAAACCGACACCTACTTGGTCTTCGATCAGACCCCGTTTTACGCCGAAATGGGCGGCCAACTGGGCGACTGCGGCGTGTTGCTGGCCCAGGGTGAAGCCGTGCAGATCGGCGACACGATCAAGGACAAGTCCGGGCGTTACCTGCACAAGGTTTCCAACATGGAGGGCCACTTATTGCCCGATGCGCCGCGTGGAGCCCGGACGGTCACCAACGAGTTCGTGTATTCACTGGTTAACCAGACGGTCGAGGCGGGCGTGAACATGATTCACCGCCGCGCCATTCAGCGCCACCACACTGCCACCCACCTGCTCAACTTCGCGCTGCGCCGGGTGCTCGGCACGCATGTGCGCCAGGCCGGCTCGCTCAACGCCCCCGACCGGATGCGCTTCGATTTCGCCCATTTCGAGGCGATCACCCCGGCGCAGCTCCACGAAATCGAGAGCATCGTTAACTGGCGCATTTTGGATAACGCCGAAGTGAAGGGTTACGAGACCGACTTCGACGCCAAGCCCAAGGGCACCCTCGCCTTCTTCGGCGAAAAATACGGCAAGCGCGTGCGTGTGGTCGATATCGGCGGCTACAGCCTGGAGCTTTGTGGCGGCACCCATGTGAACACCACCGGTGAGATCGGTTTCTTTAAAATTGTATCCGAGGGCGGTGTCGCCGCCGGCACCCGCCGCATCGAGGCCGTCGCCGGCCAAGCCGCCTACGACTACGTGCGCTCGCACGAAGAAAAGCTCAACGCCTTCGCCGCCAAAGTCGGCGTGCCGTTGGCGCAGGTGGAGCAAAAGCTCGACTCGATTTTGTCCCAAAAGGCCGAGTCCGAGAAGAAGCTCAAAGCCCACGAACAGCGCGCCGCCGCCGCGCTCGCCACCGACCTCGCCGCCAAGGCAGGCCAGAAAGACGGCCTGCCCTACGTTTCCGCGGTGGTCTCGGTCGATGCGCCCGAGATGCTACGTGAACTCGGCGCGCAGGTTCTCGCCAAGCTAGGTGAAGGCGTGGTGGTGCTCGGAGCCGCTTTCGGCGCCGACAAGGTTTCGCTAGTGGCCTTCGCGTCGCCGGCGGCGATCAAAGCCGGCCACCAGGCCGGTAAGATCATCTCCGGACTCACCGCGCAACTCGGTGGCAAGGGCGGCGGCAAACCCGACTTCGCCATGGGCGGCGGCAAAGACGCCGCCAAGCTGGCCGAAGTCCTCGGGTAAACGTCGAACCGGGTTAACCACTAATGACCACTAATAGTCACTCATGTCGGAAGCGGACTCCGCTTACTTTTCCGACATTAGTGCCCATCAGTGCCCATTAGTGGTTAAAAGTTCCGATTCCGATGTCCGCGCCGCTCAAGGACCTGTTCGACGCCGCGCGTTACCGCCAGACCGCCGCGCAACTCGCCGCGCTTCACCCGCGCTTTGACGCCGTTCGGTTTTTGACCCACGCACTCGACGGTCTGGCCGACCGCGAACTGCTCGCCCGCATGCACCGCACCGCCGAGGCGTTTCACCTAGCGTTGCCCGTGCCGTTCACCGAACAACTCGCGGTCCTGCGCGCTCACCTACCGCAAATCGGCCACGGGTTCGTCGCGATCTGGCCCTGCGCCCACGTGGCCAACCACGGTATCGACCACCCGGCGACGGCGCTCGAAGCCCTGCGTTTGTTCACCCGGTTCGGCTCGGCCGAATTCGCGATTCGCCCGTTCATCACCCGCGACACTACCAGCACCTTAGCGGTGCTGCGCCGGTGGGCTGATGACCCCGACGAACATGTGCGCCGCCTCGCCAGCGAGGGTTCGCGGCCGCGGTTGCCGTGGGGCGGTAATTTGCCGGCCCTGATCGCCGATCCGTCCCCCACCCTGCCGATCCTCACCGCCCTGCGCGCCGATCCGAGTCTCTACGTGCGCAAGTCCGTCGCCAATCACCTCAACGACATCACCAAAAACCATCCCGAGTTGGTTTTGGATTTCGTGTCCACCTGGGATCGCACCGATGCACGCACGGCCTGGATCGTTCGCCACGCCCTGCGCACCCTGATCAAACGCGGACATCCGCGCGCCTTGGCGATGCTCGGTGCGGGTGCCGTGCCCAAGCTTGAGGCACAGTTTAAAGTAAGCCCCGCCCGTCTCACCCTTGGCTGCACTCTAGTGTTAACTGCCCGGCTCACCTCCACCCACGCCCGCGCCCAGTCGTTGATCGTCGATTACGTGGTCCACTACGCCCGCCCCGGCGGCGGTTCGGCAGCGAAGGTGTTTAAGTGGAAACAACTCAGCTTGGCGGCCGGCGAAACCGTGACGTTGAGCAAACGGCAGGTGATCCGTGATTTTTCCACCCGCCGGCACCACCCAGGGCGCCACCGTGTGGAATTACAGATCAATGGACGCCGTCTTGCCGCCGGCGGTTTTTCTCTCTCTGAATAACTCCCCTCCAAACCCATCCATCGTAATCCCGACATGAATCTCAGGCCCATCATCGACGAAATCGCCAGCCAAGCGGAGGACTTTTTAAAGGGGATCACCGATCGAAAACGGGCGCGGGCCGAGCTGACTGAATTTATCGCTTTGGACTACGCCGGGCTCAGCCTCGACGACCGCAAAATCGTCACGGACGCGGTCATGGCCTTTTTGGAGGAAGAAAACGTGTTCGAAGGCGGTTTCGCCGGCCACTCCTTCGACGATGAAGTGGAGGCTGAAGCCGAGGTCGAAGCCGAAGAGGTCGAGCAGGAAGACTAACGTGAGTAGCCCCCTCACGCTCGTTTTCGACTCGAACAACCGCCTCGCGGTCCAGGCGCGCG
>CAMBUJ010000070.1 GCA_945871005.1 Opitutus sp. GAS368 | reverse complement strand
CTGGCCGGACCGGTGGTGTTTTTGGCCAGCGCCGCCTCGAACTACCTGAGCGGCCACGTGCTGGTGGTGGATGGCGGCTGGCTCGGCCGCTGAGTCCGGGAGTGGGGGCCCAAACGGGGCCAAAGGCCGACCGGGTTGCGGCTGGTGATCCACAAAAAAACCGCCGCGATGAGGCGGCGGTTTATTAAGGGGCCGAGGCGGTTAGTGCCGGCCCGGCCTGGCTCGACTCAGACCTTGGCGAGGAGCTTTTCCTTGAGGGTGGCCTTGGGCATCATGCCCACCAACGTTTCGACCACTTTGCCGTTCTTGAAGAGCAGCATGGTGGGAATGGCGCGCACGTTGTATTCAGCCGAAATGCCGCTGCTGTCATCGACGTTAACTTTGGCAATGGTCACCTTGCCTTCGAGCTCGGTGGCGAGTTCATCGAGGATGGGCGCGATGGCTTTGCACGGCCCGCACCACGGGGCCCAGAAGTCCACAAGGACGGGGCCGGGCGTTGCGATGGCGGCTTTGAAGGTTTGCTCGGTCAGGTGGGCGATTTTGTCGGACATGATTTGGGTTTATTTTTTCAGGTAGATCAGGATGGAAAGAGTCAGTGAGACGAGGGCGGCGCACCCCGCCACGATGGTCAGGATTGGCGGAATCTCCGCGTGGTCGTGGCGCGGCTTGGGCATGGGTGAAACAAACCGGCGGCGTTCGGGCAATTTCAGGGTTTCTGCCCGGATAGTCAGCGGGGGTGGCGGTTCGTTTAAGGCGGGTTGCACAAAATGAGGAATTAGCGCGGCGTGGAATGGTGAACGATCTCGGCGAGTTCGCGCGGGTCCACAGTTTCCAGGCGCTTGTCGCGGCGTTTGAGTTCCTCGAAGGTTTTCAAGGTCGTTTCGGTCATGCGACCGTGGGTTTCTTCCGAGCCCCCGATGAGCACAAACTGCTCGCCTTGGGTGATGCGTTTGTGGCCGTCCTGGTTATCGAGTCCCACGCCCAGCAAACCGGCGTTGGGGGCCGGTTTTTTGCGGGTTGAAGGGGTGGCTTTCTTGCTCACAGCGTAACGGTGTGATCTTCCACCGGTGTTTCAAGCGGGTTTTGTAATTCCGTGGCCTCCGGGCGCACCGGTTCTTCGGCGACCAGTAAAATCGGGATGTCGGTTTCGTCGCGCACGCTGATTTCGATGTCGGTGTAGGCCTCGTTTTGGCGCACGCGCAGTTTGCCCAGACGGGTGAGTTCGAGCACCGCAATGAAGGTGGCCACCAAGAGGCGCACGGTGACGGTTTCGTTGCCAAAAAGCTCGGTGAAAACGAAGGTTTCGCGGGTGCGAATGAAGGCGAGAATCTCCTCCATTTTGTCGGAGACGGTGACCTGTTCGTCCTGAATCTGGCCGACCACCAGCTTTTCGGCGAGGCGGCGCAGGACGATGTTAAAGGCGTTCCACAGCTCGATGCGGTCGACCGATTTGAGCGGCCGGTCGGATTCGGCGACGGCCAGTTCGGACACGTGGCGGGCGAGCAAGTCGCGTTGGAAGATAGCCAATTCGTCGAGCTTGAGGGCGGCCTCCTTGAACTTTTTGTATTGGAGCAGCTGGTGAACGAGTTCCCAGCGCGGGTCCACTTCCTCGTCGGAAGCGTTGGGGTCGACGGCCGCCAGGCCGCGCGGCAGGAGCATGCGGCTTTTGATTTCCATCAGGGTGGCGGCCATGACGAAAAACTCCCCGGCGATATCCAGGTCGAGGTCGCGCAGGGAATGAAGGACGTCGATGTACTGGCGGGTGACCGAAACGATCGGAATGTCGTAGATATCGATCTCGTTTTTCTTGATGAGAAAAAGCAGGAGATCGAGGGGGCCCTCGAAGGCCGGAAGCTTGATGCGGTAGTCGGCGTCGGGAAGCACGGTCGGGGGATGCTTGCGGGGCGCTCAGGCGCGGCAACGAAAAAACGGGGGGGCTGAGCGGCGGGGCTTTTGGGGCCCACGGGGGGCCGCGTCTAACGCCACGCGGCTCGCCGGCTAAAGCACCGCCATCCCCAGAACCCCCAGTGTGATCAGCACGGTAACGATGAGCAGGGCCCGGCGTTCACTGGCGGTCAGGCGGAAGAGCATGGGGGTTAAAGGCCGTGGGGTTGGAGCTTGTTGAGGATTTCGGCTAACACGGGTTCGTTCGCCAGTTCTGACCACGGGCGGTTGCTGGAGATCCGCACGAAAATCTGTTCTCCGGCGGTGCGAAAGCCGTAGCGCCAGGCAAAGCGCAGCAGTTCCACCGCCGAGTAGGGGTTGGTCTGGGTGATCGAGCTTCCGGCGTAGAGGTGCCAATACCAGACGTGCTGGCGATTATCGGCCTGGGTGAAGCCGCGGTACTGCGGCGGGGGGAGCGTCCGCAGGGGCAGTCGCAGCGGTGCGCTCGGGGTGCTCGGTTCGGCGGCCCACCCGTTGCCCGGCCAGCAGGCGTCGGGGGTGTGCATCGCCACCTGGCTCACGGACGCCTGCCCTGGAGCCCAGTAGGCGAGGTAGACGGTGAGCTGGAGCGGCTCGTCGGCGGTGGTCAACCCGGTGCGCCGAACGTAAGTACGCTGGAAGAGGTGATTGGTTTTTAGCACCGGGGCGAAGGACTGCAGCTCGTCGGTTTGCACCACGTCCCAATCGGCCGGTGCGGTTGGGAGCATTGCGGCGAGGAGGGGCGCGGATTGGCCCAAAGGCGGCACGCGGTGGGTGTTGACGGCAAATCCGGTGAGCAGCGCCACCGCCAGCAGGCAGGCGGTCAGCAGCCCCCAGGGCTGCACGGCGGCGGCGGTCGCGGCTGGGCCCACGACGGGCTTCAAGGTAAGGGGCATGGCTGGAGCCGGCGGGCTGGCCAAGGCGAAGGCCAGTCCGCCGAGGATCAGTGCGGTCAGGCCCAGCACGGCAAACCCGGTCAGGTCATGCCAACGACCGTTGATGTCGACGCCCGCATGGGCGAGTAGCGTGAGGGTGAGCGAGCGCGCGAAGTTAAACCCGAAGGCCAGCGCTGGCGCCAGTAGGAGCAGTCCCACCCTACGCCAGGGGCAGGTGACCAGCGTGGCGGAAAAAAACAGGGCCGCGACCAGGCAGGATAACAGGCTGCGGACGCCGCTGCAGGCTTCCTCGACTCCGACGCTGGTGTGGGCCAGCAAAATGACGTTACCGGCCTTGGAGGCGGCGATGCCGAGTAGGTGTAGTGATTCGAGGACGAGCTGGGTGATCCACAACTGGAGCTGCAGGGTGAGGCGCGCGTAGGTGCCGGGCGGGATGGGTGCACAGAGCGGCCAGAAGCCGACCGCAACCAGAGTAGTCCAATTCAGGGGCAGGAGGCGCACCGGCTGCGAGGAGGCCCAGAGCAGGCAACCGAGCAGGAGGGTGGACAACGCCAGGGCGAGGGTGAAACCGACCAAGGGGTGCGTCCAGTCGGCGGTGGCCGCGTAAAGTCCGGCGATGCCGATTAAGATCAATCCGAAAACTAGCAAGCTGGTGCGGTATAGTTTCAGCCCGGTGCTATCGGCCGGGTGATACCCATTCGCGTTCTCCTGGCGACCGGCTTGCAGCAGCAGTAAAAAGAGGACGGGCGCGAGGAGACCATGGGACAGGTCGGGGTTTTCGAGCCATTCAGGCCCTAGATGAAAACAAAGCCCCGCCGTGAGGACTCCTACGAGGGTCAGCACGGCCCAGCTAACGGTGGAGAGGGAAGGGGCGGCAGGGGTTTTCACGGGGTAGGGTGGGGCCGGTGGAGTGAGGCTGACCGGTGAGCCAAGGCATGGCTGGGTTGCGCCTGCCTGTCAGCATCGGAGCGGAGAAGTTTCGGTGGGAGGGCGTTTGGTGTAGGCCCGACCACCGATCGGGATTGGGCTGGATGCGATTGGACGGTTCGACTCTGAAAACCCGACCACCGGTCGGGCCTGCACATCGATCGGGCGCAAAAAAGCCGCCCTGATTGCGCAGGACGGCTGGGCGGGGAACCCCGCGTTTTTTGGCCGATTAGGCGAAAAGCTCTTCGGGTTTGAAGAAGCGGGCCAGCTCGATGCGGGCATTCTCGTCGCTGTCGGAGGCGTGGACGACGTTCTTCATCATCTCGGTGCCGTAATCGCCGCGGATGGTGCCCTTGGCGGCCTTGCGGGAATCGGTCGGGCCGAGTAAATCGCGGATCTTGGCGACCACATCGTCGCCCTGAAGGGCGAGCACGATCACCGGGCTGGAGCTCATGAATGCCTCGATCTCGGGATAAAACGGCTTGTCGGCCACATGCGCGTAATGGGCGCGCAGCACCTCGGCGGAGAGGCGGATCATCTTCGTGCCAACGATATTGAAACCGGCTTTTTCGAAGCGGTCGATCACGTTGCCGGCATGTTTGTTGGCCATGCAGTCAGGCTTTAGAATAACAAGGGATTTTTGCATAAACAAAATACCTTACGGCTCAGTGGGGCTCCGAGTGAAGCACGATTTTCAGAAGCTTTTCGCCCCAGGCGTGAGGCGGGCCCGCGAGTCGGGTGAGTCGGGCATAAAAAACCCGGCGCGCACGAGGCGGGCCGGGTTAGAGGAGCGGGCGCGGGTGGCGCCGGCGGGAGGCTTACTTGCCGAGGCTGGCGCGGAGGTCGTCGAGCTGGCCGGCGCTGCCGAGCAGCACGTTGCGGCTGGCGATGAACTTCGCGTATTCCACGATGAAGATCTTGCCCGGGGGGCGGAAATCGAACTCGCCCGGCTTGTCGCGGAAGAACTCGCGGTGAACGCGGGTCCAGACCAGGCGGCCGTCGGTGTCGATATTGATCTTGGTGACGCCGAGCTTGGCGGCGGGCAGGTATTCCTCGACGTTAACGCCGGAGGAGTCGGCGATCTTGCCGCCGGCGGCGTTGATGCGATCGACTTCATCCTTCGGAACCGAGGAGGAGCCGTGCATGACGAGGGGGAATCCGGGGACGCGGGCCTTGATCTTCTCGAGGACGTCGAAGTGCAAGGACTGCTTGCCCTTGAACTTGAAGGCGCCGTGCGAGGTGCCGATGGCGCAGGCGAGGGAGTCACAGCCCGTGCGTTTGATGAATTCTTCGGCTTCGGCCGGATCGGTGAGGGTGGCGTGGCCGTCCTCGACCTTGATGTCTTCTTCGACGCCGCCGAGCATGCCGAGTTCGGCTTCGACGGAGATGCCCTTGGCGTGGGCCTTTTCAACCACGCGCTTGGTGATCTCGATGTTCTTCTCGAACTCATCGTGGGAGGCGTCGATCATGACCGAGCTGAAGAAGCCCGAATCGATGCAGTCGTAGCAGGTCTGCTCGTCACCGTGGTCGAGATGCACCGCGAAAATCGCGTCGGGGAAAATCTCGGCAGCGGAGCGGATGATGGCTTCCAGCATGCGCTTGTCGGTGTAGTTACGAGCGCCCTTGGAGATTTGGATAATGAAGGGAGCCTTCGAATCCATGGCACCTTTGAAAAGGCCCATCGCCTGCTCGGCGTTGTTAATGTTGTAAGCGCCGATGGCGTACTTGCCGTAGGCGTGCTTAAAGAGCTGTGCGGTGGTTACGATCATAGGTTGATTCGGTTAAGGAAGAGCTTTCACGCTACCGATCTTGCGAAACGCGCCGCAAGGGTTTTCGCGATGCGGATCTTGGTTTCGTGTCCGCACGCTTTGTGCAGCGGGGGGAGAATCGACCTCGGTTTTCTGGGGGGTGGGAGTTTGTGCGCGGGAGTGAAAGAATATGGGTTTTTTTGCAGTGTGGTGCGAGTTGCGACTTGAGCGAGTTCGCCACGACGGGCACTGATTGCGGAGCTCGCTTGCGTCCCTGCCCGCGCTCCCCACCCGGCGCGCTTTTTGTTTCGGTTAGCCCGATCGACAACCACCGCCCCGCTCCAAGCTCGAGCCGGCGGCAGCGCTCGCCTTTACACGGCCCTGACGGTCCAGCGCTAGGTCGTAAAGATTTCGGTTTCTGTCTAAGTATCGCTTGGGGGTAAATGAGGCGGGTTAACGCACCACTTTCAGGCGCAGGAAGCGCTTGGGGTGGGCGGCATCGCTGGCGAGGTAGAGATCGCCCACTTTCACCGTGCGGCTTGCGCCCGTGCCGGTCTCGCTGACGGTGATGCCGCCGATAAGCCCGACCATCGGCGCCCCAGCGACGCTGTTCGCCAGATCGGTCCACGTTCCGTTAAGGCTGTCGGCGCCCTGCACGATCAGCGTCACGTCGGTGGCGGCAGTATTGCGGTTATGGGTCAAGGTGAGCTTACCTGCCTCGATACTAGCCACGGGTAGCGCCGCCGTTGCGGTCGGGGCGGTCGGGTCGGTACCGATCGCGTATTCGAGCAGGTTGATCTGGCCGTCGTGGTCGAAATCCACCGAGTCGCCGGCGATCACGGGATCCGCCCAGCCCGCGCCGAAGCTCTGCGCCTGCCAGGTTTGCCAGGCGCTTGCGGCGATACGGGTAACCACCACGTCGTTGCCCGTGCCGCCCGTGTAGCTGATCCGCCACCACTGGTCTTCGGCAAAAAAGGCCGCCCCTTCGGTTAATCCGGCGAAGGTACCGCTCACCGCGGTCGCGCCCGTATGGTCGATGAGAGTAAAACTGCTGCCCTCCGCCAGCGTGGGTGCGGCCACGAGATCGAGCTCCCCGGCCAGCGTGACCGGACCCGGAGTTTTGAGCTGATCGTAACCGGTGTTCACCGTCGTGCCGTTTATACGGATACGCAGGGTGCCGGTGGCGGTCTGGGTGAAGGCCTTGCTGGTCACCGCCTGGCCCTGAGGGGCGAAGGTTGCGGCGTTGCTGACCGCGCTGGCGAGCGAACCGCTCAGCGCCAGGGTGCCGGCGCTGACCGTCGTGGTGCCGGTGTAGGTATGGGGGGCGTTGAGCGCGAGCGTGCCGGCACCGAGCTTGGTGAGTGAGCCGGCTCCGGAGATCACCTGGGTCACCGTGGCCTGGCGACCGCTGTCGATGTGGAAGGCATGCAGGCCGCTCCCGCGCAGCTCGAACTGGCTGAATCCGCCGCTGATCGTCAGATTCTGAGTAGGCGAGTAGTTTTGGATCGTGCCCTGATTCCAGTTAAACGTGCGCGTGGCCGAGCCGTTGCCGACTTGGATACTTTGCGCGCGCAGGGTGCTGCCGCCATTCAGGTTAACAGTCGCCGCCAGGGTGTTGAAAAAGTTCGTGCCGAGGATGAGCGACCCGATTTTAAGCTGCGAATTATTGGCCGTGAAGTTGCCCGTCACCTTCACTGCCGTGCCGCTGCCCGCCACATCACGACCGACATAGACCGTGGTGGCATCGAGGCTGCCCGCGCCCATGGTGAAGTTGCCGGTGTTGGGCGTGGTGCCTGAGTTGCGCCAGTTGTAGCCTACGCTCAGCGTTTCAATCATCGCATCGAGCGTGCCCGCTGAGACGTCGAAGACGGAGGTGCGAGTATTCACTTTTCCGCCACTGTTGATCATGCTCACGTTCAAATCCGCGCGGTCGAGTGGTCCGCCATTGGTGCCGCGGATGGTGAGCAGCGGATTGGTCAGCCCTGGCTGGAACACGACGTTGCCCTTCGCCCGGCTCTTGCCCACGGAGATCGTGTTGGCGTAGATCCGGGTGGTTTGGCCGAGCCCTAGGTTGCTGGTATTGCCGACAACGTCAGAACCGCCCGAATCATTGCCCACATTGACTTCACTCGCCGTGATCTGACTGCTGGCGGCGAGCTTCAGCGTAACGGTGATGTTGTCCGCCGTGGTGGGCTGAAGGTTAAAGGCGCTAGTCGAGTTGTTGAACACCAACGTGGACAGGTTCGACAGGTCGAGGGTGGCTCCGCTGGCCGTGGGGCTGAGATCGAAGGTGGCCCCGCTCAACGTTAACGTGCCGTCGCTACCCGTGACCGTGGCAGTGGCCCCATTGGCTACGCTCAGATCGGCCACCGTCTGACTGATGCCGTTCATACTTAGCGTGCTGGTGGCCAGGAAATCGACTGCGCCGCTCGTTGGCAGGCGGTTGTTACCGCCGCTTAAGACAAGCGCGCCCCCGCCCAGGCGAGTGCCCCCGAGGTAAGTACTTGCGCCGGTCAACGCCAGCGTGCTGCTGCCGGTCTTGGTCAGACTGCCCGCGCCACTGATGAGACCGCTCAGGGTAAAGGTAGCCGTGCCGTCGCCTTGGAATGTCGTGGGACTCTGCAAGGTGAGCGGTGCGGTGAGCGTGTAGGCGAACCCCGTGCCATTGCTCGCCACCAGGTTGACTAAAGGAGTGGCGGTCTCGATCCCGTCGAGAAGGAGGGCATTGCCGTTCAGCGCGAGCGTGCGAGTGCCTGTGGCCGGGCCGCTGCCGCCAAGGGTGAGCACGTTCAGCGTATGTCCGCCCGGGGTGTCGTTGTTCGAGGTGGTGGTGCCCGAAGTCAGGGTCTGACCCGTGAAGAACTCCACGGTGGAGAGACGGTTGTTGGGTGGCGTAGTGCCGCTGGTCCAGTTCGCCCCTTGGCTCCATGCCAGTGGGCCGGTGGCCGTGGCCGTCCACACCGTGGTGCCGGGTAGGGCATCGACGATGAGGGTGAACGTCGAAGCACGGGTGGCCGCGCCATCGCTGACGGTGAGGGTAATCGTGGCTTTGCCATTACGGTTGGCGACCGGTGTCACCACAACGGTGCGATTGGCACCGCTGCCGCTGAACACGATGTTGGCGGCGGGAATGAGCAGCGGATCGGACGAGGCACCACTCACGGTGAGCGCGCCGGGATCGGTTTCGCGGTCGCCGACGATGAAGGCCGACGAACAGGACTGGTTTTGGGAAATCGACTGGTCGCTCACCGTCGTAATCGTTGGAGCGGCGTTCACCGGAGTAACGGTAAGCGCAAAGCTCCGGCGGGTGATCGCCAGGCCGTCGTTGACCGTCAGGGTGACAATGGCGGTGCCGTTTTGCCAGGCGAGCGGTGTGAGGGTGAGGGTGCGGTTCGCCCCGCTACCTCCCAGCACAATGCCGGAGGCGGGTAACAACGCGGGGTTGGACGAACTGGCGGTGACGGGCAATGAACTCGCCGGCGTCTGTGCATCGCCCACGGTGAAGGCGAGGGGAGTGCTGGCGGTGTTTTCAGTCAGAGTGAGAGGCGGCAACTCGCTCAGCGTGGGCGCGGTGTTAGCTACGACCGGCGTAAGAGTCGGCTCGGTGAAATCGAGCCCGCTTACCGACGGAATCAGTGCGCTGGCGGGTAGCGCCACGCGAGCGATGCCGGGGCCTGACCACGCAACCGAAACATGGTCGCCGCCGCCGATCTCCATCTGTTGCGCTTCGATCCAATAGATTTTCCCGGCCACCAGCGGGATCGGGCCGGATTTTTGCTGGGTTAAGTAGTCCCAGCCTTGATAGGGTAACGCCCCGGCGCCCGAGCCGATCAGCACCTTGTTGGCCTGATAACCATCGGTGCTCAGGTACAGCCGGAACCTATCATCGCCGGCGATCCAGAAGGTGTAGCTTCCGGTGGCAGGCGGCTTGAGGTAAGCCACGAGCCGGCGCGAGTAGTTTTCCCCGACATTTTGTGAGGGCGTGAGCGTGGTCACTCGGCCGGAGTAAAGCGGGGTGGCCGAGGTCCAGTCCTCGCTGTCGAAGGCCGCCGACCCGGTCCAACGCTGCTCGCTCACAGCCGCCACGCCGGATGAGTAAACGATGACATTGACCACGCCGTCGCCGGTGGACCCGAGGTTGTCGGTGGCGCGCACCTTGAGTTGCAGTCCGCCCGCGGTGGCCAGCGCGGTGGGTTGGGCGACGGTGAGTTGGCCGGTGGCGCTGAGGGCAAAGGCGTTGCCGTTGTTGCCGCTCAGAATAACCCAACTGGCTATGGTGCGCCCGGCAGCGGGCGTCGCGGTGAGGGTGGCAACCAGCGCGTTGGCCCCCGGGTTGGTGGTCGTGGCGGCAAAAACGGTGGCCACGCTCGGTGTGAAGGTATCCAACACCGTCAGGGTGTGCGTGGTGGGCGCGCCAAGGACCGCACCGACCGGATTGGATAGGGTAACGACGATGCTCTCCGGCGACTCGCCGAGCGCATCGGCAATCAGGCTAAGCGGAATGGTTTTCACCTGCTCGCCCGGCGCGAAGGTGAGCGTGCCTGGCGTAAAGGCATAATCCAGGCCGCGCGTGGCCGTGCCCGAGGAAGCATAGTCGACCGTGATCGGGGTGGCTCCCGCCGGCTGGTCTAGCACCACTTGTAACTGGGGTTCGCTACCGTCGGTTTCCAGTCGAGTGCTCTCCGCCGTGGTGAGGCGAACCGTCGTGATGGCAGTCGGCTGCTGGCCCGCGGTTGCATCGCTGATGTCCACCGTGAGTTTGCCGGTGCCGGCCAACGAAGCGCGGCAGGGACTGAATAGTTTTAAAATCGCCTGCTCGGTTTCCTCAGCCACCCAGTCGTTCTTGATGCGAATACGGAGGAGTTGCTTGGTGATCCCGGGCGGAAACGTCAGCGTCCCGCCTGGAATGATGGCATTGTCGTCAGTTGGGTTTACGAACGCCCAATCGACATCGTTGCCCACGGCACCGCCTCCACTGGCGCAAAAGTTCACCGTGATGGTTTCAGTCGAAGGCGCCGAGAGTAGCACCGGGATGTCGCGGTATTCGCCGAGCGGGCCCGGAGCTTCGCTGGTTGCCAGCGTGCTTTGGGCGAAGCCGACGGTGAGGGTTGGCGATTCGTTGTCGGCGATCTCATAGGTGGACGAAGCGGGAATGTCCGGACCATAACCTACGCCGGGCAGCACCGTGAGGATCACCGTTTCGGTACCCTCCGCCAACGTGTCGTTAACCGGCGTCAGCACCACATCCACGTTCTTGCTGCCATCGGGAATCACCACGCTACCGCTCAGGGTCGCATAGTCCACGCCGTTGGTGGCCGAGCCGCTGATCGCATAGTTGACCGTCACATTGCCGGTGGTCCCGGCGCGCGAAAAGAAAAACTTCCCCGCAGTCGGGCCGCTTTCCGTCACCAGCGTATGGGCATGGGTTACGGCCACGCGATCGCCACAGTCCTTGTCATAGATGATCGTTTGCGCCGTGGGATCGTCGTAAATCAGGTAATCGGGCGAAGGCGTGAGCGTCACCCGCAGGCTTTCAGTGCCTTCGACGAGCGAATCGTCGATCAGCGGAAAGCTCAGGGCGGTATCGGTGGCCCCCGTGGCCGGCACCAAGAGGGTGCCCGACGCCAGTGCGTAATCCATCCCCGCCGTCGCGGTGCCGCTCACGGTGTAGTGGACGGTGATGTTGCCCGTGCCGCTGCCGATGGCGCGGATGATCACGCTGGGCGTTGTCCCGCCTTCGCCGCCGGACGCACCCGGGCGCACATTAATGACCGGGCGGTCGTTGTTATCTTTAATGGTAACCGTGCCCGTGTTGGCGGTGCCGATACTGTAGGCATTGTTAAAGGTCGTCACGGCGAGGGTGACCGTCTCGTTCAATTCTCCGTAGCTGTCGTCATAAGGAGTGATCACCACCGGGGCGTTGGTCGCCCCCGCCGGAATCACCACTTGGCCTGAAAGCCGAACATAGTCCGTGCCGTGCAACGCGGTGCCGCCGAGCCCATAATAGACCGTCAACGGTGCCGCCGTGCTGCCCGTGCGTGTTAGCATAAACACGCCTGCGTCGCCGGCGCCTTCGGTGATCGTAGCGGTCTGCACCGAGACCGACACCGTCGGGGTATCGTTGTCCCAAAGGGGCACCGTGGCCGAGCTTGCCGCTTGATCCGCCAGGTAAGTCGCCCCGTTGCTCAGGGTGGCGATGACGGTTTCGGGCGACTCGATGACCGTGTCCTCCTGCGGCGTCACGAGCACATCGACGGCACTTTGTCCGGTGGGAATCGTTACGCTGTTCGGCAAGGTCGGGTAATCCGTGCCGTTCGTCGCCGTGCCAGACCATGCCACCGCGAAGGTTAATGCGGCGGTGGTGGGGCCGGTGCGGGTAAACGTAAAGCGGCCCGGGGCCCCGATTGCGCCCTCTACCATATCCGCCACCGGCGTGCTGACTCCCACCTGGGGCAATGCGGTATCGTTATCGTTTACCGTCAGCACCACGGCGTTGCCTTGCCGAGAAATATAGCCAACCGCGCTGGTCACTTGCAGCGTGAGGTTTTCCGGACCTTCCGCCAAGGCGTCATCCACCGCCGTCACGACCACATCAAGCGAACTAGCCCCTGCCGGAATCGTGAACGTGCGAGCCGTACCCGAGACGACGTAATTCGGCGTAAATGAGTAATCCGTGTCTTTCACCGCAGTACCTGCAGCCGGGGTGACCAGCACGGTTAATGCCACCGACGTATCACCGGTGCGCGTGAGTCGCAGCTTTCCGGCGGCTCCGCCCTCGGTTGCATCTGCGATCTTGGTCAAACTCACGAAGGCCCCGCCGGTTGCTGTCCAGTTGGCGGTGTTGGTCCCGGTCACCACCGCCAGCGGATTGGTGAAATTGCCGGGGGCAAAAGTGTAGCCCGCTAGACTGGCGTTGAGCGCCACGTTGCCCGTGCCGACCCCGGCGACCGAATAAAATCCATCGGCGTCCGAGTAATCATAACAACGGGGAGTGGTGGAGTCGGTATAAACGAGTACCCCAGGCACCCCGTTGCCACCCTCGGTGACTCGGCCCGTGATGGTTTGCTTGCCGTGGGCCCCTACATTGACCACCGCCGAACGTCGCACGGAGCCGCCTTTCATGTCGGACACCGTGAGCATCGCGGTGACCTGAGCGGCCGCCGTAAAGGTGCGGGTGGAAACCGGAGTGTTGGTCCCGCTCACTCCATCGCTAAACTCCCAGTGGTAGGCCAAGGTGTCGCCGTTGGGGTCGCTTGCCGTGGCCGTAAACGTCACGCTGTCGCCCACCGCAAGGGTGGTGGCACTGGCTGTCAGCGTTGCCACGGGGGCAAGGTTTCCGACAAACGGCCCCCGGTTAAAAGCAATGTCGAGCGAAGGTGGGGTGGTCGTGTTTTTGGTCAGCACCGTGAAGTGCATGTCGGCTTCAAAATCAGAAAAGGTGCGTCCCACCGCGATCCCGGCATCGCCCCTGTTGCCTGCGCTTTTGGGCGTCGTGTCCAACAATGCGCCCGTGTTGCCGATGTCGGGCCAGGCGAAGATGACCAAGGCTGAGTTCACGCATGTTCCGCCCGAAGCCGGATGATATTCGATGTTGTAGGACCGCTGGCTGTCCTTGGTGGCGAGTAAAGCGTAGCGTTTGCCCACTTCCAGGGTGGGCTGATCGTAGGCGAAAATACGGTAAACACCGTTGCCTTTAGCCTGGTGTACATCGCTGTCCGTTAGCCAGCGCAACACCCCGCGCTTGCCCGTGGTATTGTAATGCGAGCAAAAGCCGTCACCGACGCCCATTGTATCGAAAATATTGCCATATTCGTTGATGGAGCCACGCCCGTAGGCCGTGCCGTCGATGGTGTCCCACGACCGTGCGTGACCCAGCCCCTTGGTGTGACCGCATTCATGGTTGAGCGTCTCGAAGCCGGAGGTGATCAACATCACATCGCTGCCGGCGCCGCTCGCGTAGGACACACCTACTTTGCCGGCGCCGCCGTTTAACCGGGTAATGCGGCAGTCATACTGGGCCGGATCGTAGCCCATTGCCAACGCACCTGCCCACGCCTCTCCCTGAATATGTGGTCCCGGATCCACTTCGGAGGCTGCTTTGGCTTGGTACCAGGCGGAGGTATGCTTCAACACCACCACCGGCGTGACCGTGACGGCATGTGAGATCTTCCCGTATGAACCCTCTTGGGTAAACCGGCCAAAGTGGGCCATGTCAGCATAAGCCTGATCGACCGTTATTTGGGGGATAAGTGAGTCGGGGAAAGCCACGCGGATATAAAGGTAGCGGCGCGTGCCAATCGTCCGCGTAGCGGGTGATCCCGGTACGGGATAGGGTTCGGAAAGCGTAACCGACCCGCCGCCCGCGCCGCCACCCTCGGCCACAAGGAGGGGGCCGGCGCCAAACGTTAAAAGTCCGACAGCGACGAGCTTAAGCAGTAGTTTCATTGGGGGAGCGGGGGGGCAATCAGAGGGGGTGGCGTGAGGGTGGCGCGTTCGGTTGCGCCTGTGGGCGGTCGCGGCGCTCACAGGGCGTTGCGCCGTGAATCGAGGCGGCGGAATTATTGAGTTGCCGCGTTGCGCGGTGAAGAATCAGAACCGCCACCCATGATGATTGGCCGAGGCTGCACGCTTGTCTGGACCACGTGCGTCGAACCGCAAGCATGCGAAATGAGTCGGGATATGAAAGACATGGGGTGGGGGTAATTCAAACGCTCAGGAGCGGAAGCAACGTATACCTTCGCCCAACACCAGCCTGCCTGACGATTTAAGTAGCTGGTGGTGAGCGGAGTTGCCGTTGCGCTAGAGGGTGGAGCGCATATCTACTCTCTAGCGCGCCAGACATTCACGCGACAAGCGCCGTTCCTTAACCAAGCTGATTTTGGTCAATTTAACACCTTGTTTACCAATGACCTGATCAGATTGGGCTGTTTAGGGGCAAGGCGGACCGGGAATGCGTCCTATCCCAAGGAGGGTTGCCGCATCGAAATACAAGGGAGGCGTTGCAGTCCTTGTCTTCTTTCGAGGCCTAAGTAGCGCGCTGCTTTAGTCCGCAGGATTAAAGAGGAGCTGCGGACCTAACAACCGATGCGGGCTCATCAAGTACCGCACTCTTTACGATCCGCTAAAATCAACATCGCCGGCCTAGTCGTTGCGGGTCTCCACGGCGCCGGCACGGCCACGGGAACCTCCTCATCCCTTCCGTCGGTAACGTTGAGGTTTTCTGAAACTGAGATGTGCCCTCTTGATTTCGTGTCCGCAGGCTTTCCTTGGTCTGTTAAGCCCCAGATAACAACGGGTTGGGTCTCGTGTTTAGACCGGCTTCTCCAGCACGCAATAAATGTTATGCGTGCAGTATTCCTCAAGGCGCGGCACCCGTCGCAGCACCGAAAGTAGCCGCGAAAGCGGACTCTTGCTGCGGTTCACTTCGAAACGCACGACCTTCATTCCACTGCCGTAAATGAAGCGCCGATAATCAGCCAAGGAATACATGCT
>CAMBUJ010000069.1 GCA_945871005.1 Opitutus sp. GAS368 | reverse complement strand
CGGCCGTTGGCCACCACCGGAATCCGGCCAAAGCCGTCGAGGTCGAAGGCGGATGGGGTGGGACGCAGCAGTGGGTAGGCAAGGCCGAGCGCGCCAAGCAGGAGGATGAGAACGGGGAAAAGGCGTTTGAAGGACATCGGGACGAAAATAGTTGGGCTGAAGGGGGAGAGAGGTTTTTTAACGTCGGTTCCGCGTTAAAAATGCCTTTCGCCCTCAGGCGGTTTTGCGGCGCTTGTTGGCGAAGGCGACCAGGTGGATGCCGAACTGGATGCACAGGCCCAGGCCCATCATGATGCAGGCAATATAGGGCAGCAGCCAGCTGGGGTTGCGCACCACCTGCAGGATCGTGGTGGTGTCGTTGTTATCAAACCCCGCTTGATAGAACGTCAGCCCGTCGTAGCGCAGCGGGTTGTTCATGTAGATCAAGGTCTCGCGGTCCGTCTGGCCATCGGCGGAGTGCAGGCGCACTTTGCTGGCGAAATTCTTCGGGATTTGCGTCCCCATGTAGCGATCGTGGGAAAACTTCAGCAGCGTGAGCGAGTAGGGCTTGTAGGCCCGGGTCGAACGCAGCGCGATCCGCCAAGTGCGTCCGGCGTATTCAAAGGTCTGGGGCTGCGCCAACATCGTCGAAACCACCCAGGTGCCGAGTGAGGCTTTGCCCGGGCCGATCAGTTCCACGATGGCGGAGGGCAGGTTGCGCTCGTTTTGTTTGTAGGTGAGCGGAGTGGGGATCACCACCAGCTTGGCGCCAATGTCACGGGTGGCCGGCGGCGGCGTGCTGACGTTACCCAACTGCTCGCGCATCTGGATGATCGCGTTGGGATAGTAGGCCCGGGTCACCACCTGAAAGGGCAGGTGCTCGTGCTGGATCGGCTCGCGTTGCCCCAGTCGCTCCGCAGGGATCGCGATCACCTGGTCAAATTGCGGGTCCGAGACGTCGATCACGGCCAGCTCGTTGTCGCGGTAACTCTCCGAGTAGTTGCGCGTCTCGCCTTGATCGAGCCGGAGCTGAAATTCCTCCTGCCAGAGCCCGGTCAGCAGTTCACCAATCAGCAGGATGATCAGGCCGGCGTGGGTGAGGAAAATCCCTGATTTTTTCCAGCTGAATTTGAAGCGGTAAAGGTGGGAAGCGATCAGGTTAAGCAGCAGCAATCCGCCGATGAAGTAACCGCCGGGAAACACAGGCACGGGGAAGCCCTTGATGTCCCAGAGCACAACGAAGGTGCGGAAATATTTCTCCTGCACCGCCCAGATACCGAGGTTCACCTGGTCGAGGGTGGCCGCGAAAATCAGAATAATGGACAACGCCAACAGGACCACCGTCACCTGCAGCGAGGTGAAAAACTTAACGAAAGAATTCCAGGTTTCGGACATGGCTTAGCGCGTCTTGATGGTTTTGAGGAAGCCGAGGAATTCGGCCTTTTGGGCGGCGACGAGCGCGTCGGGCCCGCTGAGTTTAAAGAACCAGGTCGCGCCGTTGTAGGGGACGATGGCGCCGAGCACGCGTTTACGCTCCGCGGACTCCGGTCCGATCAGTTCGACTACATCGACGTGTAGGCTGCCGATGTCGAGGTGGGTAAAGGCAGCGGGCAGCGCGGCGGCGTCAATGGGGGGCAGTTGGATTTGGCCGCGCCAGCGGTTGACGTTGGCGAGATTGCCGCCGACGTCGCCGGGGAAGGCGGTGACGGCGAGTTCGGCCTGTTCGGCGGCGGAGGCGCCGGGGATAATAAAGGTCGCCTTGCGCATGGCGGAGGCCGGGCGCGACTGCCAGGAGGCGGGGGCCGTCCAAACCAGGTCGCCACCACCGGCGGTGGGCACGGGGGTGGCGGCCATGTTGGCACCGGCCGGAGCGGCGGCAGGGGGCGGGGTGCTGCTGGCGCTCACCGGCGGAATGCCCAACCCGGCGTGGGGATCTCTCGCAGGCGCGCTGGGCGTTTCGGCAGCGGCGACGGCCGGGCCGGGCTCCTTGGGCACGCGGTAGGTGGCGATCTGAGCTTCGCGGCAGGCCGAGGCCGTCAGTAAGGTGATGAGAACGGGGATAAAGTGGAGACGGCGAGTCATCATAAAAGGCCACAATTCCGCGATTCGGCGGGAAACTGCAATATTATCTATTTGGTGATCCAGCAGGGCGATGCAGGGCAGTTAAGCGCCCCCTACCGCCAGCCTTGAGCTTTGCGGGCGGATTTGCACAGTCCCCGATTAATGCAATTAATACCATTAGGGGATTGTGCCGTGGTGGTGGTCCTCACCGCTAAAACCCATGCCGCCGCACTGGATGCGGTGGAGCGTCTGGTGTGGTCGCTAAACCACGCGCCGCTGGTCGGGGTTTCCGACATCGTTCCAGCCTACACCACGGTGGTGGTTCACTACGATCCGGTGGCGGTTGCCCCTGGCCCGGGAACGCCTTTTGAGCGCGTGCAGCGCTGGATCGAAACCGCGCCCGCTGCTCCCAGTGGAGTCAAGCGCCCGGCCGCCCGCGAAGTGGTCATCCCCGTGTGTTATGGCGGCGAATACGGGCCGGACTTGGCCGAGGTCGCCCAACACACCAAGCTGAGCGAAGCCGAGGTTATCCGGCTTCACTCCAAGGGGGTTTATCGGGTTGCCGCGGTGGGGTTTTCCCCGGGGTTTCCCTACCTACTTGGCATGGCGCCAAAACTAGCCACCCCTCGGCGGGCCACCCCGCGCATGGCGGTGCCTCCGGGCAGCGTGGGCATTGGCGGTGTTCAGACCGGGCTTTATCCCTCCGCCACCCCGGGCGGCTGGGTCCTGATTGGGCGCACCCCAACCCGACTGTTCCGCCCGGAGGACGAGGCGGAACCAGTCCTGCTCAAAGCCGGAGACAGCGTCAAATTCACCGCCATCTCACCCCAACAGGCGGCTAAACAGATGGAGCTCGTTGCGCCTCTGATCACCCCGAAAGTATCCAAACAAGCGGCAGCCTTTGAGGTGCTTAAACCGGGGATGCTGACGACCGTTCAGGATCTCGGCCGCCCCGGACGCCAGCACCAGGGCATTCCCGTGGGCGGGCCGATGGATCGCACCGCCGCGCGCGTGGCCAATCTGCTGCTCGGTAACGACGAAAATGAGCCGCTGCTGGAGGTCACCGTGAATGGGCCGGAATTGTTGTTTTTGCGCGAGAGCTGGATCGCGGTGACCGGCGCGCAGGTGCGCGGCGTGCCCGGGTGGCGGCCCTGGAAAGTGGACGCGGGGCAAATCGTTTCGTTGAGCGAACTGGTACGCGGGTCACGCGCCTATCTGGCGATTGCCGGTGGGCTGGAGGTCGCTCGCGTCTTGGGCGGCGCCGGCACCATGTTGAGCACGGGGGTGGGAGGCTGGAACGGGCGCGCACTCAAAACCGGCGACCGTCTCGGCGCCCGCCCGAGCGTGATCGCACCGGCGGGGCGTTGGAGCGCCTCGGCGGAGTTTTCTGCCGCCAGCGACCACGAGGTCTGCGTGCGCTTTATCGCCGGCCCGCAATGGTCTTGGTTTTCGGCTCCCAGTCGGCGGGCCTTTTTGGACGAAGCCTTTAAAATCACCGCCAAGTCCGACCGCATGGGCCTGCGTCTGGCTGGGCCGCTGTTGGCGCTGGGTTCCCCTGACCAGGAGTTGCTCTCCGAGGGCATCGCTTTCGGCTCCGTGCAAGTGCCTCCGGATGGCCAGCCCATCGTCTTGATGGCCGACCGGCAGACCGTCGGCGGCTACCCCAAGATCGCTCAGATTATCTCCGTGGATTTGGCTAAATTGGCGCAGGCGCGCACCAGTGACAAAGTGACCTTCAGGGAGGTGACGCTGGCTGAGGCCCAGGCGCTTTATCTCGAACAGGAACACTCCCTGGCGATGCTGGCGGCGGGGATCCGCTCCAAGCTCAATCAGGCCTGAAGATGGCCGCGGTCATCGACCTGAATTGCGACCTGGGGGAGGGCGGTGACGCCGATGCCGAGCTGATGCCACTCATCAGCTCGGTCAACATCGCCTGCGGGGCCCACGCGGGTGACCCGGCAACGATGCGGGCCACGGTGCAAGCCGCGCTGCGTCACGGGGTGGCGATCGGGGCGCACCCCGGGTTTGCCGATCGCGCCGCGTTTGGCCGGCGCGAGCTGGCGTTAACTCCGGCCGAAATCGTCTCGCTGGTGCAGGCGCAAATCGTGGCGTTGTGCGCGGTGGCCACCCGTGAAGGCGCCCGGGTAACGCACGTGAAGCCGCATGGCGCGTTGTACAATTTGGCCGCCCGCGATGCGACCGTCGCCGCTGCGGTGGCCCGCGCCGTGGCCCAAGTCGACGCGAGCCTTTGCCTTTACGCTCTGGCGGGCGGGCAACTGCTCGCCGCCGGCCGCGCCCACGGACTCCGGGTGGCCGCCGAGGTGTTCGCCGACCGCTCGTATCAGGCCGACGGCTCGCTCACGCTCCGGGATCGGCCGGGGGCGGTGTTGGCCGACCCCACGGACGCGACCGCGCAAGTCCTGCGGCTGGTTCAGCACGGAGTGGTGCGGGCGACGTGCGGGGTGGACGTTGCCCTCGCCGCAGACACCGTTTGCCTCCATGGCGATGGGGCCGGCGCGGTAAGCTTTGCCCGCGCGATCCGCACGGGTTTGCGCGAGGCCGGCGTCGTGTTGCGCGCTCTAGTTTAGGCGGCCGGGCGAGGCGCTGCCGGTTGACGCAGGCTGCGCCAGATCATCAGCAGGCCCATGCCGATGAGGAAAATTGAATAAAAGGAGCCGCGGCTCAGGCCGAGAATCAGCGACAGGCCAGCGTCGGGTTCGCGGAAGGTTTCGCCAAGCATGCGCACCGCTGCGTAGGCGACGAGGAATTCGCCGGCCATGCGCCCGGGCTGGCGGGCGGCGACCTCGGTGCGCCAGAACCGCCATTGCATCAGGGCGAGTAACAGTGCGCCCTCCAGCGCCGCCTCATAGAGCTGCGAGGGATGGCGCGGGGCAATCAGTTCGAGTGGCATGCCCGCCGGGGCGCTATCCGGAAAAATAACCGCCCAGGGCACATCGGTGACTTTGCCCCAGAGTTCGCCATTAATAAAGTTGGCGATCCGCCCCAACAACAACCCGAGGCCGGTGACCGAGGCGATGAGATCAGCGAGGTGGAGATAGCCGATGCGCTGGCGGTGAGCGAACCAGGCAATGGCCACGGCCACCCCGATAAACCCGCCATGGCTCGCCATGCCACCCTGCCAGATCTTAAATAACGCCAGTGGGTCGGTGCCCAGCGTGCGCCACCCCTCATAGAGAAAAAAAGACCCCAGCCGCCCGCCGACCATCACCCCGATAACAAGCGCGATGATAAAATCGGGCACCAACGCGGAGGGCAGTCGTGAACGCCCGGCGCGCGCATAAGCGTGCAGCAGCAGGCCTCCCCCGACGAAACCCAACAGGTACGCCAACCCGTAATAACGGATGCCGATCGTGTCGGTGAATTGAACAAGGAACGGACTCAGATTGTGGACCCAGTAAGCGAGAAACATGGATAAAAAAGGGGGGGGGCGGCCGCAAAGGCGCACCAAGCTTCAATCGACTCCAGCCGCACTCCGTAGTCGAGGAGTTTAACCTTTAAGCGCTGCGCCCGCTTATTGCCCTTGACCGCAGTTCGATGCGAAAAATAAGGTGTCGGCGCTTTAGCCCCTTTTACCCTATGAACATCCGTTTCCTTCTGCCGACCGTGATGGTTGGTTTTGCCCTGGTGAGCGCTTCAGGTTGTGCGATCGCGGCCAAAGGTCGCTCGCAAACCGTGACGGTTCGATCCAATCCCGAAGGCGCCACTGCCCTGATCAATGGTGAGGAGGTTGGCAAAACCCCCCTGCGCGTCAGCCTCAAGCGCGCCTCCTCCTATAACATCGAACTGCGCAAACCCGGCTTCGAGAATGCCCCCACGGTGATGCTGCCCGTGGAAAACGAGTACGCGAAACGCTTCCTTCGCTGGGGGCTCGATTATGACCTCGGCGCCATGACCGACCTCACTCCCGGCGAACTCGTGGTTAACCTGCGTCCGTCCCTGCCGACTGACTCCGAGGGCGATCGCTACCTGGCCCTGACCTACGCCGTGTTGCAGGCCGATGCCCTGTTCGCAGCCAAGGAAATCTCCTCGGCCGACCACAAGTTTTTGGTCTCAGAGATCGTTAAATCCTACGCGAACTAAGCGGTTCTTTTTTTAAGTGGCGGGTCGGCGGCGAAGTGACTTGCCCCGAGTCTGGGGGGCGGGCCTAGTGGGCCCCCCATGACTGATCTTAAACGCACGCCTTTACGCGATTTTCATGCCGCCAACGGAGCCCGCCTAGTGGACTTCGCCGGCTGGGAAATGCCGGTTCAATACCGCTCCATCCTTGAGGAGCACAAAGCCGTGCGGCGCACCGCCGGTTTGTTCGACGTCAGCCACATGGGCGAGGTCGAGGTCAAGGGCCCCGACGCCCTGCGCTTTTTGAATTACGTCGTCACCAACGACGTCTCCAAACTTTTCCCCGGTCGCGTGCTTTACTCGCCGATGTGTTATCCGTCCGGCGGAGTGGTCGACGACTTGCTCGTCTACATGCGCGGCGCGGACGACTACTTCCTCTGCATCAACGCCGGTAACATCGACAAGGACGTGGCTTGGCTCCACGAGCAAGCCAAGGGCTTTGCCGTCACCGTCACCGACCGTTCGGCCGACTACGCGCTCCTCGCCGTCCAGGGCCCGACCGCTGCCGCCATCGTGCAGTCGCTCACCAGCGAAAAACTCGATCAGGTGGGGTATTACCATTTTGTCGACGGCACCGTAGCCGGCATTCCCTGCATCATCAGTCGCACCGGCTACACCGGCGAAGACGGCTTTGAACTTTACCACCCGGCTGGCTCCGCTGTCGCCTTGGCCGAGGCCGTGGTCAAGGCCGGCGCCGCCCACGGGCTTGAGTTCACCGGTCTGGGCGCGCGCGATAGCCTGCGTCTCGAAGCCGGGTATCCGCTCTACGGGCACGAGATCACCGCGGACATTTCCCCGCTCACCGCTGGTCTCGGCTGGACGGTGAAACTGGACAAGGGCTGCGACTTCATCGGCCGCGCCGCGTTGTTGGCCGAAAAGACCAACGGTGCGGTCAACAAAGTCGTGTTTTTCAAAACCGGCGACCGCCGCATCGTTCGAGCCGACACCCCGGTGCTCGGTGCCGATGGTGCCGTGGTCGGCAAGGTGCTCTCCGGCACGCTGACCCCGATCCTCAATGAAGCCATCGGTTCCGCTCTGGTGACCACCGCCGCGGCGGCCGCCCCGCTCGCCGTCGATATCCGCGGCACTTTGATCAACTTGCAGCTGGTAAAACCTCCCTTCGTCCCCTTAAAAAAATCCTAACATGAGCAACGTTCCCTCTGATCTGCGTTACGCCAAGTCCCACGAATGGTTACAGCTGGCCGCTGACGGCACGGCCACCGTCGGCATCACCGACTACGCCCAAAACAGCCTGGGTGACATCACCTACGTGCAACTGCCCAAGGTCGGGGCAACCCTGAGCGCCGGCCAAGTCTATGGCGTGGTCGAGTCGGTCAAAGCCGCCTCCGACTTGTATTCCCCGGTGGCCGGCACGGTCATCGCGATCAACCCCGCCCTCGATTCCGCCCCCGAGACGGTGAATTCGGATGCCTACCAGGGCGGTTGGATGCTCAAGCTCAAGCTGAGCAATCCGGCCGAGGTGGATGCGCTCCTGGACGCAGCCGCCTACGCCAAGCTGATTGGCTGAGTTCCGCACCGCACGGGTGGTTGCGCTCTGAGGCACAGGCTTTTACGCCTGTGCCTTTTTTGTGTGCCTGCAAGCAGAGCATCACCTTTGTGGTGGCCGCTTAACCAAGCGGCTCCGGGTACCAAAAAAACCGGCATTCGGGATCATGCGGACAGCTCCGTGCCCTCTGTGATACCCTCCGACGGTCTCCTTTTCTACCTCGCTACCTACTGAAATCGCCGAGGAGCCACTAATCCCGAACGCCGAAGTTCAAACCAACCACGGATTACACAGATGGCACAGATACAATTCATTAGGAGGCAAACGCAACGGATCAAGTACCCGCTTTCCATCCTATCGCTCTAATTAGCAACATTCTGATATCCTGCATTATCAGTGAAATCTGTGGTTATAACTCCGGCGATCGGGCTAATATTCACGCATAGCCGAGCGTGGTCTCCCGCTTACGGCGCCGGCAGGTTGTTAAGGAAGGCGACGATCTCCCTCATCCGGGCCAGCGCCTTGGGCGCGGTCATCCGCGGGAATCGCGCCCCCACCATCACAAAATCGTCCCGCACCCCGCTGCCGCGCGCACACTTCAGCCGCGAGGACTCCGTCTCCACCGAAATGATGCGCTTACCCTCCGCCCGGATGCGGATTTCGGTGATGAGCAACAGCGCGCGGATCTCGTCGCCAAACGGTCCGAAGCGGTCGCGCAGGTCGGACTCGATTTCCTTTAATTGGAGCGCGCTGCCGGCCATCGCCAGGCGCCGATAGAAGTCGATGCGCAGGCGCGTCTCGGTGATGTACGCTGAGGGTATACGCGCCTGGATCTTGACCACCTCAACGGCGCCATCGTCAGCTTGTTCGGCCTGTTTGATCGCCTGATAGGAGGTGCGGGCGGGCGCTCCCGCCGAGCCGGTCGGTGTCGTTGGGCCGCCGAGTGCGGCGGCGGATTCGCCCACAAACACAAAATCGAGTTTCACGGTGGCGCGGATCGCGGAGGCGTTTTTCTCGCCTTTAAGGCGCGCAACCGATTGGCGCAGGAGTTGGCAATACAGCTCGAAGCCCACCCCGATGATGTGGCCGCTTTGTTGCGAACCGAGCAGGTTGCCCGCCCCGCGCAGTTCCAAGTCGCGCATCGCGATGCGGAAACCCGCACCGAGTTGGTTGTGGGTGCGCAGGGCGTTGAGGCGCTCGCGGGTGATCTCGACCAGGCGCGTGTGTCGGTGCAGTAGCAGGTACGCGTAAGCTTGGTGCTTGAACCGCCCAACCCGGCCCCGGAGTTGGTAGAGTTGCGACAACCCGAAGCGGTCCGCCCCCTCGATGATGATTGTATTGCAGTTGGGGATATCCAACCCGGTCTCGATGATCGTGGTGCAGACGAGCACCTGGTATTTACCGGCCACGAACTCGGTCATGACCCGCTCCAAGTCGTGTTCGTCCATCTGCCCGTGGCCGACGCCCACAGTGATGTCGGGCATGAGCTCGGTGAGGCGGGCGGCAACGAGGTTGATCGTCTGCACCCGGTTGTGCAGATAAAACACCTGGCCGCCGCGCCGCAGTTCGTGGCGAATCGCCTCCACCACCAGTTTGTCGTCGTAAGTTTTGACGATGGTTTGGATCGGGTGGCGGTTAACCGGCGGGGTCTCGATCACGCTCATGTCGCGCGCCCCGGTCATCGCCATGTAAAGGGTGCGCGGGATGGGCGTGGCCGACATCGACAGGATGTCCACGGTGGCGCGCATGGCTTTGAGGCTCTCCTTGTGCTTCACCCCGAAGCGCTGCTCCTCGTCGACGATGACCAGCCCGAGGTCTTTAAACGCCACGTCTGCCCCGAGGATCCGGTGGGTGCCGATGAGGATGTCGACCTGGCCGAGGGCGGTGGCGGAGAGGATGCGGGTGGTTTCGGCCTTGGTGCGGAAGCGGCTGACCATTTCCACCGCGATCGGGTAACCAGCCATACGCTCGCGAAACGTGTTCAGGTGCTGCTGGGCGAGGATGGTGGTCGGCACCAAAATCGCCACCTGCCGTCCGTCTTGCACCGCCTTAAACGCGGCGCGGATCGCCACCTCGGTTTTGCCAAAGCCGACGTCGCCGCAGATCAGCCGGTCCATCGGCCGGGCCCGTTCCATGTCGGCTTTGGTTTCCTCGATGGCCTTGAGCTGGTCCTTGGTTTCGTTGAACGGGAAGGAGCCCTCAAATTCCTTCTGCCAGTCGTTGTCGGGCAGGCAGGCGTGGCCGGGCTGGGCCTCGCGCTGAGCCTGGATTTTCAACAGGTCGGCGGCCAGATCAAGGGTCGCACGCTCGGCCGCCTGGCGGGTCTTTTCCCACCGGCCTGAACCCACTTTACCTAGCTGGGGCTTGGTCTTTCCGAGGCCGACGTAACGGCTGATGAGGTGCGACTCCTGCAGGGGCACGTGAAGGGTTACCCCGTCGTCAAACTCCAGCGAGATGACCTCGCGCAGACCGTCGCGCATTTCGAGTTTGGTTAACCCGCGATAGAGCGCGATGCCGTGCTGGAGGTGGACCACGAAGTCGCCCTCGACCAGTTCAGCGAAGTCGAGCAGTTGGTCGACTTGGGCGCGGTTAACCAGGGCGCGCTGCGGGCCGTTGACGCGGCGGGTGCGCTGGCGGCCAAAAAGCTCGGTCTCGGTAACGAGAACCAGGCCGCCGATTTCCCCCAACTTGCGCTTGGGCAAAGTCGACCAGAGCAGCCCGGCGCCGGCGCGGTAGGTGCAGCGAAAACCCTCGTTGAGCGTGCCGCGTATCCAGAGCGGTTGCATCCCTTTGAAGCGGGAATCCTCGGCTAGGATTTCCTTCACGCGCTGTTCCTCGCCCTCCTTGGAAACAACAAAGGCCAGCCCGTAGCCGTCCTTTTTCCAGGCGACGAGTTGCTGGAGGAAGCTGCGCCGCGCCTCTTCCTCGGCGCTGAGTCGCTCCTGGGCGACCAGCTCGTCGGACGGGTAACTGCGGTGGTGGCTCAGGCTCTCGGTATCCCAGGTGGTTTCACTGACGCCCTCGTCGTCAAAAATGGCGGCAGCTTCGTCGATGTCAGCCAGACCGAAGGCGGCAGCGGCTTTCTTTAAAATCGGGGTGAGCCCGTCAAAACCTTCTTCCGCGAAACTGGCGAACTCCGCGTCGAGGGCGGCCGGTTCGATGAAGACCAGTTGGGTGAGCGGCGAGAGGTAGTCGGCGAGCCCAGTTTTGGAGGCGTCGAGTTTGAGGCGGGGCGAGGCCGACAGGGTGATCGACTGCACCTGTTCGCCGGAGCGCTGGGTGACCGGGTCAAAGGCGCGGATGTCCTCGATCTCGTCGCCAAAGAAATCGAGGCGGTACGGCTCGGTCGCGGTGATCGGGTAAACGTCAATAATGCCGCCGCGGACCGCGTAGTGGCCGGGCGATTCGCAAACTGCCTCGGAGTCGTAGTCGAGGCCGTGGAGGGTTTCGAGGAGGGCCGGGAAGGACTGGGCTTGGCCGCGGGCCAGGGAGATTTCCCGGTCGGCGAACGCATCGATCGCCGGGACCGGCTGCACGAGCGCGGCCGGCGTGGTCACGATGACGAGCTGAGCGCTGAGAGCTGGGAGCTTAGAGCTATGAGCTGCGAGCTCCGAGCTCCGAGCTTTCGGATCCAAGCTCTTAGCTCCAAGCTCCAAGCTCCCAGCTCTTAGCTCCAAGCTCCGCGTGGCTCGCAGGCGGGAGAGCACGGTGGTTCGGTCGGCGGAGGCGGCAAAGGCCTCGCGCATGTCGCGGCTGTCGGGAATCGACTCGGGGAAAATCAGCGCAGTGACGGCCGCGGGATTGCCCCCAGCCGAGCGGTGGAAAAATGCGATGTCCTCGGCGAGTTGTTCGGCCTGCTTGAGTTCCTCGGCGACCACCAGCCAGACCGGCGCGGGGTGTCCGCGCATGAGTTCGGCAATAACCGCGCCGCGGGCAGGCGGGCAGACGCCGGTGAGTTTGAGGCGGGCGAGGGAGGACGGGGCGGGCATCAGGGACGGAAGATCAGGACGCTTCGGCGGCCCATTAGACTTTGTCAGCCGCCAGCGCGGAGCGGGCGGCGGCTTCCTCCGCCAGTTTTTTGGAACTGCCCTGGCCGGTGCCGAGGCGTCGGTCGCCCAAAAACACGCTGGAGGTGTACTCTTTGGCGTGGTCGGCGCCGCCACTCGCCGCAGTCTCGTAACGGAGGGCGCCGCTGCCGTGGGTGGGTTGGTAGCGTTCCTGGAGGCGGCCCTTGGGGTTGGCGTTTTCGACCTGCTGGCTGGCCAGGCGGTTTTCCAGCGCGCCGTAGGTGCGGAGGATAAACCCCTGCGCGGCGGGCAGCCCGGCATCGAGCAGGATCGCCCCGACCACCGCTTCGTAGGCATCGCCAGCAGCCGTTGGCGAGCCCCCGGTTTTTTGCTCCGCGGCGGACAGACGCAGGTGCGAGGGAATCCCCAGTTCGTGCGCGAGCCGGCTAAGAAAAATCCCGTTGGTCAGGGCCACCCGCAGCCGGCTGAGTTCGCCTTCCCGTTCTGCCGGTCGCAGGCGGAACAACGCGTCGGTGACAACAAACTGGATGACCGCGTCCCCCAAGAATTCGAGCCGCTGATAATGGTCGCCGTTCTCGGGGTGCTCGTTGGCATAACCGGGGTGGGTGAGCGCTTGGCTCAGGAGGGCGGGGGTTTGGAACGTATGCCCCAGGCGGGCTTGCAGGTCGGTAAACTCAGGAATGGTCATGGTGGCGGGCAGGGCTGGAATCGTTCGCGTTCGGCGGCCGGGGTGGGGTGGGGCGGTGGGAGACGGGTTTTACGACGACGCGCTGGCGTAACGGCGCAAGCCACGGTTGAAAACCCAGATGGCCAGCCCGAGCCAGGCGAAGGTCACGGCGAGCAGCCAGAGCGCGGCGAGCGGATCAAAGCCGTGGATCAGCGTGTTGGCGGGCACGTTGCTCACCACCACCGCCGGCAAAATCCACACGAAGAGCAGGCGGCCCACGCCCTTGAATGCCTGCTGCGGCAGACGGGAAAACTCCATCAGGGTAAAATAACTGCCCTCGATGCCCTGTGCGGCCCCCAGCCAAAAGGTGAGCGAGACGGTGATCAGGAGGATCGCGTAATTGATCAAAAATCCGCACAGCAGCATGAACGCGTAAAGGGCCAACTCCACGATGGACGGCGACAGTCCGAGCTGGCGCACCGCGTACAACACGACCGCGGCGGCGACCACTGCGTTGGCCAGGCCGTCGAGGTCGAGTTTGCGGGTGGACACCATGACCAGCGGGTTGCCGGGCTGGGCGAGAAAGAAGTCGAAGTGGCCGCTGCGGATGTTGCGGGCCATCTCGAAGAGGTTGCTCCACACAAAGCCCATGATGAAGCGCTGCACCAGCATCGAGCTGCCCACCAGCAGGAGCATCTCGTAACGCGTCCAACCGGCGATCGACTCGGTGTGTTCGTAGATGACCGCAACCAACAGCACGTTGACCGCCATCCAAAAAAACTCGACCAGCGCCCACATGATGAAGTCGAAGCGGAACATCAGGGTGCGCACGATCGAATAGCGGGCGCCAGCTAGCCAGATGCGGAGGTAATCAAAAATGCTCATCGCGGGTGGGCGGGGTGGACGCGCTGGCTCAGCCGCCGACCGCGGTGTGGCGGTGCAGGCCGCGGGTCCACAGCAGTTGGGCGAGTCCGAGCAAGGCGACGACCCAGAAGGCTTGGATCGCCAAGCCGGAGAGCGCTTGGGCGTAGTCGAGTCGCCCGGTGAAAATCGCGGTAGGGAAATACATCTGGTAATAATACGGCAGCCACTGGGAGATCCGGAAGATCCAAGCCGGCAGCAGATCGAGCGGGAACATCTGGCCGCCGAGGATCGTTTCGACCGCAAGCGACAGGATGATGAACGACTGGATCTCGAGGAACCAAAACGTCAGCAGTCCGAAGATGTAGGCGATGGTGAACTGAATCAGCGCGGCCATGGCCATGGCCGGCAGACCGAGGGCGATACGCCAGCCGCCCTCAGGCAGGACGAGGTGGTCCTTGAGAAAGGGCAGGGCGACGAGGATGGGCAGCAGGGCTAGGGCGCCGGAGACGAGCCGGGCGGCCCCGAAGATGCTCAGCCGGTAAAGGTAATAGTTGATGGGCTTGAGCAGGAACTGGTTGATCAGCCCGTTGCGGATTTCCTCGCTGATTTGGTAGTCCTCGTTGAACGCGCCGATGAAAAACTGCATCAGCAAGATGGCGATGAAGTAGGTGAGCGTTTGGTTGAGGTCGAAGCCGCCGATGGTGGTTTGCCCCTGATAAGCCGCTCCCCAGAGGATGAAAACGAAGGCGAGGTGAAACAGGGAAAACAGGGCGCGCACCGCAAAGCTCCACCGGTAGACGATGTTGCTCTGCAGCCCGATGAGGAAGGCGTGCCGGTATTTGGCGAAAACGGACATAAATCGAAGCGGGTGGGACTTGGGACTGGCAGGTCAGTGGTTTAAATCAGTTCGTGGCCAAAAAAGTAGCGCAGACTTCCAGTCTGCTCCGCCTCCCCAGCAGGCTGGAAGCCTGCGCTACTTCAGTCACCTCACGGCTAGGTTTTGTCCTAACACGCTTCAGCTGAAGCGCATCTTGCCGGTTGGGCCAACTGCGGACGCGTGAACCGCCGAGCTTATTTACCGTTCAGCCCGAAGCGCGAAATGAGCTCCTTGGCGAGGTTCTTGTAGGCGGTGGCGCCGGGGGAAAGCGGATCGTAGTCGAAGATGGTTTTGCCAAAACTGGGCGCCTCGCTCAGGCGCACCGTGCGCGGGATAACCGTTTTGAAAATCTTGTCCGGCAGGTGGGTTTTAACCTCCTCGACGACCTGGCGGGACAGGTTGGTGCGGGTGTCGAACATCGTCATGACGACGCCGCCCAGTTCGAGTTTGTTGTTGAGCCCGGCGTTTTTGATGCGGTCGAGGTTGCGCAGGATCTGGCCGAGGCCCTCTAGGGCCATGTATTCGCACTGCAGGGCGATCAGCAGGAAGTCGGCGGCGGCCAGGCTGTTCATCGAGAGCACGCCCATGGCCGGAGGGCAGTCGATGATGATGACGCGGAACCCGCCCGAAGCCTTGAGCGGGGCAATGATGTCGCGCAGGCGGGCCAGGTAGTTTTCGGTCTGAGCCAACTCGATTTCGGCGGCGGCCAGATCCTCCTCGGAAGGGATCAGGGAGAGGTGAGGGTAGGCAGTGGAGGTGATCATCTCCATGGCGGTGCCCTCGCCGCTGAGCGGACCGTAGAGGCTGCGTCCTGCCTTTTTTTCCACGCCGACGGCGCTGGTGGCGTTGGCCTGCGGATCGAGGTCGATGAGCAGG
>CAMBUJ010000068.1 GCA_945871005.1 Opitutus sp. GAS368 | reverse complement strand
AACTCCAAAATCCAAGCACTCAAAGCGGATGCCCGGGGCTTCCGTAAGTTTGAAAACTATCGCACCCGTATCCTCTTCTTCTGCGGCAGACTCGATCTTGCTCCTCAGCTGCCTTCAGCCGCTACCCACAGCATTCCGTGAAGAACCCTGCCATTCCAAGGGCATCGTCATCGCTTGTCCCGACCTGCCGCCGGGCAAGGCCTACGTTTTCACCCCTACGGCTAATCAAAATTATCTCACCGCGACAAACACCGCCCCCCTTAACCTAAGCGTGGGATGGCGAACCCATTTTTGGTCTGAGGACCTTGCCGCCACCGCGCTCAACCTCACCGGGGCCTCCACCCCGGCCCCAGCCGCCACTGACATCCCGACTCGGTTGATCATCGGCCTGAGTGCCGCTACCATGGACTTTGAGTTGTTTGTAAACCCTACCTTAAAGTCATCGACCCCTTACCAACCGCAGGGCAATGCCTCGCATAAAATCGGCTCCGGGGTGTTTTCCGCCTCCGGCACCGCCGCAAGTCCGGCCCCCATTGAGAACACCTTTCCTCGCTATTTGGGGCGAACCATCGAGGTGTCGAAAAACGTCTCGACCGGGAGTTTTAATACCATGCCAACCACCCCATCCGTGGTGTACAGCGGCTCGCCGACCTATGGCTGGATTGTCACCCAGAAGATGGGCCAAACCTACTCGGTCGCCACCAATCCCCGCGAAATCGCTTGGTTGGCTAATTATAACCCGACCGCCCAGCTTATAAACAAGTCTATCATGGATGGGATGGGGGCCGGTGGGGCGGGGGGCTACGTTCAGGGCGCCAACCTCATCGCCACCGGTTTTAGTAATAGTTTTGGCGACTTTACGGTTCCAACCGCAGACGCTGGGAGTACCGAGGTCTATGTCGGCTATGATTTGAGGTCTACCTCGTGGGATCTGACCCAAACCGTGCTCTTCCATGTGCCGCGCAAGGAAACCGGGGTGCTTTCCATCGGGGCCCTGCAACACGCCAACGTCCACCCGTTGATTAGCACCTTTTTTAATGATATTGGCTACTCCGCCTCCAATATGCCGACCTACCCGATCGGCAATTCCTACGCCGATCCGCGCATCGCCCCCACCGACACCACCGGCGTCTTGGCCAAGATGCCGATCCAAGCCAATTTAATGGGGAATTCGACGAGTGCGAATAGAGTTATGCTCAGTCACTTCGACCTCAGTTTGCTGCTCAATCGGCAATTGTGGGATAAATACTATTTTTCGGGTGTGCCCACCAGTGCCCAACTCGGCGGAGCGAGCCTGAGCGACGACTCCACCGCGACCAATTACTATTCGGCCAACCGGAGGTATTCGCTCTACGACCCCACCAACCAAGGCCTCAGTGCCAAGGCCGCCGACCTGCAGGACTACGACCGGGCGGCAGCCAGTTTGTTGGTCGAAGGGGCGTTTAATATCAATTCCACCTCCACGGAGGCGTGGCGCGCAGTTTTGGCCTCGGCCCGTAATAATATCGTGGTCAATCGCGATGGCACCACCGCACTCGTCAACAACAGCCAGACCACCCCGATGCCGCGTTCGCCCTTCCCCGGTGGCGCCACCTCCTCCGCCGCCCTCACCCAAGATAATCGCAACCTATACGATGGCTTCCGGTCACTCACCGACGCCCAACTCGATGAGTTGGCCACCGCTATTGTGACCCAAATCAAGGCTCGCGCCGCCGATAGCGGCTACGGCCCGGTTCGCTCTTTGGCCGATTTCGTCAACCGCCGCCCCGAGGCTAGCACGGTGGCTCATCGGCTCAAGGGCCCGCTGCAAGCCGCCATTGATAGCTCCACCATCAACGGCTCGACCACCTTCCCGGGACTGAACACCCCGGCTGATCTGTCCGGGCTCGGTGCCTTGGACTCCCCGTTCGACCCCTATTTCAACTTAACCGACGTGAAGGCCGCAGGCAGTATTCCCCGCGCGGCGTGCCTGCCCGGATTCCTCACTCAAGCCGATATCCTTCAGCAGCTTGGACCGGTGTTATCCGCTCGTTCCGACACCTTCCGTCTCCGGGCCTACGGCGACAAGGTCAATCCCGCGACAAGCTCGGTGATCAGCCGCGCTTGGTGCGAAGCCGTGGTACAGCGAATGCCCGAGTATGTAGATCCGAATGCGAACGGCCCCGAAACCCTGCCGACTGCCGACACCCCCAACGCGACCTTCGGTCGCCGCTTTAAAATCGTTTCCTTCCGTTGGTTAAGCCCCTCCGATTTATGATACTGCCCTCCTTTTCACGTCTTTTATTGCTGGCTCTCGGGCTGGGTGTCTCGGTTTCACTCTGGGCGCAAGTTCCGGCTGCCCCGCCCCCCCCGCCGCCGCAATTGATCTCCTTTTTTATGGTGGGTGGGCTGGAGGCGCAAAATGAGTTCGACCAAGCCGATCAGCCGGCCCAGTTCAAGTTCCGCACAGCCAAGGGGATAAAAAACATTAAATTGCTGCCGGGTAATCTGAGCCCCGCGTTCGAGCGAAAAACCGGGTCAAAAATCACGATTTACACCGAAAAACCCGCGACCGAACCGGGGAAAAAACCCGAGTTGGTACCGGTTGCTGAAACCGAAGTTAATAAGTCATGGAACAATGTCCTGGTGCTCGTCTCCTTGGATGCGACCAGCGGGCGCATTGCACTGCTGGCGATGGATCAAAGTTACTCCGCCCTGCCTTCGGCCTCCCTTAATTTCATCAATCTGACCTCGATTGCGCTGGCGGTTAAAATGGGGGACACCCAAGGCATTGCCCCCTCGCATGGTCATACGGCCCTGCCGATTCAACTTCCGAACAATCAGCCTGCCATGGTGCGGATTCAAATTGCTGGTGAACTCTCCGGCCAAGTCCAATTACTCAGCAGCGGCGCCTATGCACTCACCCCCAAGGACCGGCGCACGGTCTTGCTCTCGGCGGGCCGAAGCACCCAGATCCGCATGACCATTCTGGAGCCGGCCCCGCCCGATCCGGTAGATCCAAACGCCGGCGCGGTGCCGGCACCCAACACCAAATAAGCCCCCCACCCCTCGGCCGTTTAACCGCTAATGGACGCTAAGGGACGCTGATATCAGGAACAGGTCGTTTGCGTTCAGTCACAGTAAAAGTGTTTTTATAATTAACTTCTTATGTACCCATCGCTCACTCGTCGTTTTGCTTGTATTTCACTCTGGCTGGGCAGTGCGGGACTCGGGCTGGCACAAGGCCCCGCCCCAAAACTTCCGACGACTCAACTCATCTCGTTTTATATGGTCGGTGGGCAAGAGATGGTGAATGAGTTTTCCCAAGTCGATAAGCCGGCTCAATTTAAATTTCGCACCGCCAGTGGCGTGCAAGAGTTAACCTTAGTACCGGGCCAACCAACCCCGGCCTTTGCGCGCGCGCCTGAAGCCACGGTGATGATTTACCAAGAGCAGGCCGCCGCCCAACCGGGCCAACCACCCGTAATCGTGCCGTTGGCGGAAACCAAGGTGTCGCCGAAGACACCAAGAATCCTGGTGCTGCTCAACCTCGATGAGACCACCGGACGGATCATCCTTCAGCCTATAAAACAAGGCTTTAAGGCGCTCCCGCCATCCTCGGTGAGCTTCTATAATCAAACACGGACGCCCCTCACGGTCAAAATCGGCGCCACTGAGGCGAAGATCGAACCGCGCATGCAGGCAGTCCTGCCGATCGGGCTTACGGGGGCGGCGGCCGCGATGGTCCGGATTCAAGTGGCGGCCGAAATCGAAGGGAAAATGCAACTGGTGAGTTCCGGCTCCTACGCGCTCTCGCCGCAGGATCGTCGGATCATTTTATTGGCGCCGGGGCAAGCCAGTCGGATTCGCATGACCCTGCTGGATTCGGTGCCGGCCGAAGCGGACGAAGCGGACGAACCGGCGGGGACTCACTAATAAATCCGATTGTTCGATTCGCGCTCCGCGAGTTTAACCTTCTGGAATTCGGTTTTTTTCGTGCTTAAAACTCCGGATTTTTAACCACTAATGAACACTAATTTCCACTAATAAAAACCCGAAGGCGTGGGTTTAATATCAGTGACCATTAGTGCTCATCAGTGGTTAACCGGATCGACCTCAGACTTTCGTGTATCCGGGGTCTTTCGTGGTTAAAACTCCGGATTTTTAACCACTAATGAACACTAATGATCACTAAAACCGGAGTTCGCGGGTTTAATATCAGTGACCATTAGTGCTCATTAGTGGTTAACCGGATCGTCCTCCGAATTTCGTGTATTCGGTGTGTTTCGTGGTTAACACTCCTGCATCCCGGCCCCTCCACTCTACAGTTATAGCCAGCAAGGTTTCGACCTGATGCGTAAACCGTGTAGTCCTTTTTTATACAACCCACTATGAGTAAAACCAAAGCGGTATTCATCGTTAACGACATCCCTGATTTCATTAAAGGGGACATGCTCAACTACGTCTACGGTCAGGAGCGCGTCGCGCAAATCCGGGAATTATGCGACCTGCACCCGCAGCGAATCACTTCCGAAAACCTCGATCAGGAACTGCCCTCACTCAAGGACGTGGAAGTGATCTTTTCGTGCTGGGGCATGATTCCGCTGACCGCCCAACAGCTCGACTTCATGCCCAAACTGAAGGCTGTCTTTTACGCCAGCGGCTCGGTCAACGCTTTCGCTGAACCCTTTGTCGAACGGGGAATTACGGTGTGTAGCTCCATATCCGCCAATGCCGTACCCGTGGCGGAGTTCTGCCTGGCCGAGATCCTCCTGAGCTGCAAAGGGGCCTACCGGAATTCGGCGGCTTGCCGCCAGGGACCGTGGCATCCGGATGATATCGCCAACGGCCGTGGCGTTTACGGTGCGACGATTGCCCTGCTGGGTATTGGCGCGGTCAGCCGGCACCTGCTTAAATTGCTAAAACCCTTCAACCTTCGGGTGATTGCCCTGCACGACTACCTCAGCTTGGAGCAGTCCCGGGCGCTGGGGATTGACGAGCTGGTGGATCTGGAAACGGCGTTTCGTGAAGCGTATGTGGTGAGCAACCACTTGCCAAACAAGTCGCAAACCACCGGGCTGATGACCGAAGCGCATTTCCGTTCGATGCCCAAAGGGGCCACGTTTATTAACACCGGTCGGGGCGCCCAAGTGGATGAAGCCGGGTTGCTCGCCGCCTTGCGGGCGCGGCCGGATTTGACGGCGCTGCTCGACGTGCAACACCCGGAACCGCCGGCGGCGGGCAGCCCGTTGTATAACCAGCCCAATATTCACCTGACCAGCCACATTGCCGGCAGCCTCAATGATGAAGTCGGGCGCATGCCGGACTATATGATTGCGGAGTTCCAACGCTGGCAGGCCGGAGAACCACTCCTGTATCAAGTCGATCCGGCCAGCCTCGCGGCTCGCGCGTAAGACAGGGACGCTAAAGGGAGCAGCCGATCAGCCAATCCAGTGGCCACAAAAAGCACAAAATGACACGAAAGCAGAGCTAAGCCCAACGGAACACCGCAAAAAAACCGCAAGTCGGCAATCGATCCGGTTAACCACTAATAAACACTAATCGACACTCATGATAAACCTCGGAATCCCGGGGTTATATTAGTGATAATCAGTGTTCATTAGTGGTTAAACCGCTGTGGTGGTAGATTCCGGGATTAGGGCCGAGCAGGGCCGGAAAATCCGGTTAAATATGCAGGAATAGCCCCGAGGCGTTTTTGTACTTGGGCCAACCATAAGCTCTGTGGGGTCACAAACTGCCCGTCCCCCTCACGCAAAAACACGTTTTTATAGTCGAGGCCCTGGCCGGTTATACCCACCAAAATCGGTTGCCCAAAGGTGCTGGCCCAACCGGTCGCGGTTTCGGGCCAAAAATCCACCGGAACCTTCGACTGCGAAGTTTGCCGGTGATTCCAGACCACGCAGGCGTGTAAATGATGTGGGTAAGACCCCAAACTCCCCCCCACCCCTTTCAGCGTCAGACCGCCTTCCCCCAGTTCAAACAGGCTGGCATAGGAGTTGCCCCCGTGACTATCAAAACTCCCTTCGCGGCGCCAACTACAGCCGTGATAAACCGTGCCAGACGAACCGTTTTGTACACTGGGTCCGTGATGATGCCCCGCCTCATCACGGATTGCTAAATTCAGAATATTGGTGGAGTTAACACACTGCAGGCCAAAGTGCCCTTGCGTGCCAGTAAAGGTAAGTTGGGCCAACGTACACTGCCGCGAACTCACCACTTGAATGGGCCAATTCATATCCGTAAAAACACAATTCCTGGCCCAACTATTTTCAACATAGTTAAAGACAAACCCCCGCCAAGCACTGTCGCAGCGCCAGTCTTGGTGATGCACAAACTTCTCCTTCCAGTTGCCCTGAAAGCGCAGGTTTTCAATGCCTACATTATTAATATAACGCGTCGAACTGACCGTCCACGCCTGGTTGACTTTGATCGGTGTGAGCAGCACCTCACGCATCAAAATGAAGTCGGGGCCGACCCGCTCGACCTCATGACGCTCCTTAAAACTCAACCCGTTGGTCCATTCTGGCAGCCAGGCGTGCGGAGCGATCTGTTGATTAAGCACCTCCGTCTCAGTTCCTGCCACCTTGTAGGTCAACACCACCCGGTCGCCTGGCTTGATCGTGTGCCCCGTTTTCATCGGAATGCGCCGCTGGTTCATCGCCACCGCGCCCGACACCTCACCCAAAACGGCGGCTTTTTCTCGATCGCTAGGTGCAACCAAGAGGACCGGACGCCCCGACCACATCTGATTGGGATTCTCAGGCTGAATTTCCGCCTCCATATATAAAACGCTGCCGTCCGGTCCGGAACCTACGCCACGCAGAACCACGCCACTTTTACTAATTCGCAAACGAGGTTGGTCGGCGTCACTGGGAGCTGGGTTGACCTGATAGACTCCCTTGGGAAACCAGACCACGCCCCCGCCTGCGGCCTCGCAGGCATCGATGGCCCTCTGGATCGCTGCATAGGCAGGCTGCTTGCTGTTAGGAACTGCACCAAAGCGGGTCACATCAAAAATCGGCCCCTTGACCGCCGGGATGGGTTGTTCGCCATGTTGGTAACCCGCGTAGCTATAATCAGGTAAAACCGGCTGCCGACCGGCTGCGGTGTCCGAGAGAAAGGCTTGATAAATCGGGGTGACCGCGGCCGGCGCCCCGGTGAGCAGACACACGGCGGTGCTCAGATAAATCGACCAGGTCGACGCGCGGTGCCGATTGCGGATGGGGGGTACGGGCAAAACGGCAGTCATGATATAATCTGGTTCCTTAACCCATTCAAAGGGGAGCGAATTTGAGGGATTCTCGGCATCGCTTGTGAGGGCGACGGATCTAGTAAGTAGTAACACTCGATTTATTGGATCTAAAATTGAGGGCAGGCAGGTAGTCTTTACAGCTTGGTTTATCAGTGTTCATCAGTGCCCATCAGTGGTTAAAAATCAGATTCCGGGTCGAACAACCCGATCCTAGTTAACCACTGATGGGCACTGATATTCACTGATATCGGAAAGTATCCGACACTTTGAATGACACTTCCTACTAAGTACCGAAGCAGCCTGCCAGCAGGCGTGGAGAATAAAGCCGAATTAAACGGCCGTAGCGGTGACCGAAAAATCGAAAAACTCGGCGGTGCAGGCGACCGCTTTGTCATGCGAACACAGGCCCAAGCCCAGCCAAACCGTGTCCGGCAACGCGACTTCAGCGCACCCAAAGCGTTGCCAAAGAGAACCATCCGGACTGGTGAAGGCCTCAAAACGTGCGCCCCGCCGACTCACCCGCAACCACGTATTCGGCCAGGTCACCGGAAAAGGTGGCGGGGTCGCGGTGCCATCGGCCGGGTAGATCGCGCGGCAATTCTCCCCGGCCAGGGTGCGCACATGGGACTCATGGCCCCCGGTGTTGTTGTTGCGCGGGCGGTTGTCGGGAAACACGAAGTGGAAAAACATCGCGGCGTTTTCGGCCAGCGAGTCGCGCACCATCAGGCCCGCCTTGGCGTAGGGGTGCGAGAGGGTGTGCGAGGCAACCCGCACGGTGGCGTCGAAGTCGCCGGTCTGCTCCAGGGCGGCAAAATGAAACTCGTCGCGCTGCCGCCAGATGTCGGCCCCGCCGGCGAGCAGGCGGTAGCCCGTGGCGATGGGCTGGGTGCTGCCGGCGATCGCGGGGTTGCCCACATCGCGGCTGGTCAGGTGAAGGGATTTCATGGCGGTGGTAAGGGTAAAGGGCTGCGAGCGGAGGGGAGAAAGAAGTATGGCTGCTCGCCCCCACCTTCAGCCGGTTCGTATCGCTTAGACGGACTTGGCGGACACCAAGGGCTCGGGCGGGACGAAGTTTTTGATGCCGCCGCGGGCGTTAAACAACCGGTACCAGTAAACCCACAGGCCGAGGCTGACTAAACCGAGCCCGCCGCTGATCAAGAAGGTCAACAGGTACCAACTGTGGCTGAATTTGAGGATCAGCCCGAGCAGCGGGGCTGCGGCGAACAACAGCACGTTATTGAGCAATGAGTAGGCCGAGTAGAACTGGCTGAACTGCGACTTGGGAAACACCATCGGGTAGAGCGCCATCGAGGCGGTGAAGAAACAGCCGCTCAACACCGTGTGGATGATAAAAAACACCCCGAAGGCGCTCGCGGTGTGGACCATAAAAAAGCCGGTGGTCATACTGATCGCGTAAATCGCCAGACAGATGAAGGCAGTGCGCATCGGATGGAACCGGTCGGACAACCAGCCGAGCGGGAAGGAGAGCGCGAAGGAGCAGATATAGCTAATCGCCAAAAACTTGCCGTACTGGGCGGTTTCAATCCCGTAGCTTTTGGCGGTGAAAATACTGAACAAGTTAATAGGCTGGGCGGCGATATTGGCCACCGCCAGAGTGATGAAGGCAAAAGTATAAAACCGGTCCTGGGTGCACTCGCGGAAATAGCGGCCCACCTTGGCGATCAGGTTATCATTTTCCACTACCGGGGGGGGCGGCGGGTAAGTGCCTTCTTTGACAAACAGACACATGATCGAGAAACCCACGAGGTAGAGGAAGGCGATGCCCAGAAACACCTGCTTGGCGTGGGTCTCGGCGTAACCGATCAAGCTGAAGTTAAAATAGACCCCGGCGCCCAGGCTGGCCATGCGGAACAGGCCGAAGAAGCGCCCGATCATGGCGCGCGGCACGGTGTCGTTGACCAGTCCGTAAAACACGCTGTTGGTGACCATCGCAAACACCTCGAAGACCACCCAGAATAGACCGAACACCCCGAGAATATAGGGATTGGGGCTGCCGGTGCCGCCCATGAGTTGCTGCACCCAGACCCCGAGCTCGGGGGCATAGCCCAAGCCAACCATGGCGCCAAAAATAAACGGCGTGGGAAAAAACAGGAACGGGATGCGCCGGCCCCAGCGAGTGCGGGTGCGGTCGCTCCACACGCTCACCACCGGCCAAACCAGCACGGTAATACAGGCGGGAATCGAGCCGAGCAGCAGGCTGGTTAAAAAGTCGGAGGCCTCATACTGGCGCAGGAGGATTTGAAAGAGCGGTTGGACCGAGCGTTCACGCATCGACCAGGCAAAATCGCCGCCCAGGAGCAGCAGCATGAGCAGAATGAGGCCGCCGACCGTGTAGGTGAGCGAGCCGGCCGTCCAAGTTTTGCGGGAGCCGCTGGCGCTGGGCGCGGCGGTGACGGTTGGATTATCGGGCGGCAGATTGGGGGTGCTCATGGACGGGGGGATGGGGGGAACGCTGTCGAAAGTGGGCGCGGCGCAGGGGGCACACGAAAAACTGGCGGACTCATTAGGATGCAGAGCGAAATCCGCGTCTAGGCTTAATCTGCTATAACTGTAGAACTGCGGGGCCGCCTCAGCATCTCCGTTTTTTAATAATAAAAATGGGAGCGCCGAGCGTTCACCAGCGCCCCCACCCCCAAACTCGAAACGACTCCGTCGTCCCGCTACGCCCCGGAGCGCTCCGAAACGTAGCGGGATGGCGCAGCCATTTCGATCCGGCAACCCAGCGACTCCGTCGTCAGGCTACGAGCTCTTCCGAACTCCGCTGGACCGGCGTTGGTCGAGCCGGATCAGCACCGCCAAGACCAGGGCCACCGCGAAACCGACCGCCCCGTAGCGCAACGTTCCGCTAAACCCGCCGGAGTGCGAACGCACTGCCGCGGCAAACATCGGCCCGACCACCCCGGCCGCCGACCACGCGGTGAGCATGTAGCCGTAAACCACCGCGAGTTGGCGCGTGCCAAACAGGTCGCCCAAGTAGGCCGGCAAGGTGGCAAAGCCCCCGCCGTAACAACTGATGATGAGAAACACCGTGAGTTGAAACGCCAGCGGGTGGGCGATCAGCGGCAGGGCGAAAAACGCCAGCCCTTGCACCACGCAAAAGGTCATAAACGTCGCCGGCCGGCCGATCACATCCGAGAACGACGACCAGCCGATGCGCCCGAGGCCGTTAAACAATCCCATCAGCCCGACCATCGAGGCGGCTTGGGCCGCGCTTAACCCGGCGATCTCCTGGGCCATCGGCGAGGCCGCCGAAATCACCGTGATGCCACAGGTCACCTGGATAAAAAACAGCAGCCACAACAGGCCGAAGCGCGGCGTGAGCAGGATTTGGCGCGGGCTCAGCAGGGCTGCGGCGGGTTCAGCCCCACCGGCGGCAGCGGCGGCACCGTGCAACGGATCGTGGGTCGAGCCACTCCAGCCCACCGGGGCCCAGCCCTCGGGCGGGCGGCGGAGGAATTGGGCGCAGACCAGCATCACCGTGAGGTAGCCGCCGCCAAGCAGGACAAAGGTGCGCGCCAGGCCGGCCGCGGCGATCAGCCACACCACCAGCGGCCCGGCGAGGAGCGCCCCAAAGCCGAAGCCCATGATCGCCAGCCCGGTGGCGAGCCCGCGCCGGTCGGGAAACCACTTTATTAACGTGGCCACCGGCGTGAGGTAGCCCACGCCCAGGCCAAGCCCGCCCAAGACGCCATAACCGAGATAAAACAAAACGGGCGAGCGCAGCGCGATCGCCAGCCCGGCGATCATCAGGCCGCCACCATAACACAGCGCGGCAAACCGGCCGGCTTGCTGCGGCCCGCGTTGTTCAATGACTCGCCCGAGGAACGCCGCCGACAACCCGAGGCAGCCGATCGCTAGGCTGAAGGCGAGCGTCACCTGCTCGTAGCGCCAGCCCAGCGCCGCCATCAGCGGCTTGGTGTAAACGCTGTAGGCGTAAACCGCACCGATCGAGCCGTGGATACCAACGGCCGCCGCTGCGACAAACCAGCGCGTGCGGGAAGTGATGGAGGATGACATAAGGAAAGGAGAATAAAAGGGACGCGGCGCGGCCGGGTTTCGGGCCCTAGGCGGAGACCGGCGGGTGAGTTCTGCATGGGCCGATTTTTGGCGCAAGGGATTGTTGCTGAGCAAATGGCCTGCCACGCACGAAGACAAAATATGCGGATCAATGCAGAGCGAACGGGACTCGGCAGGCGGTTTCTTACGCTAAGCTGCTGCGACCTTTTTTCGAACCATGCCCACGCTCAACGCACCGTCCTCCGCTTCCACCAGCGCTTCCGCCTCGTCGGCGTGGCGCACCTTCGAGCCCGGGATCTGGGCCGAGCGCATCGACGTGCGCGACTTCATCCAGCGCAACTACCGCGCCTACGAAGACGATGAGAGTTTCCTCAACGAGCCCACCGCCCGCACCCTCGCGCTCTGGGGCGAAATCCGTGAGCTGCTCGCCCGCGAGCACACCTCGCCCGGCGGTATGCTCGATTTGGACACCGCGGTGATTTCGGGCATCTGCTCACACCCGCCCGGCTACATCGACCGCGCCAATGAAGTGGTCGTGGGCTTGCAGACCGATGCCCCGCTCAAACGCGCATTTATGCCCTTCGGTGGTTTTCGCATGGCCGCCGCCGCCGTCGAGTCGGCCGGTCGCACCGTGGACCCGCAGACCGCCGCCATTTTTAAGCACCGCAAAACCCACAACGAGGGCGTCTTTGATGCCTACACCCCCGAGATGCGCCTGTGCCGCTCGGTCGGCATCATCACCGGCCTGCCCGACGCCTACGGTCGCGGCCGGATTATTGGTGATTACCGCCGCGTGGCGCTTTACGGCCTCACCCGCCTGATCGCCGACAAAAAACAGCAGCTCGAACACGCCATCGGCACCGGCATGACCGAAACGCTGATCCGCGAACGCGAGGAGCTTTCCGAGCAGATCCGCGCGCTGGGCGAACTGCGCAGCATGGGGGCCAGCTATGGGTTTGAGCTGGGCCGCCCCGCCGCCAACGCCACCGAGGCGGTGCAATGGACCTATTTCGCCTACCTCGCCGCGGTGAAGGAGCAAAACGGCGCCGCCATGTCGATCGGCCGCATCGCCACCTTTTTGGACATCTACATCGAGCGCGATCTGGCCGAGGGGGTGTTGACCGAATCGGGCGCCCAGGAGCTGATCGACCACCTGGTGCTCAAGCTGCGCCTGGTGCGCTTCGCCCGCACCCCAGAGTACAACGAGCTGTTTAGCGGCGACCCCACCTGGGTGACCGAGTCGCTCGGCGGCATGGGCGTGGACGGACGCACCCTGGTAACGAAATCCAGTTTCCGCTTCCTCCAGACGCTCCACAACCTCGGGGCCGCGCCCGAGCCCAACCTCACCGTACTCTGGTCGGAGCGCCTGCCGCGCGGGTTCAAGGAGTTTTGCTCCCGCACCTCGATCGAGACCAGTTCGCTGCAGTATGAAAACGACGACCTGATGCGCAGCTACCTTGGCGACGATTACGCGATCGCCTGCTGCGTCTCCGCGATGCGCATCGGCAAACAGATGCAGTTCTTCGGCGCCCGCGCCAACCTGGGCAAAACCCTGCTCTACGCGATCAACGGCGGCATCGACGAAGTTCAAAAAATCCAGGTCGCGCCCCCCTCGGCCGCGATCCGCGGCGACGTGCTCGATTTTGCCGAGGTGAAGGCCGCCTTCGAACGCATGATGGGCTGGCTGGCCGGGCAATATGTGGGCGCGCTCAACGTCATCCACTACATGCACGACAAGTACTGCTACGAGCGCCTCCAATTGGCGCTCCATGACCGCGAGGTTTTGCGCACGCTGGCGTGCGGCATCGCCGGGCTTTCGGTCGCCGCCGACGCGCTCTCCGCCATGAAATACGCCCGCGTCCACGTGATCCGCGACGCCTCCGGCCTGGCGGTCGATTACCGCGTCGAGGGCGATTTCCCCAAGTTTGGCAACGACGACGACCGGGTGGATTCCCTCGCGCGCTGGTGCGTGGAAACCTTTATGGCCAAGCTCCGCCAGCAGCCGACCTACCGCGAGAGCGTGGTGACGCAGTCGGTGCTCACGATCACCTCCAACGTGGTTTACGGAAAAAAGACCGGCCACACCCCCGACGGCCGCCGCGCCGGCGAGCCCTTCGCCCCCGGCGCCAATCCGATGCACGGTCGCGACAGCTGCGGTGCGGTCGCCTCGATGGCTTCGGTCGCTTCCCTGCCCTTCCGGGATGCGCAAGACGGCATCAGTTACACCTTCAGCATTGTGCCGGGCGCGCTCGGTCGCGATGCCCTCGACCGAGTGGATAACCTAGCTGGGCTACTCGATGGTTACTTCGCCTCGGGTGGGCACCATATTAACGTCAACGTGTTTGACCGCGCCACCTTGGAGGCCGCGATGGCCCAGCCCGAAAAATACCCGCAGCTCACGGTACGCGTCTCCGGTTACGCGGTGAACTTCGTCAAGCTCACCCGCGACCAGCAACTCGACGTGATCAGCCGCACCTTCCACGGCTCGAAGTGAACACCACCGCCACGATTTCTTCGGCCGCTTGCCCGCTCGCTCCGCCCACACCGGCGGCGGCCTGGGCCTGTGACGGTGGGGGTACGGGTGGCGCCACCACCTGCGCGATGACCCCGGCCCCGGTCGCGACGGACACGGCCCAGGGCGCGCGCCCCGAGGCCGTCGGCCGGGTGCATTCGATCGAGACGGCCGGGATGCTCGACGGCCCGGGGATTCGCCAGGTGATTTTCCTCAGCGGCTGCCCGCTGCGCTGCCTGTATTGCCACAATCCGGATACGGCCGGAATGAACAACGGCGAGCTACGCCGGGCCGACGACCTCCTGGCCGGCCTCGCCCGTCGGAAGCCGTTTTTGCGAAGTGGCGGCCTGACGGTGAGCGGCGGCGAACCGCTGGTGCAGCCCGGGTTTCTAAAAACCCTGCTCACCGGGGCGAAAGCCCTCGGCTTGCACACCGCGGTGGACACCAGCGGCCACCTCGGCGCGCGCGTGGACGACGAGCTGCTGGCGCTGACCGACCTGTGGCTGCTCGACATCAAGTCGTTTGATCCGGCGACCTATAAGCGGGTCACCGGGGTCGAACTCGCCCCGACGCTCGCCTTCGCCCAACGCCTGGCAGCGCGCAACCGCCCCCTGTGGATTCGCTTTGTGCTGGTCCCGGGGCTGACCGACGAGGTGGCCAACATCGAAGGGCTGGCCGGTTTCGTCGCCGGACTCGGCCCGGCGGTCGAACGCGTTGAAGTGCTACCGTTTCACAAACTCGGTGAACCCAAATGGGCGGCCAGCGGGTTGGCCTACAAACTGGCCGCCACCCAACCGCCCACGCCCGAGGCGACGGAGTCCGCGCGCCGCATCTTCCGGGCCCACGGGCTAAAAGTATTTTAGGCCAAGTTCGGGCGACGAACACGCGCGCATCCGTTTCGGCTGCGCGCGAAAGCATCAGAAAACCGTGCGCGTGCAGATTTGAGTTAACCTTCCGCGTCCGCTCCCTTTTTTCTCCGTTATGCATATTCCTGGCACCTTTGCTCCGCCCTCTTCGGCCCGCGCCACGCGCGTTCTTCTACTCGGCTCCGGCGAACTCGGTAAAGAAGTAGCGATCGAACTCCAGCGCCTGGGCTGCGAGGTGATCGCCTGCGATCGCTACGCCGGCGCCCCGGCCATGCAGGTTGCCCACCGCAGCCATGTGTTTTCCATGCTCGATGGCACCGCGCTGCGCCGGGTCATCACCGAGGAAAAACCCGACCTGGTCGTGCCGGAAATCGAGGCCATCGCCACCGACGTGCTCGT
>CAMBUJ010000067.1 GCA_945871005.1 Opitutus sp. GAS368 | reverse complement strand
TTAGCTGCTTTTTAGGCCCTCACCCACAGCAAAACGGGAAGAACCCATTAGCATCGACAGCCCAAGTGCCGTCAGCGGCATGGGCAGTGGCGATTCCCATGGCGGCGGCTAAGGCTAAAACGAGCTGTTTGCGAGTGTGTGTTGTTTTCATGGTTAGATTAGGTGGAAAACCGGGGATCTCTTTCCTACCTCTTCAATTCTCGTACGCTCGGTCCGATCACAAGTCCCGCCTCATTCAACGTAAACCAGGAACAAGCACCCCATCATAGTACCCCTTTTTACTTTACGTAATTCCCCCCCCGTTTTAACAGGTTTTTAGCGGCGGTTTTTAAGGTTAAACGGGCGGCCTTGCGGGGGCTTCAGGCTTTTGTGGGGGTCGGGTAACTCGCTCCGGCAAGCGAATGCGTCATGCTCAGACATGCGTGACAGCCACCTTTAAAGGCAAATCCTTGACCTTTCCCACCCATGGAGGGTCTTGGACATTCAATTGCTGATAGGAAACTGGATTTTGCAGATAAATTTTCACCAAGCGCTCGCGCGCCTTGTCGTAGAGCCGGGCGTCCGTCGGGAACCGCACTGCTTTGGCCTGCACCGTGGTTACGCAGCGCGGAAAAGTGCTTCAGCCAAGAAGGGGGGCGCTTTCGATGGGTTCGTGAAGGTGGGCACAGCGGATGCGAAGTCGGAGAAACCCGCCGGGGCGATCGGGTCGGCCCAGCATTCGCTGCGCAGGGAGCGCAAGATGAGGTCCCCCGTGGAACTGGTCGCAGGCGAGTGCGTGCGCCATTTGGGCGGGCGAAGATGCGACGGCGGATCGGGGGTTTCCCCTGCTGGAACGCCGAAGAGCAGGGCGGCGGTTAACAACAGAGCATAGGCGGCGACGGTGGCGGCCGGTTGGTTGCGGTTGGAGGCTGCCTTACTCAGCCGGTCTGCAAGGCCGGCAAAAGCGTCGATATCGCGTGCGAACCACCGACAGCCGCCATGATCAGCCGATTGCCCCGAACCACTTGGCGAAGACGCCAGCGCCCACCCAGCCCAACCAGATATGGGTGACGGACATGACCTACATCGATACCGGCGAGGGATGGCTTTATCTGGCCGGTGTTCTCGACCTGTGCAGTCGCCGTCTGATCGGCTGGTCGATGAGACCGAGCATAGAAACCGCTCTGCCCTTGGCCGCACTGAACATGGCGTTGAGGCAACGTCGGCCAGTTGGCCAGGTGCTGCACCATTCCGACCGAGGATGCCAATACGCCAGCGCAACCTATCGGCAAGCTTTGGCTGCGAACGACTGCATCGCATCCATGAGTCGCAAGGGCAACTGCTACGCCAACGCCACGATGGAGTCGTTTTGGAGTACGCGGGGCCACTACGCTTGCCAGAGCAGGGAGTCCAGCGGCGCTAGTTCCGTAGCGTGAGCTTGGGGTACGCAGGTTTGCCCAGCATGCCAACTACCGGACGCCATCCAGCACGTTGGATTGAGTGGAATTCCCTTGGCATTCCGGTGCAACAGGGAGACCAACAGGTCGACCGCCAGTCCGGATTGAACCACACGCTCTTGGTTAATCCCGGAGATTTCCGGGGCCGTGATCCCGAACAGATCCAGCGCGGCATAACCAAGGCTTTCGGGCACGGCGATTCCCATGGAGCGCAAAAGGGTGAGTAATTCCCCGCCGGGACTGAGCACGACGTCCGGTCGGTAGTCGTCGAGCCAGCTCCGCAGCGCCGCAGGCGTGTAGGCCTCGCAGATGAGCGGCTGGAGGCGGTGGCCGCGCAGCTGGTTCCAGTAGCAGTAGCCGGTGGACCAGCGGTGGTGGGTGGCTAATTCGGTGGCCGTGTTCAGGCACAGCCCGATGCGGCGGTAGCCGAGCGTTTCTAACTCGCGCAGGGCCCGGGTCATGCCGGACAGGTGGTCGTGGCGCACCCGGTGCAACACGGGGTCGGTGATCGTGTCGTCAACTTCCACCACGCAAAAGCGCTCCCACTCCACCTGCAGGGTCAGTTGGCCCTGATGGCGCAACGCATACGGCGGCGGCAGCAAGAGCAAACCGACGATGCCGCGTGAATGCAGGATTTGGTTGGCCCGTTGGGCGGAAAGTCCCTCCTCCAAAAACCAAAATGGTTCGACCGCATAGCCGTATTCACGGGCTCTTGCTTGCATCGCTAAGAATTGCGGGGTCGCCGGATTCCATTGGGCGCGGGTGTGCCGGGTGACGAGGCAGGCAATCACTTCACCGGTGGTTTTGTAGCGGGAGTTCACCGTTTCCTTGAGAATGCGCGACAGCTTGGGGTTGCGCCGGTAGCCATGTTGCTTGGCCTGATCCTTGATGCGCTGAATGGTGGCTTCGGGCAGCTTAGGGCTCTCGTTGAGGGCGAGGGAAACGGTCGAGGCGGATACCCCGGCGAGCTTGGCCAGATCGCGTAAAGAAAGGGGTTTCGCTTCGGGGTTCATGGATAATGATTCGCTCAGTCCGCCAAAAGCGCAGAGCGGTTATACCGCGAGCATGCAGTGGCGTGGAGTTGGCGGAGTCAAGTAGAGTGCGCGGCCTAAAATCGGATGGAATGAAAATGGGGTCGGGCCGTTACACGGATACATAACCCACAAACCCAGTGCAAAAACGTGGAATTCAGACCTGATGTATCTATGTAACGCCCCGACCCTGTTTACCCCGCCCGCATCCACCAACCCCTCCAACTCGGTTCGGAACAGTTCCCGCTGCGCTTGGTGGACGATGGCTTTTGGCTTCATCAATTTCCCCAGTTTTTGTTGGTGTGGTTAGACTTAGCCATAAAAACGGGAGCCCAATAAAAACCTAAATAAATTATTAGTCAGCATGTTATGAATTATTAATGGGCGACTATAAAAAGCGCACAGTGGTGATCACCGCCAATCTGGTGTTTAGCCAATGGGAGCAGATCCCCAAAGATCCGATGCCCACCATGGCCGCCGTCGACCGCCTAGTGCATCATGCCGTCATCCTTAAGTTTACTGGTGAAAGCCAGCGACTCCAGGCGGCCGCGAAGAGTCCGAAACGCTGAGCCCGGTGGGGTGCCTGTGGTCGTCGCCGACACCGGTGCCGGCGACAGCCCAAAGCGCACGAGCCCAGCGCGGGCGAGAGCCAAACCAGCCGCCTTCGGCGGCGCTGGAGTTTGGCCCCTGACTAGTTGGCGCGAAGAAGGCCGAAGAGATAAATGGGGCGTCGGACCCATGGGAAAAAGCGTGGCCATGAACGAAGGTTTCGGACCATGAAGACCACGACCAAAGTTCAACGCATCGTCCGCAAAAACAGTGAGCAGTGGTATGTGACTTTACCCGTGTCCATCGCCCAGACGATGGGTTTCACCCAGTCCGAGGCCGTTGAGTGGACCGTCACCGACGAGCATCACTTGATCCTCTCGCGCAGTCTGGTGGCGCCCTTTGTGCCAGTCACGCCCGTGCCGACGGACGTAGGCGTTAAAAAAAAACTGGTTGGGTTTATCCGATCGGCTGGGGCGACTTATGAGCCGAGCGTGTACGGCAGCTTGCGCAGCCCCCGAGTGCGCCCGACGACTCCAGGGGCATCTCATGGCGGCACTGGTTTCGCCGTGCCGAGGGACTCTCACCAACCTGATTTGTATGTGCGGGCGCGCCCAGCAGGACTGGAAGGCCGACTACCGGTTGTATTCGCGTGATCGGGTGAAGCCAGAGGTGCTCTTCAGCCATGTTCTTAGTGAGCTTGAGGTAAACCTGCCGGCGCTTACCCCGTTGGTAGCCGCCATCGATGACACCCTGATACGCAAAACCGGGGTCAAGATCGACGGCGTTGGCTGGAAACGTGATCCGCTCGGGCCCGCGTTCCAGACCAACCTGGTGCGCGGCCAGCGCTACGTGCAACTCTCGGCGGCCTGGCCCGGTGCCGACGGACAAGCCCGGATGATCCCGATCGATTTTACCCACGCGCCGACTCCGCCAAAGCCGGGTAAAAACGCCACCGAGGACCAAGTCCACCGCTACAAGGAGCAGCAAAAACAGGTGTTTTGGTGAAAATATCGGTGGGTTTGTCAGTATTGCCCCAGGCACCGGTCCAGAATCGAGTTCCGGCCTGCACTATGGAGCTCTGGAGGTTACGTTGGAATTATTGCCGATGGCACTGCCGTCGCTCAGTCGGTCGCCTAAGACTGTGCCGGCTAGGTCGGCGGTGGCGGTGATGCGTTGGTCGGGTCCGGCGAATTTCTGCAGCTGACCGAGCGCGATATTCAAGCTTACCAATGCATTTTGACGGGCCTGCTCGACCTGCTGGTTGTTACGGGCGCCGGCGATCTCGACCCGGGTGAGCGACGCGAACGATACCATGATGAGCACGAGAAAGGCCATCAGAACAATGGTGATCAAAAGGGCGAAACCCTTGTGTTGAAGGATAAGGAGCCTGTCAGGGGTAATGCGGCTAGGTACTAGCATGGAAAAAAGAAAAGTAAGGGGCAGAGCAGGACTAACTGGGGGTAGCGGAACGACACCTCGGATTTTTATTCACCGCAAATTACCGCACAGTCTAACACTAGCGCGAATTAAGATAACCAACGAATTCGCAAAAATATGAGGGCACGAAAGGGGGATAACAGGCCGTAATCACCAGGACGGCAAGCGTTGCGATCATTTCCGTTCGATTCAAGGGAGGTGAAAAACCGGCCAGCCCGTTTATCCACTGATAGCATCACGCCGACTGGTGTAGCCGTCGACCCAGCGCGGCCCGATCATGGTGGCGAGTGCTTGTGGGGGAATTCCTCGTTGGTTGTGATGGACCATGGAAATTATCATATCCACAGCCGCTTCACCTACGAGATCGTTACGTTGGTCCATGCCAGACCAATCAGCGTGATCAGCGCGCCATTCATATTGAATGAGCCCAAGGTCCTCGGGGATGCGCAGGCCTAAATCGAGCACCCAACGCTTAACCTCATGGTATAAAGTGAAAATCACGTCCGGTTGATTCTCTTTTACCCAATTCGAAAACACCACTGGATCCACGCGGGCGGCCGCGACATCGTAGAAAGGAAGCGTTTTCTGGGCATCGGAGACCAAGCGGCTCTGGCCGGTAAGGAAGCCAGCAGTGAAACGGCCTTCGGTTAAATCGTCGATTACCCGGTCCAGGACCAGCGCGGGTCTCCGGTATCCAAGCCGTATTGCCCGCTCAAATGCCTCCAGTGCCAGCGCATGATGATCACTGCACGCGAACGAAAGTGCGGGGGCGCGGGTCCGCACTCCGGTGACTACAGCGGGAAATTCATCCCATAGCTGAGACATATGCGCCGGCAGGCGATTGTTCTGCATTAAGCCGACGACAATAATGCCGCGGATGTTGCGGGACAGAAAGATTGAGCGCCACCTCGCGACCGACATATCCGGTTCATAGAGCCAGAACGCATCCAACTGGTAACCGAGTTGACTCGCTCGTCGCCGGCAACCTTCTACATAAGACGGAATCGTCGCGTGCTTAGTGAAGGCATCCGGCTTTTTATAGGCATTCATAATCGCCAACGTGGCCTGATACCGAGGCACACGGGTTTGCCTTAAATGCGCCATGAGGTGTGCGACGGTCGGGTTTAACCGGTACCCCATTTCTTCGGCTTTTTGCGTGATTAGCGCCCTTGTTTGCGCCAATACTCGTGGACTGCCCCGTAGCGCGAGACTGACCGTATTCTTGGAAACACCAACAGCTTTGGCGACTTCGGCCATGGATGGTTGCGGCATGATTTGACGACTAAGATAAAAACCATCGGAGTCGATAAAAATATGACTGTAATACAACGCAAGCCTTCCGCCCCCCCCGTCGTTATCGCTATGCAGAATAAATTATGCCATTTACCCTTGGACTAGATTACGGAACAAATTCGGCGCGGGCGCTGGTGGTCGATTGTGCAAGCGGACGCGAAATCGGAACTGCGATAGTGCAGTATCCATCAAGTAATCAGGGAATAATCCTTAAATCGGACGACCATCATTTCGCTCGGCAAAATCCTGCTGATTACACCTTCGCGTTGGAGCAAGCCACCCGCCTCGCCCTCGCTCTTGCAGGTCAGGCGGAGTCATCATTTTCACCAGACCAGGTAGTCGGGATCGGGATGGACGGCACCGGTTCCAGTCCACTGCCGGTGGACGCCAATAATAAACCGTTGTCGGCCAACGCGCGGTTCGCACAAAACCCCAACGCCCAATGCTGGCTATGGAAAGATCACACTAGTATTCCCGAAGCGGCGGCCATCACCCAAATCGCCCAAAAAATCCGGCCGCACTACTTGGCCAAAATCGGCGGCACGTACTCCTCGGAATGGTTTTGGGCCAAATTGTGGCACTGTATAAAAGTGGACCCCGAGGTATTCTCAGCTGCTTATTCCTGGGTTGAGCTGGCGGATTATATTCCAGCCCTTCTGGCGGGAATAACCGATCCGCGCGAGATTCAACGCGGCGTATGTATGGCCGGGCATAAAGCCCTCTACGCTGACGAGTGGGGAGGCCTGCCGGATAAAGAGTTCCTTATCGCGCTTGATCCCCGCCTCGCCGAGCTCCGGGATCGGCTCTATATAAAGGCACATGATGCCTCGACGATTGCCGGTCGACTTTGCCCGGAGTGGGCCGCAAAACTCGGCCTGCGTGCCGGCATTCCGATCGCGATGGGCGAAATGGATGTTCACTACGGAGCCATCGGTTGCGGGGTCGCGGAGGGCACCTTGGTCAAAGTCATCGGCACCTCTACCTGCGATTGTGCAGTGGTTTCCGTTGAAAAAACCGTGGCCGATATTCCTGGCATTTGCGGCATTGTTCGTGGTGCGATTTTACCGGGTTATTTTGGCATCGAGGCGGGCCAGTCCGCCGTCGGTGATATTTTTAAATGGTTCATTGAAGGAGTGCTGGGTGACGTCTCGTTGCACGAAGAGTTAACGAGCCAGGCCGCCGCCCAAAAACCCGGCCAATCGGGTTTGCTCGCGCTGGATTGGAACAACGGCAATCGCACGATTTTGGTGGATCAACTGCTCACCGGATTGTTGCTCGGCCAGACTCTTTATACAACCCGGGCGGAAATTTACCGCGCCTTGATTGAAGGAACCGCCTTCGGCGCCCGTGCGATCGTGGAGCGCATCCGCCAGTACGGCGTGCCCGTCGAGCGCATCGTCTGTTCGGGTGGTATCGCCGAGAAAAACCCCATGCTGATGCAGATCTATGCGGATGTCACTGGCTGTGAAATGCGGGTATCGCGTTCGTCGCAATCCTGCGCGTTGGGTTCTGCGGTCGCGGCGGCGGTGGTCGCCGGGGCGCATCCCGATTTCAAAACGGCCCAAGCTGCCATGACCGGCCTGAAGGAGGTCACCTACCGTCCGATCGCGGAAAACCAGGCCATCTATAATCAACTCTATACTCTTTATATTAATCTTCATGACGCCTTCGGCGGGGTTACGGCAAATACCGACCTCGGTAAGGTCATGAAAACCCTGCTTGCCCTCAAAGCACAACAATCTCGCTAAAACCCACTCTCACCATGTCCACTATCAATAATTTCACGGCTCTTGAAATCTGGTTCGTCACCGGTTCCCAGCACCTCTACGGCCCGGCGGCGCTTAATAAAGTCGATGAGCACGCGCAGATCGTGGTCGATGCGTTAAACGCTTCCGGTTCGCTTCCGCACAAGATCATTTTTAAGCCGGTGCTCAAGTCCTCGGTGGAAATCACCAACTTTGCCATCGAGGCGAATTCGGCGCGCAACTGCGTCGGTATCATTGCCTGGATGCACACCTTCTCGCCGGCTAAAATGTGGATCGAGGGGCTGCAAATTCTCCGCAAGCCGTTGGCCGATTTCCACACCCAATTCAACCGCGATATCCCGTGGGCGGGGATTGATATGGATTTCATGAACTTAAACCAAACCGCTCACGGCGGGCGCGAGTTCGGACACATCGGGGCGCGCCTGCGCCTACCGCGCAAAGCAGTCGTCGGCCACTGGCAGGATCCGGAGGTACACGCCCGACTCGCCGCTTGGGGCCGCGCCGCTCGTGGCTGGCACACGTCGCGCACGCTCAAAGTGGCCCGCATTGGCGACAACATGCGCCACGTCGCGGTGACCGAGGGCGACAAAGTTTCCGCCCAAATCCGCTTTGGCTGGGAAGTGAACACGTTTGGCATCGGCGATCTCGTGTTGAAAATTACGGCTGCCAGCCCCGCGCAAGTGGATACCCTCTGCGCTTTATATGAAGCGAAATACCGCGTCGCCCCAGAATTGAAAAAAGGCGCGCCCCGCCATCAATCCTTGCGCGATTCCGCCGCCATCGAGATCGGACTGCGTGCGCTGTTGGAGGAAGGTGATTTCACCGCCTTCACCACCACCTTTGAAGATCTTCATGGTATGAAGCAACTACCGGGCTTGGCCGTGCAACGCCTGATGGAAGACGGCTACGGTTTTGCTGGAGAGGGCGATTGGAAGACCGCCGCGCTCACCCGCATCATGAAAGTGATGGGCCATGGTCTTGCCGGTGGCACTTCGTTCATGGAGGATTATACTTACCACCTCGATCCAGCCAATCCGCTTGTCCTTGGCGCGCACATGTTGGAAATCTGCCCGTCAATCGCTTCAGAAATCCCGAAAATCGAAATCCACGCCCTCGGGATCGGTGGGAAGGAAGACCCCTGCCGCATGGTCTTTGATTGCGTCGCAGGTAAAGCCGTCAACGGCTCCATCATCGACCTAGGTAATCGCCATCGCTTTCTCGTAAACGAGGTCGTCTGTGTGGCACACGAACATGCCCTTCCGAAGCTGCCGGTCGCCCGAGTGTTGTGGAAGCCGATGCCTGATCTCAAGACGGCCACCGCCGCTTGGATCTACGCTGGCGGAGCGCATCACACCGTGCTTTCTTATGCGCTCACTGCGGAGCATCTTGAAGATTTTTCCGAGATGGCCCGCATCGAACTCAGTTTGATCGAGACCGAAACCCGGTTGCGTTCATATAAAACGGAACTTCGCCAGGCTGACCTCTATTATCATCTGTCGCAGGGCATTCAGGGTTGAAGTGTATGAACTATAACGCGCTAAAAAAAGAATGCCTCGAGGCGAACCTCGAACTGCCAAAAACCGGCCTCGTGGACCTTACATTTGGCAATGTTTCTGTTGCCGACCCTGAGCGCCGAGTGTTCGCTATAAAGCCCAGCGGAGTCCGCTATAGTGAACTGCTTATCTCGCAGATCGTGGTGCTGGATTATGATGGAAAAATTATAGAAGGAATGCTGCGTCCATCGTCGGACACACCCACCCACCGCCACCTCTATTTGCACTTCGCCGGAATCCGCTCAGTTGTCCATACCCACTCGAGAAACGCTGTGGCTTTTTCACAAGCTGGAATCGATTTGCCCTGCCTAGGAACCACGCATTGCGATTACTTCAACTTTGCCGTTCCTGTCACCCGGACCATGACACCGGCGGAGGTGGAAGGGGAATACGAGTGGGAAACGGGGAAAGTTATAGTCGAGCGATTCCAGGATTTAAACCCATTACAGGTTCCGGCGGTGTTAGTAAGGAATCATGGTCCCTTTGCATGGGGGACCAACGCAGCCAAGGCGGTTGAAACAGCACATGCGCTTGAGATTATTGCTGATATGGCATGGAGAACCCTTTCACTAAACCACTATTCTGCCCCCGCCCCGGCGCAACTATTGAAAAAACACTTTTCACGTAAACACGGGCCATCAGCTTATTACGGCCAAATATAACGCCTCCTTTATCCTGTCTTTATAACGAATTCAATCCTCTCGGCGATAGAAGCAGCGTTCAAATTATAGACCTACTGCTAGTCTCCCCCCTCACAGCAACCCAATGACCATAAATCTTTCAACATTCCTTCCACTGGCTGAAATAACGCCTTCCAAACTCCTCGACGTAAACTGGATCGATTATCTGGTCCTGCTTATCTATTTCGGCTTTGTGATCGGGATCGGATACGTCCTTAAAAAACAGATTCACGGAACCAAAGACTTTTTCGAATCGGGTAAATCTCTGCCTTCGTGGATATGCGCCCTCGGCTTTATTGGTGCCAATCTCGGGGCACAGGAGGTTATGGGCATGGCCGCCTCTGGTGCAAAATACGGCATTATGACGGCGCACTTTTATTGGATCGGGGCAATTCCAGCGATGGTTTTTGTCGGCATTTTTATGATGCCGTTTTATTACGGATCCAAAGCGCGTTCGGTGCCAGAGTTCCTCCGATTTCGTTTTGATGAAAAAACCTGCGCATTCAACGCGATCTCCTTTGCCGTGATGACGATTTTCTCCTCCGGCATTTCGATGTTTGCCTTAGCGAAACTGCTGGAGGTACTGATCGGCTGGAATTTCCACCTAAGTATAATGATCTCGGGCGTAATTGTTCTCGCCTATATTTTCATGGGTGGTCTCACCAGCGCGATCTATAATGAAGTCATCCAGTTCTTCTTGATTGTGTTGGGATTCATCCCGCTCTCATTCCTCGCCATCAAAAAAGTAGGCGGCTGGAGCGGTCTAGTGACCAAGCTCAACGAAATTGCGGCAACCAATGGATTTCAAGCAGGATCCTACACCTCGACCTGGAAGTACACCGATCTTCCGTCGCATAACGCGATGGGAATGGAATGGGTTGGCATTGCGATGGGATTGGGTTTTGTCGTTTCTTTCGGCTACTGGTGTACCGACTTTTTGGTCGTTCAACGCGCGATGGCCGCCGAATCGATGAGCGCCTCCCGCCGGACTCCCATTATTGCGGCGATCCCGAAGATGCTAATTCCCTTCATCATTATTATTCCAGGAATGATCGCGTTGGCCTTGGCCAATACCGCGGGAAGCGGATTTGAGCTGCCGAAAAACGCGGAGGGGATTGATTACAATATGACCGTCCCCTACCTCTTAGCTCACTTTTTGCCCAACGGCATGCTCGGACTTGGGCTGACGGCCATGATGGCCTCCTTTATGTCGGGCATGGCTGGAAATGTGACGGCATTTAATACGGTCTGGACCTACGACATTTATCAAAGCTATATTAAAAAGGGGGCCTCGGACGAGCACTACCTTTGGATGGGGAAAATGGCGACGGTCTTCGGTATCGTTTTTAGCATGGGGGCGGCCTACGTCGCGGCCCAGTTCTCGAACATTATGGATATGTTGCAGCTGATCTTTGCCTTTGTGAATTCGCCCCTTCTTGCGACGTTCCTATTGGGCATGTTTTGGAAGCGCGGCAATGGTCATGGCGCTTTCTTTGGGCTTCTTTCTGGGACTACGGCGGCCGCCCTTCACCATGGCCTGAGTCTTCCAGTGGGATGTGCTTGGGGCTTTAAAGGTGGATGGTTGGCACACCCGATTGGGGTTGCCCCAATGCATCTTTATCCAAGCGAAATGGCGCAAAATTTCTGGACCGCAATCTGGGCGTTTGGCACCTGCTTGACGGTTACCATTGTGGTGTCGGTCTTGACCCGTCGCAACAAACAGGACGCTCAACTTGTCGGCCTTGTATACTCACTCACTGAAAAACCGAAGGAAGATTCCAGTGCATGGTACAAACATCCAATGGCTTTGGGTATCGTCGTTCTAGCCGCCGCCGCCTGCCTTAACGGGCTTTTCTGGTAACTATTTAAAAACAAAAATATGAATCTCGATATCAAAGTCCCTATGGGTTGGTTTTTCCTCATTACCGGCCTAATTATCGCTGGCTACGGCGAATTCATCGCCGATCCCATCATCTACCAACAACGCTCCCTTGGTTATAATGTAAATCTGTATTGGGGTATCGTTCTTGCGATTTTCGGGGCTGGTTGCTTGTTCTTTCGAAATAAAGGGAATGCTGAAAAGTAAGCGATCCCTTTCATGAAACCTCATCTCTTCTCGAGAATGAAATCATAGGCTATTTGGCTCAGGGTGCTAAAACGCGACGGGTTGTAGTTACGAGCGATTGGGCGCTCCTGCTACTATCCCTGTACGGCGGTGTTTTATTTTCCCGAATTGAGTAACATTTAAAGTCGTCCTGGTTGCCTTACTCCAAACGATTCCATCATACGCAACTTCTTGGCAAAAAGATGCCATTTGGATATTCCCGAATCACGAGTGTGATCGGTTTCACCCCACCCCTGATCAGTGGCATGGCATTATTGCGGCTTTTATTTGATTTGAAATTGATAACGTGAAGCGCCATCAGGGCGTCTTTCGCGATATGACTGATTACAACTAGAAATCTATGAAACTATACTCACTCCTACTCGCTATCTCACTTATTGGCCGCACTGAGGCAGTCGAAATCCCTCAAGCATCGCCCTTCGGGCAAACCCCCGATGGCGCCTCGGTCGAGGTCTTCACTCTCACCAACCAGCATGGTATTAAAATTCGAGCCATGACCTATGGGGCGATCGTGCTGAGTATCGAAACACCAGACCGCAACGGCAGTCTAAGAGACATCGTCCTCGGCTATAAGACCCTGGCTGAATACCTCGCCGAGAGCCCTTATTTCGGGGCCGTGGTGGGCCGCTTCGGCAACCGCATCGCGCAGGGTAAATTCAAGGTCGAGGGCAAAGCCTACAACCTCACCACCAACAACGAGCCCGGCGGCATCAAATGCGCACTGCACGGTGGGCTTAAGGGTTTTGATAAAGTGGTGTGGCACGGTGAGAGCCTTACCAAAAATGGCGCGCAAGGCGTAAAGTTCACCTACCTGAGCAAGGATGGCGAGGAGGGGTACCCTGGAAATCTGAGCGTTAGCGTAACGTACTGGCTTACTAACGACAATGAATGGCAAATCGACTACACTGCGACCACCGATAAAGCGACGCCGGTGAACATCACCCAGCACACCTACTTCAATCTGCGAGGGGAAGGCAATGGTGACATTCTCGGCCACGAACTGACTATCAATGCGGCAAAGTTTATACCCGTTTCGTCGGGCCTCATTCCGACTGGCGAACTTCGTAAGGTTGCGGGTACTCCTTTTGATTTCACCCATGCGCATCGTATCGGTGACCGCGTGAACAACCAAGACGAGCAGTTGAAGTTTGGAGGGGGGTACGATCACAACTGGGTACTCAAACAGCAAAACGGTAAGCTTTCACTCGCCGCAATCGTCTATGAACCAACATGTGGGCGCTACCTTGAAGTGCTCACCACTGAACCTGGACTACAGTTTTACTCCGGCAACTTTCTCGATGGTAAACTCATTGGTAAAAGCGGCAGCCCTTACCAGCTCCGCAACGGCTTCTGCCTGGAAACTCAGCACTATCCCGATTCACCAAATCAACCCGCCTTCCCGAGCACGATTCTGAAGCCGGGTAAGACCCTTAAAAGCAGCACGGTATATCGCTTTAGCACGAAGTAAATTCCCTGCGTACGCTCGCGAAAGCCACCAGTTTTGCCCTTTATGATGTCTGGCCTCACCCACTTTACCGTGCCCTGCCGGGGTCACCGCTTCATCCACGCCACCCCCCAAGGCAAATTGCATCCGCCCCTTCGACTTCACCAAAACGAAATGAGTATCCCGGTGGCGGCTGGCGATCTGCCTTTATACACCTAATACCAGTCTGCATATTACACGCTGCAGCTTAAACTTCTGGATTGGTGGGCAAGGAATTTCGTATTTAGGGTTTATATATCTCAGCGGTGAAATCGGATAGTGCTGACCGCGGCCTTTGCCAACCCCAATGCCTTTTTGTGTCACGGCCCTCAGGCGTTCCACCAGCACTTCGCCTGAACGCGAAGTGGTCGACGCGATCTGGCGCTTTCTTCTGGGGATCTGTCTTTCACTCACCCGCTCAATGCCCTGTTAGTTCACCCTCGGGGATTCACTCACGACTATGTTCCTCAGCATCTTGCACCAGCTCATCGCCGCTAACTTCGGAGTTCAATCCTGGGCGAAGTCCGATAGCCACCTCCTCTACTGGTTGATTGCGAATTCGATGGAGTCGACGTGGTCGGCAAACAGGTCCTTCGGCAGTTCCTCAATGCGGTTTCATCTCTCTCTCCGCGTACGCAATAATCCATTTGGTTGAGTACCTCGGCTTCGCGTGTTCAGCCCATCGAGATAAGATCCAATTAGCCTCCCTTGAAACTCGACCGTGCCAACCGATGTCCTTTAGCTGGTCGTGTATCACCAAAGCGCATGATGGATCCTTCGCCAAATTGCTTGGTTATGAATGAAACTGCTAATGCGATATTGTTTTCGCGCGCCACTGAAGTCGTGGTAGCCACTTTTGACTCCGAAGTTGTCTTGGCGGGAGATGCTTTACTCATAAATTTATTGGAAAACAGCAGAAGTATCTGTACTTTTGTTAACTAGTTGTTGCTGATTTGATAAGGTATTCCGAGTATGTTTTTACTACGCATAATTGAGCAGTATTACCTCTGGCGTTGGGGCATCGAGGGGAACTTCCGGGACGAGAAAAACCTGATCGGTACCGGACAGGCACAACTGCGCACCGCCGCCTCCAACCGCAACCAACCGGCCGCCACCGTCGCCGCCTATGCGCTGGTGTTAATCGCCGCCCTGCTCTTCGGCGATCCTGCGGGACAAACTCCCGATCCGCCGCCGCATCTGCGTCCGCCCAAATGGCGAACGCACTCGGCGGGGGCCTCACCTGCGACCCGTTCCACGGGGGATCTCTTGCGCACCCTGCGCAGCGACTGCTGGGCTGACCAGATCGCCTCAGCGGGTTTCTCCGACTTCGCGTCCACTGCGCCTACCTTCACGAACCCATCGAAAGCTCCCCCCTTCCTAGCTGAAGCACTCTTCCGTGCTGCGTAACCGGGCCTCCGGCTGCTTCTCTTCCACCTGCTTTTGGGGCCAAACTCCAGAGCCGCCTTCGGCGGCGGTCAGTGCGAGGAGCGGGCCAAGCTCCCTCCCCTGCCCCCCTCCCTATATTTTCTTATTGGGACGGAAGTCGATCAATCGGGTGGAGAGGAAGCAGCCAATGCTGTCTCACTTAAAGTGGTTGATCATCAATGGGTCGTATAGCGAAGGCTCTTTTTCTTTGTATGCGTATTGGCAAATAGCTCAACGATAGGCATTTTTGAAATCGCATGAAGTGACAGAACTTGGACGAAAGTGGTCAGATTCGTGGTGATTCCGAGTTGTTTACGGGTGATGGCCATGGCGAGATAAGTGCAGATCGAAGCCCACAATTGGAGGTGAACTGCATTGGAGGTAGTGCCGTAA